>DASYTT010000152.1:0-19798 GCA_036002045.1 Gemmatimonadales bacterium
GATCGTATCCGCGATGCGGCACAACAAATAGGCGGTCGCTACCGATTCCGAGAGCGCCGGGGGCAGCAGGCGAATCCCCAGTGCAAAAGTGCGGGAGACCTGCGGGAGGATCCTCTCACAGAACTCCTGGTCTGCCTTAGCTTGGCCAGCGGGAGGCTCGGTGCTTCGCGATTCAACCACCCTATCCGACCAGAACCGCGAAGAGGCCGCGCAGGGAGAAGGCCAGACCTGGATCCACCGACTCGCAGAGGATTCCCTCCAATGCATGTCGGAGCCTCGGGCTCGATCTGGCTCGGCGGGCCAGGAAGTCCGCCAGCCAGGGGTGAGCCATCCATCGCTCGGCCACCTGGTATCCTTGGTATCGCGGAGCCAAGCCGTGCGCGAAGGCTTTCGACAATTCTTCGAGCACCCTCCGATCGTTCGATTGCAGCGCACGATCGGCGTACTCCGACGCGATCAGGCTCGTTTCCATCGCCTTTCCCACCCCTTCACCGGTAAAGGGATAGGTTGCTCCAATGGCCTCTCCGACGGCAATCACCGACCCGCCGTCATGAACCAGCGCGCCAGCGAGACCGCAACGCAGCCTTGCTCCCACCGGTTTATCGATATGCGATGCCCGCTGGAAGAGCCCTCGCGCGCTCGGAAATGAGGTCACAAAACGGTCGAACTTATCACGCAGATTCCCCCAGGGTCTGCGGTTCCGGCTGGCGAACTGACCGCACCCGGCATTGTACCTCCCCTCACCCAGCGGGAACACCCAGGCATATCCGGGCGCCACGGCGCGATCGAATGACACGACCCAATGGTCCAGCGAGGCGTCCGACTGTATGTAGCAGCGCAGCGCGATTGCGCTGGGCTGTCGCCGCGACACCATTCCGAGCGGCTCCATGAGAGACACATCTGCACCCGTCGCGATGATGCCGATCCTCGCACGGATCGGCGTGCTGCGCTGGCGCGCGGTGAGTTCGACGCCGGTGGGGTCCCGCGAGCGCACCGACAGGATCGTACCCTGAGCGACGCTGGTCCCCCGGTCGATTGCCGCCTGCACCAGCAGCGTATCCAGCTCCCGTCGGGGAACCGACAGGAACCCTCCAGCAAGCTCGATTCCAATGCGAGCTGGGCTGAAGACGTGAGTGATCCGCGAGTGATGAGCACGTCGGACCACCTGGGCGAGCAGGCCCAGTTGATCGAGCACGCGGAGCGCATCGGGAAGCAGACCGTCGCCACACACCTTGTCCCTGGGCAGTGCTTCCCGCTCGATCAGCAGGACCGAGTGTCCGCCCGACGAGAGCTGGTGCGCCGCGACGCAGCCTGCGGGTCCAGCACCCACGACCACGACGTCCCACTCACGATCATCCAGATCCTGAATCGGGAATTGGGTGGGGCGAGCAAGCTCTCCGGCGCGATCCTCACTCGGGAGACCGGGCAGATTCACCACCGGCCGTCTCCCGAATGAGAGACCGTATCCCGCTTCACTTTCGTCGTGTCTTTCACCGCCTTGCTCGTGTCGGACTTGGCAGGCGTCAGCGCCTTGAGTGCTTCCGCATCACCGTACTCCTCGATGAGCTTGCGCAGCGTCCCTACGATGCGTCGCTGCAGGGGGTGATCCGCCGGCAGTGGCACGTCCAGCTCGCGCTCGGGGCGGGAGGGGTCGGCGAACGGCCGATAGGTTGCCTCTACCACGAGCTCGCTCCAGAACTGCTTCGCCGGACTGACCCAGGCGCGCACCCGCACCACGTCGCGGCCGAGCGGGCGTTTGGAGGTTCGCTCGAGCGTGCTCGCGTCCAGCCAGCCCGAATCGATGTAGCCGTCGTCCTCCTTGACCGTGGCGAGCGAGATGCTGTCCCGAGCCAGCGTTTCGGCCAGCGCGCGCGTGGCGTCGGGAATCGGGAGCTCCACCTCTGCGCTGGAGGCGCTGGGGAGCGGCACGAACGATGGCCGCGACGTTGTCGCTCGGCACGCCACTACAGTGAACAGTGAACAGTGAACAGTGAACAGTACCAACCTGTGCAGCAGAGCGCCGCTTGCAAGGCTGGTCCCGTTCACGGTTAACCGTTCACTGTTCACGCGGTTCTGCGTCACAGCCCCAGCTCGCTGGGCGCTGGGGGGGTCGCGCTCCAATCGTAAAACCCCTTCCCGCTCTTTTTACCGTACCAACCGGCCATGACCATACGCTTGAGCAGCGGGGGCGGCGCATAGCGCGCCTCACGGAATTCTTCGTAGAGGATCTCGCCGACCTTGAGGGAGGTATCGAGGCCCACGAAATCGAGCAGGGTGAGCGGACCCATGGGATGCCCGCAGCCGAGCTTCATGCCGGCATCGATATCCGTCACGGAAGCGACCCCCCGCTCCACCGCACGCACGGCGTCGAGCAAATACGGGATCAGCAGCAGATTCACGATGAAGCCGGCGGAGTCCTTTGCGGCGATCGGCTGTTTGTCGAGCCGTCGTACGAAAGCCATGGCCATGGCGAGGGTTTCGGGCGAGGTCCCGACCGTACGGACTACCTCGACCAGCGGCATCAGGGGCACGGGATTGAAGAAATGCAGTCCCAGAAAGCGATCCGTCCGCCCTGTCATCCGGGCCATTGCGATGATGGGGAGGCTCGAGGTGTTGGAGGCGAAGAGGGTCGCCGGCGGGCAGATCCGGTCGAGCGTCGCCCACAAGCTGTTCTTGAGCTCGAGGTCCTCCGTCACCGCCTCGATCACCAGATCACACTGGGCCAGCTCTTCCAATGCCGTGGTGAAACGCAACTTCTCCAAGGCGGCATCCCGCGCCGCGCCGGTGAGCTTGCCTTTCTCGACAAACTTGGCCAGGGAGTTCGTGATGGCGCCACGCCCTTTCGCAAGCAACTCGTCATTCAGGTCGCGCACGATTACGTCGCAGCCCGCCACCGCCGAAACCTGGGCTATGCCGCTCCCCATCAAGCCGCACCCGAGCACGCCGACCGTACGCACCATCATCGCGGCCGCCGCTCACTCCCGGAGGTGATCACTTTGCGAAGCTCTCCGGCCAGGGTCTCGAGCAACCCGCCGGATCGGGGCGGAATCTGGTGACCCGGCTTGATGCCCCCGCGCTCCAGATAATCGAGCGCCCGTTCCAGGCCGAGCAGCGCACGCTCGGCCATCGGCCGATATTGCTTGAGCACCACCCAGCTGATTGCACCGCCAACCAGCAAGGGCGGCACGACGATAACCCAGAAGGGACTCAGCGTCGCGGCGATAATGGCAGCCGCGACGCCCGTCGAGCCGCCCGCAAACGCACCGCCCAGGTAACCGCTGCGGAGCTTCCGCAAATTCGCTGTGAGCGTAACATGGCAATAACCGGTTTCCAGCCGGTTAAACGTGGCGGTGACCAGGGTGGCGCGGGCCAGCATGAACTTGGGTTTGGAGCTGCTCAACGCAGCGCTGCCCCGCCGCAACGCCGCCTGCATCCCGCCGAGCGGCTCAAAGGTCACCCGGCCAGGCTGCTGGCGCAGCACCACGAGCAGCTCGTTGGAGTCGAACCAGGTGACCAGGGCCCGCGCGGCGTCTTCCGGGTCACCCTGGACGACACGCTGCGCCGCGACTTCCACCGGGCCCACCAGCTGACCGGCCAGGCTCGATTCGGCGGGTGCCACGATCGCGCTGGACTGCTCCAGCATCGCTTGCTGGAGGTAGCGGCCCGGGATGCCGACGTCCCGGCCCAGCGCAAGCACTTCGTCCGGAGTAAGACCTTCCCCGATGTCCGCCTCGGATGCCTGCAGCTCCGCCGCGCGCTGCATGATCCGCTCCAGCGCTGCACGATCGATCCGTCCCGGCTGGTCGCTCAAGTCATTCTCCCTGGCGGCGTGGCAGCGGCTCACGCGCCGGCTCCGGAAGCGCCACCGGGGCTTCCGGAGAGCGGAGCGCTTCGCTTGGCTGCTCTCCGGGGAGCGCCGCGGGCCGCGGATGCGGCGCGGCCATTTGATCGTCGGCGCGCTGCAGGAACGGCTTGAGCAGATCGATCGGGATCGGGAAGATGGTGGTCGAGTTGTTCTCCGTCGCGATCTCGGTGAGCGTCTGCAGATACCGCAGCTGAATCGATGCCGGCTGGCTCTGCAGCATGCGCGCCGCCTGGGCCAGGGTTTCCGACGCCTGCAGCTCGCCCTGCGCGCTGATCACCTTGGCGCGCCGCTCGCGCTCGGCCTCAGCCTGCCGGGCGATCGCGCGACGCATGCCGTCGGGCAGCAACACATCCTTGATCTCCACCGCCGAGACCTCGATACCCCAGAAATCGGTGCGTTCGTCGATGATCTGCCGAAGGATGTCGTTGACCTTTTTCCGGTCGGCCAGCAGCTCATCGAGCTCCACCTGTCCCAGCACGGAGAGCAGCGTCGTTTGCGCGAGCTGCCCCGTCGCGTAGAGGTAGTCCTGGATCTCGATGATTGCGAGCGAGGGCTCCAGCACCCGGAAATAGAGGACGGCATTCACCTTCACGGAGATGTTGTCGCGGGTGATCACGTCCTGGGCAGGAATGTCCATGGCGACGATGCGCATCGAGACGCGCTTCATCTGCGCGAATCCGGGCGGGATAAAGACCAGCCCTGGCCCGCGCGTCGCCGTATAGCGTCCCAGGAAGAAGACCACACCGCGCTCGTATTGTTTCAGGATGCGGAGTCCGCCGAAAAGGTAGAGCAGCACTGCGAGTGGCGGAAACAGAAACCATTCCATGAGTCCCTTCCTATGCGGGGAAGGCTTCCACGATCAGCGCGATGCCCTGCCCGCCTCCGATGCAGGCGCTTCCCAGGCCGTAGCGCTTCCCGATTCGCCTGAGCGTGTGGAGCAGGTGTACGGTGATGCGGGTGCCGCTCGCTCCGAGCGGATGGCCCAGCGCGACTGCCCCGCCCTCGACATTGGTCCGGGAGCGATCGAGCCCGAGCTCCCGCTCAACCGCCAGGTATTGAGCCGCGAAGGCTTCGTTGACCTCGACGCGATCCATCTGCTCGAGACGCATTCCGGCGCGCTCGAGCGCTTGCCGCGCTGCGGGCGCGGGGCCCAGGCCCATTACGGTCGGGTCGACTCCGGCCGTTCCCCAGGCGATCAGCCGGCCGATCGGCCGGAGCCCAAGCCGCTCGGCAAAACCCGCTGATGCCACGAGGCAGGCCGCGGCGCCATCGCTGATTCCCGATGCATTGCCCGCGGTCACGACTCCATCCGGTTTGAAGACCGGCGGTAGCTTGGCGAGGCCCTCCGCCGTGGTCTCGGGGCGCATGTGCTCGTCGGCCGCCCACGGCTCAACCTGTTTGGTCTTGCGATTCTGCAGGGGGACCGGACAGAGCTCGCTCTCCAAGGCTCCAGCATCCCACGCCGCCTTAGCCGCCTGCTGACTTCTCAGCGCATATGCGTCGACCTCCGCGCGGGTGATCCCGTACCGCTCGGCGAGGTTCTCCGCGGTAATTCCCATGGGACAGCTGCAGTACTGATCGGTCAGCCCCTGCCAGAGCGAATCCTCGAGTGCAGGCGAGGCCCCGAGCCGGGTGCCCCAGCGCAGCCCCCGGACCACGTGAGGCGCCTGGCTCATGGATTCGGCGCCTGCCGACAGCACCAGTTCCGATTCGCCTAGCAGAATCTGCTGAGCGCCCTGCACGATCGCCTCGAATCCCGAGCCGCAAAGGCGATTCACTGTGAGCGCGGGGGTCTCGATGGCGCAACCCGCGCGCAGGCCGACGTGCCGAGCGATATAGGCGGCATCGGCCGAAGTCTGCATCGCGTTGCCGACCACGACGTGGTTCACCGCGCGCGGGTCGACTCCAGCCCGCTCCAGCGCCGCTCTGGCAGCAATCGCGCCGAGCTCGGTGGCGGAAAGGTCCTTGAGCGATCCGCCAAAACCACCGAAGCCGGTGCGCACACCGGAGAGCAAGACGATATCGGGCCGGGATGCCATGGCGGACCCGCTCAGCTGGAATGGATGGGGTCCTGCACCGGTGCGCCGCACGTGATGCAGTGCTTCCACTCGGACTCGAATTCGGCGCCGCAACGACCGCAAGTCAGTGGAATCAGCCGCTCGCCGCAGTGGGGGCAGAACGTGGCAGTGCGGCGGAGGGGCAGAACGCCGTGGCAAAACCGGCAGGTTTTCTCAGACCGGGTGGCCGCAGGGGCCGGAGACGGCTCTACTGGAGCGGGCGGAGGCGCTGGTGCTTGGGATGCCTCGCGTGGTGCCGCAGGACTGGGGGACACGGGTTCGGCCTGACCGTCGCTCACGACCTTGCCCGCGGCGAGCGAGGTCAACTGAATCGTCGAATCCGCGACCTCTTCGAGCACGCCGAGATCAGGATTGGTTTGCGCAAGCTCCTCCCGGCAGCGCTCCGCCGCGGCGGGCGGAGACGTCTTTACGTAACCCCGCTCCTCCGCTACCAGGCGCAGCAGCACGGTCTCATAGTCCTCCACGCTTTCCAGTCCCAGCGCGCGGCGCTGGGCGCGATAGGGCAGCAACGTCTTGCGCACCTCCGCCACCGAGACCGGCCGCTTGATTCCTTCCGGACGCGTCGCCAGCCGTTCCACGAGCTGCCGCGCAAAGCGGGTAAGCTCATCCATTCCTCAGCCTCCCCTCGCGCTTGTGGCATCCAGATCGAGTGGCAGCCGCTCGCCGCGGCCCAGCCGTTGTTCGAGCCCGGCAAAAGCCGCGTCCGGATCATAGTCGAGATACTGGCCCGCCGCGCGCTTCGCCGCCAGCCACTCGACGAAGCCCGAGGTGACGATCCCGGGCGAGGTCTCCTGCTCACGCGCCGCCCGAACCGCCAGGTCGTTGGCGTATTCGTTCTTCGGATGTCCGTTGTGGCCCCGCACCCACGCCAGCTGGGTTTCATGCAGGGCGAGCGATTGCTCCAGAGCACGCCAGAGCTCGAGGTTTTCGATCGCGCCTCCCTTGCGTTTCCAGCCCTTCAGGATCCAGCCAGGCAGCCACTCGCGAACTCCCCGGACCAAGTATTCGGAGTCGGAGACCAGCAGGAGCCGAAGCCGCGCACCTTTCCTGGCCAGGAGCTGCAACACGCCGATCGCGCCGGCAAGCGCCATCTTGTTATTCGTCGTATCGGGAGAATGTACGTAGAAGTCCCGGCGCTCGACGCTGCGCTTGATACGGACCTCGATGAGGCCGCCGGCTCCTCCTGGCGCGGCGATCTCCCGTCCGTTGCCGAGGCAGCTTTCGTCGAGATGCACCACGGCGGGCGTCACGGCAGCACGTGGAATTCGTCCAGCTCCTCAAGATTGAAGCGCAGCTCTTCGCCGGTCATGGGAAGCAGCCCAATCAGCGCGTCACGCTGGCCCTCGTGAAAGATGCGTCGCGCGACGACCACGTACTCCGTGCCTCTGCGCCGGAGCACGACGCGTCGCCCCTGCTCGGTCGCGCGCTCGAGCTCCTCCATCCGCTTCGGGGTCCACCGCACCGCTCCCATGAGGTCTCCTAGGCGCGCACCACTCGGAGCATGCCCGGCGTGGGAAGGATTTCGCCGATTTCGGCTGCGGCGGGGGTGGCCTTGTTGCGCAGCGCGGCAAGCAGGAACTCGAGCCGACTCGGCGGCACCGCGAGGAGCAAGCCACCCGAGGTTTGCGCATCCACCGCGAGGAACCGCTCGCCCTCGCTCAAGTCTTCCGCCCAGTCGGCCTCGGCCGCCTCATAGTTTCGCTTCGTTCCGCCCGGCACGCAGCCCCCCGCTGCCAGCTCGACTGCGCCGGGCAAGAGCGGAAGCCGGGCGAATTGGATCCGGGCGCCCACCCCGCTCGCGGAGAGGATGTTGCTCAGATGACCCAACAACCCGAAGCCCGTGATGTCGGTGGCGCAGCGTACGCCCGCGGCGAGCGCGGCGTTGGCCGCCCCGTCGTTGAGGACCGTCATGCTGCGGATCGCAGGCTCCAGCGCTTCCTCCGACAAGAGATCGCGTTTGAGCGCCGTCGTGAGGATTCCGGTGCCCAGTGGCTTGGTCAAGACGAGCCGGTCACCGGGCCGCGCGGCGGCATTGGTGAGCATCCGCTCCGGATGCACCTCTCCGAGCACGACCAGGCCGAACTTGGGCTCGGGGTCGTCGATCGAATGTCCTCCCAGCATGAGACAGCCGGCCCGGCTGGTGATCTCCCCGGCGCCACGCAGCACCTCACCCAGTAGCTCGAAGGGAAGCCGGTCGCGCGGCCACCCGACGAGATTGAGCGCGAAGAGCGGCCGTCCACCCATGGCGTAGACATCCGACAGCGCGTTCGCCGCTGCGATGGCGCCCCAGCTGGCGGGATCGTCCACGATCGGCGTGAAGAAATCCACCGTGGCCACCAGGGCCCGATCCGGCGCCAGACGATACACCGCAGCGTCGTCGCGCGTGGCGGCGTCCACCAGCACGTTAGGATCGACGGTCGTGGGCAAGTGGCGCAGCACCTGCGCCAACTCGGTGCTTCCGAGCTTGCAGGCTCAACCCGCGCCGTGAGAAAGCGCGGTGAGCCGGATCCGCGGGCGCTGATCGAGAGGAGTGTCCGCCATACAGCCTCAGAGTTTGCGACGACCCAAGTTACCTGAGAGCGTGTCGCTTCGACACGAGGGGCTGCCTGGTCAGGCGTCACCCGGACACACCGGCGCCAAGCGCCCCGGCGAGGTTCTTATCCCGCAATGTCTTGGCGGACGGCGCCGACGGCACATCCCCTGCCCTGACGGAAAGGATCCTCAGCTCGGGTGGTTCTCATGAGCGTAAGCGGACGGGACCTGCTCAGCGTCGCTCTCCTCGCCGGAGCGGCCTGTGGCGGCGCGGGTCCCACCAACAACAGCGGCAACAACAATCCCAATCCTCCGAGCCTCCCCGGTGGTACTCCGGTGCCGGCTGCCAGTGTGAGTGTAGCCAACGATTACTACAGCCCGAACAGCGTCCTGCTGGCCACCGGCGGGACCGTGACCTGGAACTGGGTCGGCGACGGCCATAGCGTCACCTCATCGGGATCCCCTTCCTTCTCTCCCAACGCACCAGTGCGGGATTCCCCATTCATGCTCCAGGTGTCGTTCCCGACCGCGGGCGACTACCGGTACTTCTGCACGGTCCATGGGCAGGCGTCCTACTATTCCTCCGGTGATATGGTGGGCGAGATTTTCGTGCGCTAGCGCGAATCAGCTCCCCCAGGTAAAGCGAACGGGGCCCAAACGGGCCCCGTCGTGCTCCGTGAATCCCACCATTACCGCCGCTTCTTCCCACCCTTCTTGCCCCTCATTTTCCGCGCAGGGGCCTTTTTCTTTGCGGCCTTTCTTGCCGGCCGTTTGGCCAGCTTCTTTGCCGCCTTCCGGGGGGCGGCTTTCTTCTTCGCCGCCGCCTTCCTTTTGGCGGGCTTCTTCGCCGCGGGCTTCTTAGCAGCCGGGCGAGCCGCCGGCTTGGGAGCCGGCGCTGCCGGTTTCGCGGCCGGCGGCGGAGGGGGGGGTGGAGGCGGTGGTGGTGGTGGCGGCGGCGGCGGCGGAGCCGGAGTGGACGACGGCATCGGGTCCATCCATCCGGACCCGGACCAACCCATTTCCATATCACGGAACGCGGCCATGCTGGCTCCTCCGGCTGCTCGATTGCGGCAGGCCCCGCCGCAGAGGGGAGGCGCTTCGGCGCCTTCGCAAGTTGGGTGATATATCTTGCACAACTTCCGCCCATCTGCAAGCCGGAGTTGTTCCCATGCGGGCGCTGGCGCTGACCCAGCTCGGTGGGCCCGAGCACCTCGCCGTTCTCGAGCTGCCGGGACCGGCTGCCCCTGCCGCCCAAGAGGTAGTCGTCCGGGTTCGCTGCGCCGCGCTCAACCGGCTCGATCTCTTCCTGACCGAGGGGGTCAAAGGCATCACGCTCAGCTTTCCCCATGTCGTCGGCACCGACGGAGCAGGAATAATAGAGCAGCTGGGCGACGGGGTACGCTCGGTACAGGTGGGAGACCGAGTGACCCTGAACCCCGGAATTTCTTGTGGAGAATGCGCGCTGTGTCAGGCCGGAGAGGAACCTTTCTGCCGCCAGTTTCAGATCCTCGGGGAACATCGTCCCGGTACCGCCGCGGAGTTCGTCACAGTTCCAGAACGGAACGTTGCCAAGATTCCTGAAGGAATGCCTTGGCCGGTCGCAGCGGCTTTCCCCCTCTCGACGCTGACCGCGTGGCGCATGCTCAGGACCAGAGCCAAGCTACAAACGGGAGAGACGGTGCTCATTTGGGGCGCGGGAGGAGGAGTTGCCCTGGCGGCGCTTCAGGTCGCCAAACTGCTCGGCGCCCGGGCGATCGTGACCGGCTCCTCGGAAACCAAGCTCGCCAAGGCACGTGAGCTGGGTGCGGATGTGCTCTTCAATCACGCCGCGCAGCCACCCGAGGAGATCGCGCGCGCGATCCGGAAGCTCACCGGCACCGGCGCCGACGTGGTGGTGGACTCGGTCGGCCAGCGGACCTGGGAGGCATCACTCCGGTCGCTTCGTCCCGGGGGTCGCCTAGTCACCTGCGGTGCGACGAGTGGCCCGGAAGTGCTGCTCGATATCCGCCGGCTATTCTGGTTTCAATGGAGCTTGCTCGGTTCCACCATGGGGACCGCTCGGGAATTCGCCGAAGTGATGACTCTGGCGGCTGCGGGAAAGCTCTGGCCGGTGATCGATTCGGTGGTGCCCCTGGAACACGCCCGTTCCGCCTACGAGCGAATGGCTCGTGGCGAGCAGCTCGGCAAACTCGTCATCGAGGTGTCCGCGTGAACGAACTCTGGCAGCGCCTCCAGCTGGGTGGCTCGCAGCTCCTGGCCATCCTCCCGTCCGTCCTGTTCGCGGCCGCCATTCTGCTGGCCGGCTATTTCCTGGCGCGTCTGGTCGAGCGCTGGACCGACTCGCTGCTCTTGCGCCTCAACTTCAACAAGGTGGCGGAGGCGGGCGGGCTTTCCGAGGCAATGGGGCGTACCGGAACCCGGCTCGACCCCATCCATGCGGTGGGCAAGCTCCTTTTCTGGCTGGTGATGCTGGTGGTAATCCTGCTCGCCAGCAGTGCCCTGGGATTGGAGAGCATCAACTCCATGTTCGGGACCATGCTCTCCTATATCCCGACGCTGATTGCCGCGATCGTGATCGTCATTCTCGGCATGATCGTGGGCGAGTTCGTCCGGGCCTTGGTGCTGGCGTCGGCCGGAGCCATGGAGGGCGTGCCGGTTCTGGCAAAGCTGGCGAAGGGTGCCGTCGTCACCATCGCCATCTTCATGGCAGTGCAGCAGCTGGGCATTGCCGAGGAAATCGTGACGGCTGCCTTCACGCTGATCCTCGGGGCGATCGGGCTCGCTACGGGCCTTGCCTTCGGGCTGGGGAATCGTGATCTGGCGGGGGAAATCACCCGGCGCTGGTACGAGGAAGGAAGGCAGCGCCGCGAGCGGCGCAAGAAAGCGGCGACGACGCAGGAGGAGCTACCGCTCTAGGAGAACAGCGTGAACAGTGAACTGTTCACTGTTCACGCTGTTCCGCACTGGGTGCAGCAGGAATCCGAACCTCGAGCAGCCGGACGCCTCGCTCGAACTGCTCCGCCAGCAACAGCTTCTCCGACCCCACCGCTAGCAGGCGTGCCTGGCCGCGCAACACCAGGACCCGCTTCAAATTGCCGAGCCGATCCAGCACCTGAATCCGCCGGAGGGAATCGAGGACTGGCTTGGTCTTTTCCAGCCAGACCGTTCCGTCGGGAGCGGTGAAAGCGGCGTCGAACGGCGGGAAGAGCAGCGCCCAGGCCAAGTCGATTTCTTTCGGCCGCACGTCCACAGGATAGGCCTGGAGGTGGCGGTCGCGGTCGGCCTGGGTGACCTCGTACACCGGATCCGGCAACTCGGGACCCTTGGTGAGCGTTCCGCGCGAATCGATGGTGATGAGCTGATTCCGATGGCGCCGTGCGATCCACACCGTTCCATCGGGCCATACTCCCCAGAGGTCGTTGCCGCTGAAAATCTGCTGTTCGAAGCGGGTGGAATTCTCCCGCTGTACTTCCACCAGCTCGCGCGGCGCCAAACGGGCAACCGTGTCGAAGCGGGTCAGCGCACCAGGCGCGCGCACGATCGCGATCGAGTCCTGGTTGCCGCTGCCATCCCGCTGCGGGGGGGGATCGACCTGGAAGTACAGCTGCCCGGCCGCGTCCCGCGCGCGGGGGAAGCCGCCGCGGAGGGCGTCGGCGACCGGAATGGAGTCGAGTAGTTGCCCGTCGGCGGTCCAGACCGTGGTGCGGCGCTTCCCCCAGTCTGCCAGATAGACTGTGTCTCCCATCGTGAAGAGCATGAACGGATTGGCGTAGGCCTGTTGTTTCGGTCCGCCCAGGGGCGCCAGCGCATTGGCGCCGAATTCGGCGATCACAGCCTCGTTCCATTCCGGAGAGACGACCGCCCACCTGCCGCTTCCTGCCGGAGCTGCCCGCGGCAGCTCGGCCCACTTCGCCTCGAGCGTATCCGACGGCAGCGCCAGGGCCTCTTCGGGCGGCTGGGCGATTCCCGCCCCACACGCGGTGGCACCCAACAGGAACAGCACACTAGATACCTTCATGGCACCACGAGCTCCACCGTGCTCGGGACGACCGGCTCCAGCGAAAGTCTCCGGAGCTCGGCGTTCACCGCATCCAGCCTCGGTCCGAGCAGAGGTCGCAGCTGGTCGGTTTGCACCTTGAGCTGGGCCGAGAGCAGCTCGAATACCTCGTAGCTCTGTTTGGTGGGCTTGGCTTCGGCGCTGGCCACGACGCCGCTCAGCGCAGCGATCTGATTGTTGAGCTTGATCGGGTAATTGAGCGGATCCTGCCCACTCCGGTTCCGCACTTGATAGATCTCGCCCTCGACCGAGGAGAGTTCGCCTTCCAGCGCTCGCGCGAGCCGATCGAATGCGGCGCTGCGGTTTCCGGCCGTTGCCCGACGCGCAGCGAGCTGCGCTTTCACGTTCCGGATGGTCCGCACCGCGTTGTTAGCCTCGTTGCTTTTGTCGCGGATCCGAAGCAGGAAAGCGTATTGCTCTTCCAGGTCGGCGGGGCTGGCCCCGGCGCGAGGATCCGCGCGTACCTGGAAGGTCTGGGTCTGCGGCGGTTCGTCGCCCACCGTAAGCCGCACGGTGTAGGTCCCCGGCGGAATCACCGGCCCCGCGGTTCCCGCGGCCCACATGATCATCCCGGTAAAGCCCACCGCGTCTTCGCTGCGCAGGTTCCAGGTAAAGCGATTCATGCCCGCGCGGTTTCCGGCGCGAGGCGGCGGAACGTAACGCCAGCCCGCCGGGAATTGCGGCGCAACGCTGTCGGGGCGCAAAGCTGCCGGCATCACGCCGAGCGCGGCCAGACTGTCGGCCAGGGCACGGCTCACCGCATCGCGCGCGGTCCGCTGGGCCACTTGGCGGAGCGAATCGGCCCGTGCGACCGAATCCTGCTCGCTGCTGAACGAGCGAATCACCTGATTCTTGGCATTGAGAAAGTCGAGGGTGACCTTCTGCCCGCCCCGCTTCAGGGAATAGTGCAGCACCGCGCCATCCCAGCCGGACAACGGTGGCAGCTGCGCCGGAGGGCCCGAACCGCCCGGACCACCTGCGCCGCCAAAGAACCCGAACCCCCCGGCGATGCGGTAGGCATCGCGCGGCTTGAAGAGATGGGCGTCCTTCGCGGTCAAGTCGACGGCGTACTGCCGCAGTACCGAGAGGTCGTCCAGAATCCAGAACCCCCGGCCGTGCGTGGCGGCCACCAGGTCCCCTTCCTTCACCGCCAGGTCGTGCACCGGCACCGGAGGCAGGTTCCGCTGCAGCCGCTGCCAATTCGCGCCCGCGTCGAACGACACCCAGACGCCCCGCTCGGTACCGGCGTAGAGCAGGCCCGCCCGCACCGGGTCTTCCCGGACTACACGGGTGAATTCCCCGCGATTGATACCGTTGGTGATCCGGGTCCAGCTCCGGCCGTAGTCGGTCGTCTTGAAGAGGTAGGGCTGGAAATCATTGAGCTGATAGCGATTCCCGGCGAGGTACGCCGTCCCGGCGGCGTGCGGCGAAGCCTCGATGATGCTCATCCGCATCCATTCCGGAATCCCCGGCGGAGTCACCTTGGTCCAGGTTTGTCCGTTGTCGCGGGTTATCTGCACCAGTCCGTCGTCCGATCCGGTCCAGATGACCCCCTTCTCGACCGGCGATTCTGCGATGGTAAAGACGGTGCCGTAGTACTCCACGCTCGTCTGGTCTTTGGTGATCGGGCCACCCGAGGAGCCCAGGGTCGCGGGGTCATTGCGGGTGAGATCTGGACTGATCGGCGTGAAGGTCGTGCCCTCGTCGGTGGACCGGAATACCACGCTGGAGCCGACGTACAGGACGGCCGGATCGTGCGGCGAGATCACGATCGGGAAGGTCCATTGCATGCGGTACTTGGCGTCCTTCGCGTCGTGGCCCATGGGATTCAGTGGCCAGGGATTGATGTTGCGCTCCAGCCCGGTCCGCGTGTCCTTGCGGGTCAGATGCCCGCCGTAGCTCCCCGCATAGACGATGTCCGGCCGATCGGGGCGTACCGCGATGTAGCCCGACTCGCCCCCTCCGACATCGTAGAAATCCTGCAAATCCGCATCGCCCATCGAGCGGCTCGGCATGCACACGGTGCTGTTGTCCTGCTGGGCGCCGCACACCCGGTAGGGGAAGTGATTGCTCGTGGTGACATGGTAGAACTGCGCAGTCGGGTAGTCTTGCGCGGTCCAGGTGCGCCCACCGTTGGTCGAGACGTTCGCCCCGCCGTCGTTGCTCTCGATCATGCGCTGGTTGTTGTTCGGCGCAATCCAGAAGTCGTGGCTGTCCCCGTGTGGGGTACCGCCGACCCCCTGCCAGGTCCGGCCGCCGTCGCGGCTGCGCTGGAAGTTGACGTTGCTCGCGTACACGATGTTTTCATCCTGCGGGTCGGCGTAGATCCTGGTGTAGTACCAGGCCCGCTGCCGCAGGTTGCGGTTGTCGTTCACCTTGGTCCAGCTGTCGCCGGCGTCGTCCGAGCGAAAGACCCCGCCGGAATCCGCTTCGAGCAGCGCGTACACGCGGCGCGGATTGGCCGGGGAGACCGAGATGCCGATGTTGCCGAGGATCCCCGCGGGAAGCCCCGGATTCCGGGTGAGCTCCCGCCAGGTACGCCCGCCATCGCTGGTCTTGAACACCCCGCTGGCCGAGCCGCCGCTCACCAGTTGCCAGGGCTTTCGGTAGGCGTGCCAGATTCCGGCATAGAGCACTTCGGGATTGCTCGGGTCCATGCTGAGGTCGACTGCGCCGGCGGTGTCGCTCCGGAAGAGGACCTTGTTCCAGCTCTTGCCGCCGTCCACACTCTTGTACACCCCGCGGTGTGGGCTAGCGCCGAACACCGGTCCCAGTGCAGCCACGTAAACGATGTCGGGATTCCGGGGGTGCACCCGGATCTTCGCGATGTGGCGGGTTTCGACCAGTCCGAGGTAGGCCCAGGTGCGGCCCGCGTCGGTGCTCTTGTAGACCCCGTCGCCATGCGAGGTATTTCCGCGGATCGGGAACTCCCCACCGCCCACGTAGACGATATCGGGATTGGACTCGCTGACGGCGATCGCTCCAATCGTCCCCCCGAAATACCGGTCGGTGATCGGAATCCAGCTCTCGCCTCCATCGGTGGTCTTGAACACGCCGCCCCCCGTGGTCCCCATGTAATACTCCAGCGGCCGCGCGGCCGAGCCCGCCACGGCGACCGAACGCCCGCCCCGCTGCGGCCCTAGACTTCGCCAGACCAGAGTCCCGAATGCAGCGGTATCGGCGCCGGGCATCTGAGCCGGGAGGGCGAGCGGGAATGCAACCAGCCCAGTGACAGAAAGGAGCGCGGCGAAGCGGCGAGTGGAGTTCGGCACGGTGAGCTCTGGGGTGAGGTGAGGACCAACCGGTCTGGCGAACGAAACGAGAAGATACGGTAGGATCGGCACTGGCGCTGGCCCCCCGAAATGGCCCTGAATCGACTGAGAACTCGAGTCGATTGTTCCCTGGTATAACCAAAGTTATACTGTTGGTATGAAAACAGCGATCTCGTTGCCAGACCAGTTGTTCAGAGATGCCGATGCCGCCGCTACGCGGCTCGGAATCTCCCGGAGCGAGCTCTATGCAAAAGCGCTCGCCGAGTACCTTAGTCGGCTTCACGGAAGCCAGATCACCGCCCGGTTGAACAGCGTCTACCAGACCGTTGAAGGCCGCCCCGAGCAGAGCCTCGCCGCGCTGCAGTCCCGCGGCATACCTCGCGAGGATCACTGGTGATCTCGCGTGGCAGCGTGTGCTGGGTAGAGTCCGGATCAGGACCTCGCATTCCCGTACTCGTCATCCAGGCGGAGTCATTCAATGCGAGCCGGATCCCCACGGTGGTCGTCGTGCCGCTCTCCAGCAACCTCCGGCTGACCGAAGCACCGGGAAACGTTCTGATACCCGTGAGCGACTCCCGCCTGGGCCGCGACCTGGTGGCCAATGTGGCTCATCCGCTGACTTTGGAACGGCGCTGGTTGCGGGAGACTCCGGGGCGCGTGGGGGATCCCGTGCTCGGCGCGATTGCCAACGGACTCAGGCTGGTGCTGGATCTCTAAGTCGGCCTGGAACCCAGATGGACTCGTCGCTCCAGTTGATCGAAGCCGGCGGCTTCCTTGGGTCTTCGGCCAGCCAAGGACACCGCCGCGCCCAGTAGAAAGGAGAGCGGCATGGTGACGAGAGCCGGATTGCGCAGCGAGAACCAGGCGGACGGGTGCTTGAGGATATCCACCTGAACAGTGGGGGAGAGATAAATGAGCACCAGCGCTCCCACGGTCCCTGTCACCATGCTGGTGACCGCGCCGGCCGTCGTATAGCGCCGCCAGAAGATCGAGAGGACCAGGGCTGGGAAGTTGGCGCTGGCGGCGATCGCGAACGCCAGACCCACCATGAACGCCACATTCTGTCCCTTGAAGGTGATCCCCAGGAGAACGCCCAGGACCCCGAGCCCTACTGTGGCAACCCGGGCTACTCGGAGCTGCTCCGTTGCCGTGGCGTGATCCTTCCGCACCACGTGAACCCAGAGATCGTGCGAGAGCGCCGCCGCTCCTGAGAGGGTGAGCCCCGCCACCACGGCGAGAATGGTGGCAAATGCCACGGCAGCGATGAAGCCAAGGAAGGGCGTCCCGCCCAGAAACTCCGCTAGCAGGGGAGCGGCCATGTTTCCGCCCGGTTCCACGGCCTTGATGGCGGCCGGACCCACCAGCACCATCGCCCCGAAGCCCAGCACGAAGGTCATGAGGTAGAAGGCGCCGATCAGCCCGGTCGCGTAAAACACGCTTTTCCGCGCTGCAGTCGCGTCGGGAACCGTGTAGAAGCGCATCAGGATATGGGGCAGTCCCGCCGTCCCGAACATGAGGGCGATTCCCAGACTCACCGCATCGAGTGGCTTGCTCACCAGCCGGCCGGGCGCGAGCACCGCGTCCCCATAGCGCTCCGCCGCCGCCGCGAAAAGAGCGGCCGGACTCCAGTGGAAGCGCAGCAAGACCAGCCCCGCAAGGATGGCTGCGCCGCACAGCAGGAGCACCGCCTTCACGATTTGCACCCAGGTAGTTGCGATCATCCCACCGAACAGCACGTAGGCGATCATCGCGATGCCCACGATCACGATGGCGGTTTCGTAGGAGAAGCCGAACATCAGCCGCACCAGGCTGCCAGCCCCGACCATCTGCGCGATGAGATAGAACGCGACCGTGACCAGAGTGCCGAGGGCGGCCGCCACCCGGACCGGGGTCTGGCGCAGCCGGGACGCCACCACGTCTGCGAAGGTGTACTTCCCCAGGTTCCGGAGCGGCTCGGCGACCAGAAACAGTACGACGGGCCATCCCACCAGCCAGCCGGTGGAATAGATCAGCCCGTCGAACCCGGTGGTGGAAACCAGCCCCGCAATGCCGAGAAAGGAGGCGGCGCTCATGTAGTCCCCGGCGAGCGCGACACCATTCTGGCCCGGGCTGACCGTCCGCCCGGCCGCATAGAAGTGTTCTGTGGTACGGGTGCGGCGGGCGGCCCACCAGGTAATGGCCAGCGTGGTAGCGATGAACAGAAAGAAGAAACCCATCGCCACGGGGTTGGGCTCTCCGATCCGGGTCGCCACGGGGGGAGCCTGCATCTCAGCCGCGGTGGCGGTCGAGCTCGCTGTCGTAGTGCGTATTAGCCCAGCGGACGTACACCCAGGTGAGCAGCCAGGAGCAGACGATGACGGCGGCGCCGAGCAGAATGCCGAGCGAGAGTCCCGGCGTCAGCTTCCGCGCCAGCAGCGGCTTGTTGTAGGCGATGAGGAGAATGAAGCCGAAATACAGCACGATCATGGCCAAGGTGAGCACGAGTGCGAAGCGCCGCTGGCGGTAGGCGAGGGCGCGAAACCCAAGCTCGGTCGCGGGGTCGGGCGGCTGCGCGGTCATAAGGGATTGAGGATCGTGTCCGAAGATCGTCCTGTCAACCGAGTGCGCTGGAATCGCGTATCTTCCGGGTCGGTCCTTTCGCAGTGAAATCGCAACAGCCTTTCCCCGAGGTGGCCATGCTCCCCCGCGCGCTGTTTCGCTCCGGGCTTGTCCCGACGGCATTCGCTCTGCTCCTCCCGGCGAATCTCACCGCTCAGTCCAAGCCGACGGTCGAGCAGTTCCTGAACCCCGCCTCCCCGCTCGAGCTGACTGCGGCCAAGAAAGCCGACCGGATCGCCTGGGTCTCGTATGAGCGCGGAATGCGCAACGTTTATGCAGCCGGGGCACCGGCGTTTGCGCCGGTACGGCTCACCCGCTTCCTGGAGGACGACGGCACCGACGTCAGCGATGTGAGCCTGTCGGATGACGGCACGCTCGCCGTCTTCGTCCGGGGCTCGGCGCCTAATCGGGTAGGCTGGATCGCGAATCCGTCACACGACCCGAACGGTGCGGAGCGCGCCATCTGGGCGGCGCGGACGGACGGCAGTGCCGCCTGGCGGGTCGTCGCGGGCGGGGCCCCAGAGCTCTCACCCGACGGCCGTTTTGTCCTCTACGTGCGGGACGGTCAGATCTATCGGGGCCGGGTGATGCAGCTGCCGCCGGGCGACTCGATCGACAAAGGGCTCAAGCCGTTCATCAAGGCCTGGGGCACGCAGAGCAGCCCGCGCTGGTCGCCGGATGGCTCCCGGGTGGCGTTCGTGAGCAACCGCGGCGATCACAGCTTCATCGGGATTTACGACACCAAGACGCGCCGCGTGGACTATGTCTCGCCCGGCGTGGACTTCGACGTCAATCCGACCTGGTCGCCCGATGGGAAGCGCATCGCCTTCGTCCGCTGCCCCGGCACTCCCTTCGGCCAGCAGAGCCAGCAGGGGACGGGGGGAATCGGTAACCCGCCCGGGCCGGCTGCGGGCGGGTTCGGCGGCGGTGGTTGCTTCGCCGGCTTCGGAGGCGGCGGCGGGCGCGGAGCGCAGCCGGACACCCTCCTGGAGCAGCGGGCGCGCCAGCGGCCGGGCCTTTATCGCGCCACCTTTGCGGGCGGCTACACCCTCGCGCTGATGGTGGCGGATGTGACAGCCTGTACCTCCACTCAGGCCCGCCTGCGGTTTGCGGACGGGGGCTGTGGTCCCGCCCGCGAAGTATGGCATAACCAGCCGAACGATAAGGTCTTCACCGCCATCAGCCGGATGCTGTGGGGCGGAGCGAACATAGTCTTCCCCGTTTCGGCGGCCGGGGACGAGTACGAGCGCTATTACTCGATCGACCTGACCGCGCCGGCGCCGGCGCCCGTGATGCTGACGACGACCGATGGGCTGATCGAGGACGCGACCTCGGCGGCGTTGTCGGCGGATGGCACGACGCTGTACTACTCCACCAACGCCAACGACATCGAGAA
>DASYTT010000153.1:0-4228 GCA_036002045.1 Gemmatimonadales bacterium
GCAAGGAGCTGATGCAGGGTGCCGAGGAGCTGGCCGACCGCGCGGTGCAGATGGCGAGCGAGATGGTGAAGGTCGAGTTCACCCACGAGCAGGTGGCGCGGGGCGGGCGAAAGGCGCATCACATGGCGTGAGGAAGGCGGAAAGGCGGAAGGACGGAACGACGGAAGGTGTCAACGGAGTCCAATAGGAGGAGGGGAAGATGAGCACTGATCGCAGGGGTTTCCTGGGAACGATGATTGCCGCAGGGATGGTACCCATGATGGACGGGAAGGGCTCTCCGTCCGCCCGACCGCCCGTCCGCCCGTCCGCCGCCTCGCCCTGGGACGTCACCTGGGTGGACAAGATCACCGGCAAGCACCGCGCGGTGTTCGACAGCGTGGAGATCTCCGCCGCGCTCGGCCTGATCCGGCCGCTGTTCTGGCTCAAGGATTACGCCGACGTCTACAACGCCCCGGCGAGCGACATGAGCTCCGTCATCGTGCTCCGGCACAATGCGATCTGGCTCATCATGGACGACGAGTTCTGGGCCCACCACAAGATCGGCGAGGCGACCAAGATCAACGACCCCGCCACCAAGGCGCCGATCACGCGGAATCCCGCCCTGGGGGCCAATCCCTTCGGGCTGCCGGCCGAGGTGGCGGACGATTCGCTCAGGAAGGCGCTGGCGACCAGCATCATACTGGCCTGCAACGTGGCGTTCGGCCTCCAGGTGGTGCCGAAGGTCAAGGCCGACATGAAGCTGGACGACGCCAAGGCCCGCGAGATGGCGCTCAAGCACGTGGTGCCGGGCGTGATCCTCCAGCCCTCGGGCGTCTTCGCCACGCTCCGGGCCCAGGAAGCCGGATGCCAGTACCTCCTGGCGACCGACGCATGAGCCGATGGACGTCATTCAGGCCTCGATTCCCTTCTTCTTCCTCCTGATCGGCGTGGAGCTGCTGGTGGCGCGCCTGCGCCGCCGGCCGCTCTACCGCCTGAGCGATTCGATCAGCGACCTCTCCTGCGGCATCCTGAGCCAGCTCGCCGGGATCTTCATCGTCCTGCTCACCATCGCGGGTTATGGCTGGGTCCAGAGCCACTGGGGGCTCCAGCACGCCCTTCCGGTCTCGGCGTGGATCGCGGGCGCCCCCGCGGCCGCCTGGCTCCTGGTCTTCACGCTCGACGACCTGGCCTACTACTGGATGCACCGCTACTCCCACGTGGTGAACCTTCTCTGGGCCGGCCACGTGGTGCACCATTCGAGCGAGGAGTTCAACCTCACCGTCGCCCTCCGCCAGTCGAGCCTCCACGGCCTCATGAGCTGGCTCTTCTACCTGCCGATCGCGCTGCTCGGGGTGCCGAGGACGATGTGGCTGACGTGCCACGCGCTCAACCTGGTCTACCAGTTCTGGATCCACACCCGGGAGATCAAGACCCTGGGGCCGCTCGAGTGGGTGCTCAACACCCCGTCGCACCACCGGGTGCACCACGGAATCAACCCCGAGTACCAGGACCGGAATTTCGCCGGAACGTTCATCATCTGGGACCGGCTCTTCGGGACCTTCGAGCCGGAGCGCGCACCGGTTGTGTACGGCATCACCAAGCCCCTGGCAACCTGGAACCCGCTCCGCGCCAACGTGCACCAGTTCCAGGAGATCTGGCGCAACGCGCGCGCGGCCCGCACGCTCCGGGACAAGCTCCGCGCCGTCTTCGGGCATCCCGGCTGGCGCCCCCCCGAGCTCGGGCCGCCGGTCGTGCCCGGGCCGGTGAGCCCGGAGACGTTCGCCAAGTACGAGCCCCCGGTGTCCGGCGCGCTCCGGCGTTATGCGCTGGTGCAATTCGTGGTGGTGCTCGCGGGGTCGCTCGTGCTGCTCCAATCCGTGCCGAGGCTTCCGATCGGGGAAACGATGGCGGGAATGTTCTACGTGACGGTCTCGCTCGGCGGCATCGGCGGCGTGCTTGAGTCGCGGAGCTGGGCCGGCGTGAGCGAGGCGGTGAGGCTCGCGGTGCTGGGCGGCGCGGCGCTGGTGCTGCTGGCAACCGGGGCCGGGCCGGCGTGGCTGCTCGGTTTCGCCGCCACGCTCGCCGCGGGCTCGCTGGTCTGGGTTCTCCGGCTTCGCCCGCTGCTCGTATCACGCGACGTGCGCGCGGTGGTGGCGATGTAGGCCGGCGTGCCGCCAGGCAGCTCAACGAGAACCTGGCGCCTTTAGCGGTACCTTCGAAAACAGGTCGGACGGCCGTGGAACGCGGTGTATCGGGACATCTCGGCCCGCCTGCGGCCGCACTCCGCAACCCAGCAACACGTCCGGGACCACGTCTGGGACTACGTCGAGCGCCATGTCACCCTGGGCCCTGAGGGCGAAGTGATTGGTCCACCGCCCGGTTGGGGTCGGTACCTGCCTGTCCTCGAGCCCGATGAGCTGTACATCCATCCCCGGACGGGCCTCCTGGCGATCGTCAAGCCGCGGAACCGCTGCCCACCGGAAGGCAACAAAGGCATAGTTCGCCGGCACCCTCGGGAAAGGTCGACAGCCTCGAGGCGGCAGGACCGCGCGACGTTAGACCGCGGGCTCGCGACGTCGTACTTTTCGCCTCATGCTCCTCGACCCCCGCATCGCCAGCGCATTTCAGCGCGAGAACGGCTTCCCACTCGAGCCGCACCTGCTGGTGTTGGGGCTGATGGGCTCACATAGCCATGGCACTGACCTGGAATCCCAGGAGCCCCACGGTGTGGACGATGTTGACCTCATGGGATTCGTCGTGCCGCCGCTCGAACACCACCTGGGATTGCCGCGATGGGAACACTGGACCCTCCAGTTCGAGGAGCTCGATGTCGTTCTCTACAGCCTCGAGAAGGCCTTCCGACTTCTCCTCAAGAGCAACCCGAACATCGTCGGACTCCTGTGGCTGCGCGAGAACGAGTACGTGTTCACCCACCCGCTTTTCGAGAAACTCCGGGCGCGGCGGGCGATCTTTTCATCCCAGGCGGCCGCCGATGCCTTCGCCGGCTACGCGTACGGACAACTCAAACGAATGGAAGCGTTCGACCTCGATCGCATGGCGGAGTATGAGGCGCTGTCGGGGCGCCTGCGCGCGAAGGGGCCGCTCACCGAGGTCCTCGAGGCGGACGCCGCCAAGCTGCGTTACATCGCGCACCATTGGGGCCTTCCGCTTGAAGACGTACTGCGGTTCAGGAAGCTTCACCGCGAGCATTTCAGCGGGTATATGGGGGAGAAGCGCAAGGCGATGGTTCGCAAGTATCAGTACGACGTGAAGAACGCCTCGCACCTCATCCGATTGCTCCGGATGGGCTCCGAATTCCTGGAAACGGGCGAGCTCCGCGTCTATCGCTCGAGCGATGCCGAAGAGCTCAAGCTGATCAAGCGGGGCGGTTGGACCCTCGATCAGGTGAAGTCCGAAGCCGAGCGGCTATTCGGCCACGTGGAGCGCTCGCGGGCGATCTCCCCTCTCCCCCCGGAACCGGATCGCAAGGCGGCAAATCGATTGCTGATCGAGCTGCATCGGGCGGTGCTCGGTTTGGCGTGAGTGCTCTTTTCAGCCGCTGCGGTCCAGCGCCCTGCGCATCTGCCGCGGGGGGTGCGGCGGCAGCACGCGCGGATTAGACCGCACGTAAAGGGCGGTTCGCCGAGCTCCTAGCACCCTGGGGGCCTTCGCGCATTGCTTGGCCGCGAGGGTATCGACCCTGCGGGGGCGATCACGACCATGACCGCCGCAGCTCGTTTGTAGAGCACGAGCTGGCGGACCGGTCGATCTCCCAGCCGCGCTGGAGTGTAGCGAAGTTGGGGGAGGCTGGCGCGCACCGCCTCGTCGAACTCACGGTCGGTACTCAGACGAGCCCTCAGAGTGGACAGTTCCGGTTGTCCGAGAGTGTCGACCACGAACTCCATTTCCGCGCGATAGCAGGTGCCTCGGGCGGACACCGGAGTCGCTGGCCTGAAATCGACTCGCGGCTCGGAGCCGCGGAGCTCCGCCTTCTGATCAACCTCGCAGTCGCGGTAGACCGGTCCTTGGGCAAGCCAAAGAGAGTCAGGTAGCGCTCCCGTGCAATGCTGCTTCTTCTGTTGTGCTTCGCTGGCACCGACGAGGGCGGCCAAAAGTATGGCAAGAACTGAAATCCGCATGTTCCATTCCCTCCCATGCCGTCGAACGCCCCGCTCTTCAACTGCGAGGGCGTGCGGCGCAGCCGCGCAACCCAGCAGCAGAATATTGTTCGCGCGGCTGCGCCGCGCGA
>DASYTT010000154.1:0-1751 GCA_036002045.1 Gemmatimonadales bacterium
CTCGCCGTCATGCTCAGCGGCATCACCGCCAAGTACTTCGCCCCCGATCAGCGGCTTGCGGTCTACCGGGTGATGAGCGTCGTGTCGCGCAATCTGATCGGTCCGGGCGCCGTGCTCGTCGTGCTCAGCGGCATCATTCTATCCGTTCCGTATTTCAAGAACGCCATGGTGCCGAGCTGGCTAATGGCAATGCAAGGCTTAGGGCTGCTCGGCGCGATCGTCGCGATTGCGATCGTGACGCCGACCGCCGCGCGGATGGGAAGGCTGGAGCTCGACCCTCGAGGCGAGCTGCCGGAGAGCTTCGCGGGACTGCGGCGACGGCAGGCGATCTTCGCTACGATCGCCGGGATCTTTGCGCTGCTGGCACTGCTGTCGGGGACTCTCTTTCGAACTTGAAGAGCGCGGACCTGCAAAAGCTAGACGCAGCAGACGCAGCCGCGGTTGACACTCCACAGGCAACGGGACAACCCTCGCGAGGGTTGTCCTCCTGACTCAAGCCCGTTGCCCGCGGCGCG
This sequence comes from Gemmatimonadales bacterium, assembly GCA_036002045.1. Lineage (GTDB taxonomy): Bacteria > Gemmatimonadota > Gemmatimonadetes > Gemmatimonadales > GWC2-71-9 > JABFSM01. The sequence continues at coordinate 516 of DASYTT010000154.1, forward strand.
TCTGTAGCCTAGTAGTGTATGTCCTGCAGTTGTCTTTTACCGGGCACTCTGGACACAATGGGTTTCTTGCCTTACACACCAGTGCACCCAATTCCATCAGTGCCTGATTGAACTTCCACGCCGTCTTGCCCCGTCTTGGCAACACCGCCGCTGCCACCTCCCACACATCGTCAGTCGCAAACACTCTCCCCAGCACTCGTTTGACGTTGGTGTCGACCGCCGGTACGGCTTTTTCGTAGGCAAAGCACGCGACCGCTCCTGCTGTGTACCGGCCGACACCTGGCAACTGCTGTAACTCCTCTGGCTTATCGGACAGCCTGCCGCGTTGTGTCTTACTGACCACGCGCGCAAGCGCGTGGAGATTCCTGGCGCGCGCGTAATAGCCGAGACCGTCCCACTCTTCCCTGACGGCTTTTGGTCGAGCGCGAGCGAGCGTGTCGATCGTAGGGAAGCGGGCCATGAAGCGGGGGAAATACTCCAAGACCCGGCTCACCTGGGTCTGCTGCAGCATGAACTCGGAGACGAGGATGGCATAGGGGTTGCGAGTAGCACGCCAGGGTAGATTGCGGGCCGTCCTCCGGTACCAGGCCAATAGCTTGCGAATAAAGAGCTTCCGAACCTGAGGGGTGGACGGAGGGGCCATGCGTACACAAGATACACAGCCATGAGAGCATTCACTGCCGCCCTCGACCTGCGGCGATACGTCGGGCGGTGGTCGCTGCGGAGCGCCAGCCATGCCGGGCGCTTCGCCTTTATGCTCCTCGACCTGGTGCGCGGCATCCTGGAATGGCGGATCTGGGTCCCCCGCACCCTCCAGCAAACCATGGCCGTAGGCTACGGCAGCCTCTTTATCGTGCTGTTGGTGGCCGGTTTCGCCGGAGCGGTAACCAGCCTCCAGACGGGCTACCAGTTCACCGGGCAGCTGCCCCTGTACGTCGCCGGCGGCATCATCGTCGAGTCGATGATCCTCGAGCTCGGTCCCGTGCTCACGGGCCTGATCCTCGCCGGCCGGATCGGCGCGCGCTACGCCGCCGAGCTGGGGAGCATGCGGGTGACCGAGCAGATTGACGCGCTCGAGAGTCTGGGTCGCTCGCCCGTCACCCACCTCCTGTTGCCGCGGATTCTCGCGGGGCTGATCGCGATCCCGGCGCTCGTGATGATGGCGAACGCGTTCGGGATCGTGGTGGGCTATATCACGGCCCAGTCGTCGCTCGGCCTGACGTACGCGGACTTCGA
>DASYTT010000155.1:0-9241 GCA_036002045.1 Gemmatimonadales bacterium
AAGTTCGGGATGTTCATCCACTGGGGTGTCTACAGCCTGTTGGGTCAGGGCGAGTGGGTGATGCAGAACCGGAGCATTCCGGTCGGCAGCTATGAGTGGCTCGCCTCGACGTTCAATCCTGTCAAGTTCAACGCCGCGGAGTGGGTGGCGCTGGCCAAGGCCGCGGGGATACGCTACCTCACCATCACCTCCCGCCACCACGACGGCTTCTCGATGTTCGGGACGCATGCCACCAGGTACAACATCGTGGACTGGACCCCGTTCAAGCGGGATCCGCTCAAGGAACTGGCCGAGGAATGCCGGCGGCAGGGCATCAAGCTCTTTTTCTACTACTCCCAGCTCGACTGGCACCATCCGGATTACTGGCCGCGCGGCAACACGGGCAAGGCGAGCGGCCGCCCGGAGAGCGGTGAGTGGGGCCGCTACCTCGATTTCATGGACCAGCAGCTCGAGGAGCTGCTCACCGGCTATGGCCCGCTCGGCGGGATCTGGTTCGACGGCATGTGGGACAAGCCGGAGGCGGACTGGCGGCTGGAGCGCACCTACGCGCTGATCCACCGGCTGCAACCCGCGGCACTCATCGTGCCGAACCACCACAAAGCCCCGCTCCCGGGAGAAGACGTCCAGACCTTCGAGCAGGATCTCCCGGGCGCCAACACGGCAGGGTTCAACACCACGACGATCAGCGCGCTGCCGCTGGAAACCTCGTTGACGATCAACAATTCGTGGGGCTTCAACCTCACGGATCGCGCGTTCAAGTCCACGCGGCAGTTGATCCACTATCTGGTGCGGGCCGCGGGAAACAGCGCCAATCTGCTGCTCAACATCGGCCCGCGACCCGACGGCACAGTGCAGCCCGAAGCGGTGGAGCGGCTCCAGCAACTGGGGCAGTGGTTACGAACCTATGGCGGCTCGATCTACGGGACCCGAGCCGGACCGGTCCCGCCCCGTCCGTGGGGCGTCACGACCCAGCGGGGGGATAGCGTGTTCGTGCACGTGCTCGAGTGGCCCGATCGGATGCTTGCGATCCCCGGGTTAGGCGCGAGGATCCTGCGCGCGAGCCTGCTCGCTACCGGTCAGCTCGTTGCCTTCGCCTCGTCCGGCGACGGGCTTACGCTGACCCTGCCTCCAGGTCGTGCGGAGGAGCCCGACCAGGTCGTGGTGCTTGTGACGGCGCGGGTGCGGCCTTGAGCGAGGTAGCCACTCGGCTGTCCCACGCGGAAGCCGCCCGATGTCGGCAGCCATCACCTGCTGCTGATTCAGGGGTGGCAGCGGAAGATTCCCCGATGACGGAGCCACAACTTCGTGTATCTCGCCGAGGACGTGCGGTCGTCGTGCTGCTGAGACTGTTCGCGGGGACCACGCGGAAGCAATGAGAGAAGGAGTCCCATGACGCGCTATTCACGCAAAGAATTCCTCGGCCTGAGCGCGCTGCTGGCCGGAGTGTTGGGTCTCGAGAAGGTCCCCGCCGCCGTGCCATCGCCGCGCCCCGCTCCGTTGCCGCCGTTGCCCCAGCGCGGTGCCGGCATCGAAGCCGACCTCATCGTGGTGAACGGCCGGGTGCTTACCCAGGATACCGCGCTGCCGCGCGCCGAAGCCATCGCAGTCAAGGACGGCCGCTTCTTCGCGGTCGGCTCCAATGCCGACATCCGCAACGTGGCCTCCGCACGCACGCGGGTTATCGACGCCGCCCGGATGACCGTGCTCCCGGGTTTCATTGATTGCCACTGTCACCCCAGCGGGATGAGCGAGCTGTACGAGGTGAACGCCAAGGTGCGGACGCTCGCGGAGCTGCAAGCCAACCTCCGCAGGAAGGCGCAGGACACGGCCGCGGGATTCTGGGTGACCGGCGCGATGTTCGACGACACCAAGCTCGACCAGCCGCTCACCCGCCGCGAACTCGATGCCGTATCCACCCAGCATCCCATCGCGGTGAATCATCGTGGCGGGCATACCAGCTGGTACAACAGCAAGGCGCTGGAGCTGGCGGGCATCACGCGGGATACGCCCGACCCGTCCAACGGACGCTTCTTCCGCGATGCGAGCGGTGAGCTGACCGGCCGGGTCGCCGAGCTCGCGCGCAACGTATTCAGCCGGGTGGGGCAGCGGGAGCAGTTTACGCCCGAGCAGCGGCGCGAGCGGGCGCGCAAGGGGATGGCGTATATCTCCGAGCTGCTCACCGCCTCGGGGCTCACCTCGGTGCACGACCTGAGCGCGACGACCGATCACATCACGGCGTTCGAGGACGTCTATCGGAGCGGTGAGCTGCGGCACCGCAGCTACCTGATGATTCGCGGCGGAGCATTTCCCCAGCTCCGCGACGCCGGGGTCTATACCGGGTTAGGGGACGAATGGCTGCGGATCGGCGGCGTGAAATTCGCCGCCGACGGCTCGGCGTCGGAGCGCACCATGCGGATGAGCACGCCGTACGTCGGCACCACCGACTACGGCATCCTCACCATGACGCAGGACGAGATCTACGCCGCCGTGGACGACGCGCACAGCCACAACTGGCAGGTGGGCATCCATGCCAACGGCGACGTCACGATCGACATGGTGCTGAACGCCTACGAGCGGGCGCTGGCCAGGTGGCCGCACGCCGACCGGCGGCATCGGATCGAGCACTGCACCCTGGTGAATCCCGGGCTCATCCAGCGGATCAAGGCGACGGGGTCGATCCCCACCCCGTTCTGGACCTACGTCTATTTCCACGGCGAGAAGTGGTCTCAGTACGGCGACGAGAAGCTGCGCTGGATGTTCGCGCACCGCTCCTTTCTCGACGCGGGCATCCGGGTTCCCGGCGCGTCAGACTACGGACCCGGGCCGTTCGAGCCGCTCATGGCCATTCAGTCCATGGTGACGCGGCGCGATTACCGGGGCCGCGAGTGGGGGCCGAACCAGAAGGTGAGCGTGGATGAGGCCCTCCGCATCGCCACGATCCACGGCGCGTATCCGTCCTACGAAGAGCAGCTCAAGGGCTCGATCACCGCCGGCAAGCTGGCGGACTTCGTGCTGCTGGCGCAGGACCCTCACGACGTGGATCGCAACGCGATCAAGGACATCAAGGTGGTCCGCACCGTCGCGGGTGGACGGACCGTGCATCCCAAAGGCGAAGCCTAGACCGCTTGATCGTCCGCCTCAACCCCCTCGCCCCGGAGCCCCGATGAAATCGAACGTCGGCCGCCTCTCCCTGATGATGTTTCTGCAATACGCCGTGTGGGGCGCGTGGCTGCCGCTCGCGGCGCGCTATCTGACCGCGAGCTCGGCGGAGGGCGGGTTAGGGTTCACCGGGACCCAGATGGGGACGATCCTCGGCCTGGCGGGCTCGATCGGGGCGATCGCCTCTCCCTTCATCGCGGGGCAATTTGCCGACCGATACTTCAGCACCGAGCGCTTCCTCGCGGTGTTGCTTGCGATCGGCGGCGTGATCAAGTGGGTGACGGCGTCGCAAACCGGGTTCTCTGCCTGGCTGCTGCTCTCGATCCTGTACAGCGTCGTCTATATGCCGACGCTCGCGCTCTCCAATTCCATGGCGTTCGCCAATCTCGACGACCCGGAGCGCGGCTTCCCGAAAGTGCGCGTATGGGGCACGATCGGGTGGATCGCGGCGAGCTGGGTCTTCCCCATGATTTACCTGCAGAGCGGCCTGCAGCTGCAGTGGATGCCGCCGTTCCTGGTGGGTCCCGAATTACCCAATGTGACCCACCGGCTCGCGGACTCGCTGCGCTTCTCCGCGCTGATCTCCTGGGGGTACGCGCTCTACTGCCTGGCCCTGCCGCATACGCCCCCCAAGCGAGAGGGTGTGGAGCGGCTCGCCTTCGCCAAAGCGTTCCGGTTGCTGCGGGAGCCGTCGTTCGCCGTACTGGTCATGGCCAGCCTGCCCATCAGCGTGATTCACCAGGTCTATTTCCTCCAGACCCCGCCGTTCTTCTCGCACCTCGGCCTGCTCGACAGCCAGATCGGTCCGGCCATGACGATCGGGCAATTCAGCGAGATCATCATCATGGCGCTGCTGGGCGTGCTGCTCGTCCGGCTGGGACTGCGTACCGTCATCACCATCGGCGCGCTGGCGTATTTCGCGCGCTACCTGATCTGGAGCTATCCAGCGCTCCCGGTGAGCGTGCTGGTGGGCAGCCAGTTCCTGCACGGCATCTGCTACGCCTGTTTCTTTGCCGGAGCATTCATCTACACCAACCGGGTGGCGCCGCCTGATGTGCGACACTCGGCGCAGACCGTATTCGGCATCCTGATTCTGGGCGGAGGGCCCGTGCTCGGCGGGTTACTGTCGGGCTGGCTGGCGGACACCTATGCCCGGACCGGCGGGCAGGTCGATTACGGCGCGCTCTGGCGGGTCGTCTCGCTGATCGGGTTGGGCGCCGCGGTCTTTTTCTGGACGTTTTTCAGGGAGCGGAAAGCGCCGGCCGCAGTGTGAGGGAACGGGTTCGGGGTTCAAACCCTGGCCGGCGGGCCGGCATCCTATGCTGGTGTCATCCCTCGCTCTTGCCCCGGCTGGAGTTCTCGAGACGGCCCGGATTTCACCCCGGCGCCTTGCGGCGACCGCCGGGATGAATGAGTTGGTGCAACGCGCCCAGGGCGGTGATGACGAAGCGTTCGGCGCGCTGTATCGAGCGCACGTGAGCCGGGTGCACGCACTCTGTCTCCGGTTGTCGGGTGATGCGCAGGCGGCAGGCGAGTTGACCCAGGATGTGTTCGTCCGTGCCTGGGAGGCCCTGCCCTCGTTTCGTGGCGAAAGCGCGTTCGGAAGCTGGTTGCATCGGCTCGCGATGAACGTGTTCCTGGGCAAGCGCCGGGCCGCCTCCCGTCGGGAGCGGCGAGTGTTCAGTACTGAAGAGCCAGCGCTCCTCGAACGGCCCGCGGAACGGCCGCAACCCGGAGCGAGGCTCGATCTCGAGCAGGCGATTGCCGGATTGCCACAGGGCGCCCGCATGGTGTTCGTGCTGCACGACGTAGAAGGCTATCAACACGGGGAGATCGCCCGGATGACGGGAATCGCGGAAGGAACTTCCAAAGCACAGTTGTTCCGCGCGCGGCGATTGCTCAGGGAGGCACTGGTCCGATGAGCTGCGCCGAGCTCCGCGCCCAGGCAGACGCGTACGCGCGCGCCACCCTCTCCGCGGCAGAGGCGACGGCGTTCGAGGCCCACCTGACGACGTGTGCTTCCTGCACGGCTTTTCTCGAGGCGGCGGAAGCTCCGCCGGAGCGAACCGCCGCCTTGCCGAAGTCGGTGGATCCGGGCCGGGATCTCTGGCCGGGCATCCGGGAACGGCTAGGTAAAAGCGGTGTGGGTCGCGGCCGGATTGCGGTACGCGGCTGGCTGCTGGCCGCGGCGGCGGTCCTGTTGATCGCGGTGTCGTCCGGCGTCACGGTATTACTACTGCGCCGGTTCTCCGGCACCGCAGCGATCCAGCAGGCCATCACCCTCTCGCCGCTCGAGGCACAATACGCCTCCGCCGCGGCCGAGCTCGGCGTAGCGCTCGCGCGCGCGCGCGGCCAGCTCGCCCCTGAGACCATCGCCATCATCGAGCGCAACCTGGCGGTGATCGACAGCGCGCTGGCGGAATCGCGTCGGGCCCTGGCTGGTGATCCGCACAATGCCATGCTGGAGCAGCTCGTCATCGCGGCGTGGCGCCAGAAGATGGATTTCCTTCGCCGAGCCACGGCGCTCTCTCCGGCAAGCTGATGCGCTCGCTGCGGTTCATTTCCGCCACCATACTTGCAGCTCCGCCGTTGCTGGCGCAGCAGAAGCTCGACAAGCGGATTGCCATTGCGGCCGATGCCTCCATTCGGATCTCCAACTTTGCCGGCACCACACGGGTGCTGGGATGGGACCGCGATTCCATCGCGGTGAGCGGCACCGCTCCCCCAGGCGTGCATTTCTTCATGGGTGGCGCGGGCCGGCTCGCCAAGCTCGGGCTCGAGCCCGAGGAGAAGAGCCCCCCCACCAGCGCCGGCCACCTGGACGTGCGGGTCCCGCGAGGTTCGCGGGTCTGGGTCAAGTCCGCGGACGGCTCGATCGACGTGCAGGCGATGACCGGAGAGGTGGATCTCCAATCGGTCGGCGGCTCCATCCGCGTGACGGGCAGTCTGCGGCTGGTGACCGCGGAATCGATGGAAGGCGATCTGGAGGTGATCGGCCCCTCGCCGCTGGTCCGGGTGAAGACCGGCGGAGGCAAGATCCTGCTGCGGCAGACCAATGGGGACGTGACGGCATCGAGCGTGTCGGGGGCGATCGTAGCGACGGAGCTCGAGCCGCAAAGCGCGCGACTGGAGACCGTGTCCGGGATGGTGAACTACGCCGGCACGGTCGATCGCCACGGGACACTCGCGATTCAGACGCACAGCGGTGATGTCGAGCTGCTGCTGCCGACGCTGCTGGGCGCGGAGTTCGATCTCGAATCCACCAGCGGAGAAGCGGTGGTCTCGCTCCCCGCGAAAACGGGCAAGCCGCGCAAAGGGCACTCCGTGTACTTCGCCAACGCCGGAGGCGGGGCGCAGGTGATCGTCCGCTCGTTCAAGGGCCAGATTCGCGTCTACGGTCAGTAACCCGCTCCAAACCCGCGCGCCGTGGAGGGCATCTCAGGAGAGGGCCGGAACGATCCAGCCGCGTACCCTCTCTCTCGGAGGTGCCTATGACCCGCCGACTCACCCTCGCAACGCTTCTCGTCTTGAGCGTGCCCGCCGCGCTCCAGGCCAAGCCACCCTGGCTCTCGATCGAGCTGCCCCCCAATCCCTGGGACCAGGCCACCCGTGGCGCCTTTCTCATCGTCCACACCTATCACTACAGCAGGCCGGTAACCGGCACGCTCAGCGGCACCGCCATCGGCCTCGTAAACGGCGAGCGCCGCGACATTCCGTTGAGGTTCGAGCCGACGGGACAGCCCGGCGACTTCGCGTTACGCAATCAGTGGGGTACCGGCGGGCGCTGGGTGCTCGTGATCACGGTCTCCCAGGGCAGCGCTGAGAATCTCGCGCAGGCGGTAGTGCAGATCTCCGAGGGCGGAACGGTGACCGGAGTGCGCGTCCCGACCCGGCAGGAACGAGACGTCGCGATTCCCCGCCACGCTACCCAGGCGGAGATCGAGGCAGCGTTGCGAGGAGAGCAGTAGCTGTGGAAGAGCGGTAGGGGTGGGGCATTTTCCACCCCTACCGCGACTGGATCGCGCGTTACGGCTTCTTGGGGGCCTTCTTGGGCGTTGTCTTGTGCGTGTTCGCGACGAGCGCCCCCGTGGTCGCATCGACCGTCACGCGGTTATAGCCTTCCATGCCGGTCGTCTTGATGTTGAAGGCATAGACCAGCACGCCCTTCTCCGTCTCGATCTTGCGAGCAGTGACGCTGCCGCCGGGAACCGCGGCGAGCGCGGTCTGCTCGGCCGCATCGGGCGTGATCTTGGCCTTCTTCAGGAGACCGGGTTTGGCCTCTCGCACCCGGTGCGACGGCTTGTGGGTGGCCATGGCTGCGGCCGGCTGTGCCGGCTTGGGCGTGACCGGCTTGGGGGGAGCCGGGGGGTTCTGCGCCGCCGCCGAGCCAGCCAGTAGGACGGCGAGCGCAAGCGCGGAGAACGTGGTCCTGCGGGTCATTCGATGTACTCCTCTGGTCGATCGAGCCATGGAAGAACGAAGGGATAGCGAAGCGTGGCTGCCGGGCTCGGCGGACAGACCGGCAAGGGCAGGGGCAAGCGCCATGCCGACCAGGGGGAATGCAGTGGCGCAGTTAACGGCGCTTGGAAGCGGGGATGAGAGTGTTTCGGAAACTACGCTGACAAGTTGTCCGGGACAAAACGTCCCGAGCAGGACAGAATGTCCTGGCGGTTTCAGGCCGGGGGTCGGTCCCAGCGCTGTAGCATCCGGACGAGCGTGCGGCGGGAAATGCCCAGGATTCGCGCGGCCCGCTCGCGGTTTCCCTGCGCGGCATGAAGGACTCCTAACACGTGCCGCTTTTCCACTTCCGCGAGGGAAAGCAGGGACGGAGTGACCGCCGGCGCGGCCGCCACCGGCCGGTCAGGGGTGTCCCGAAGATCGGCAGGAAGGTGCTCGGGGCCGATCACTCCCTGGGCTGCGAGGACGATCGCGCGCTCCAGTACGTTCTGCAGCTCCCGCACGTTCCCCGGCCAGGAGTGGCTGAGCAACAACGCTTCGGCCTCGGGGTCGAGTGCCACCGGATCGCGGCGGTGCTGCGCGGCCAGGTTGCGCAGGAAGTAGTGCACCAGCAAGGGGAGATCCTGCAGCCGCTCGCGCAGCGGCGGCAGCTCCACCGTCACGACGTTCAGGCGATAGTAGAGATCGCCGCGGAAGCGCCCCTGGGCGACGAGTGCTTCCAGATCCTGGTGGGTCGCGGCGAGCACGCGTACGTCCACTCGCACCGGAACATCGGCGCCCACCGGCGTGATCTCGCGCTCCTGCAGCACGCGGAGCAGGCGGGATTGCAGCCCGGCAGAGACGTCTCCGATTTCATCGAGGAAAATCGTGCCGCGGTCCGCTTCGCGGAACAAACCCGGGCGGGTGACGCCGGCGCCGGTGAATGCGCCCTTCACATGGCCGAAGAGCTCGCTCTCGAGCACACCTTCCGCGAGCGCGGAGCAGTTCACCGCCACGAAACGGTTGGCGGCGCGGTCGGAGTAGCTGTGGATCGCACGGGCGATGAGCTCCTTCCCGGTGCCGGTCTCACCGGTGATCAGCACCGTCGCCTGGCTCGGCGCCACCCGCGCGATCGTCTTCATCACCTCGATGATGGCGGGGCTGTGCCCGACGATTATCGGCTCGCGTTGCTCGCTGGGCGGCCGCGAGGGGGTCGCTGCCGTTTCGGGTGGCGCGAGGTGGCGGCGCTCGAGCGCCTGCGCGATTGCAGCACGCAGGGCAGTGAGATCGTAGGGCTTCGAGATGAAGTCGTAGGCGCCGGCGCGAATCGCTTCGCCAGCGGCGGCGGCGTCGCCGAACGCCGTGAGCACAAAGACGAGGGCGCGCGGGTCGCGACTCCGGGCGGCACGCAAGAGATCGAGTCCGCTCGCGCCGGGCATGCGAAGATCGGTCAGCACGGAGTCAAACGGGCCTTCCGCATCGAGTGCGCCCAGCGCGGCCTTCACGGAAAGCGCCCGCACCACCGAGTAGCCCTCGCGCTCCAGGACCTCGCCGAGCAGGCGACAGGCTTCCTCGTCATCGTCCACGAGCAGCAGTCGCGCGCGCGTCGCCGTGGCGGTCATGGGGTAGCCGGGAGGGTGAGCCG
>DASYTT010000156.1:0-13040 GCA_036002045.1 Gemmatimonadales bacterium
ATGTTCCCCGGATGATCGCCCTCGGACTGCTCTCCCTGCTGGCGCTGGCCGGCTGCCACCGTGATACCACGAGTCCCGGCCCCAATCCAGCCGGAGTGGGTCTGCAGGAAGTCGCGAGCGGACTCGCTTTCCCCCTCTTCCTGACCTCGCCGCCCGGCGACAACGCGCGGCTGTTCGTGGTGGAGAAGACGGGCAGGATTCGCATCGTGCGGAACGGCAGCCTGCTCTCGACGCCCTTCCTCGATCTGAGCTCGCAGGTTTCCAACGGGAGCGAACAAGGACTGCTCGGACTGGCATTTCACCCCGGCTACTCCGCCAATGGACGCTTCGTCGTCAACTACACCAACCCCAGCGGCGACACGCGGATCTCGGTGTTCCGGGTCTCGGCGAATCCGGACATCGCGGATCCCGCGAGCGAGCAGGTGATCCTCAGCGTCGACCAGCCCTACTCCAATCACAACGGCGGCATGGTCACCTTCGGCCCGGATGGCAAGCTCTACATCGGCCTGGGTGACGGAGGCTCGGGCGGCGATCCCCAGGGCAACGGTCAAAACCGGAATGCCCTGCTGGGCAAGATTCTGCGGCTCGAGGTCAGCGCGACCGGTCAGGTTTCGGTGCCGGGCGACAATCCGTTCGTCGGGCAGCCCGGGGTTCGCCCGGAGATCTGGAGCTATGGCGTCCGCAATCCCTGGCGCTTCAGCTTCGACCGCCAGACCAACGATCTCTATATCGGCGACGTGGGACAGAGCGCGCGCGAGGAGGTCGACGTCAGCACCAGCGCCACGCAGTTCGGTCGCGGGCTCAACTACGGCTGGAACCGGATGGAAGGCCTGGCCTGTTACAGCCCCTCTTCGGGCTGCAACCAGAGCGGATTGACTCTACCGGTGCTGGATTACGGCCATTCAGACGGATGCTCGGTGACCGGCGGATACGTCTACCGCGGCGACGACGTTCCGGCGCTCAAGGGTCTCTACTTCTACGCCGACTACTGCGAGGGCTGGATCCGGAGCTTCCGCTGGAACGGTACGGCGGCAAGCGACCAGCGAGAATGGTCCACGCTGAAGCCCGGCGGCCAGATCTCGAGCTTCGGCGAGGATGCCCGCGGCGAGCTGTACGTGATGACCTCGTCAGGCAAAGTATTCCGCTTCGTGGCGGTTCCCTAGCGGCGCATTCGACGTGACGAATTCCCGCTCGGAGGATCCATTCCCGCCTGCGGGCTTATGGAAGGACGAGCCCGGGACGGGCGGCCCACCCCCGGAAATTCGCAGCGACTTCCCCGCTCAGGCGGAGCTGGCGCGGCTCCGGGGCGCGATCCCGCCGGGCATTTATTTCGGCACTTCCTCCTGGACCTACCCAGGTTGGAAGGGCCTCGTTTACACGCAGGAGTATCCGGCGGCGGGCGCCGGCGCCGACATGCTGGCCGAGTACGCCCGTTTTCCCCTCTTCGGCACAGTCGGCATCGATTCGAGCTTCTACACTCCGCTCACCGAGAAGACGCTGCGGGGCTACGCAGGCGCGCTGCCACCCGGATTCCCCTGCGTGAGCAAAGTGTGGGACCGGCTGACCGTGCACACCTTCGCCGAGGCGCGCGAAAAGACCAAGGCCGGACAGCGCAACCCCGACTTTCTGAACGCGGAGCTCTTCATCAGTGACGTCTGGCAGCCGCTCACCGAGCATTTCTCGGAGCACCGCGGGCCGCTGGTCTTCGAGTTCCAGACCATCGCCAGGAAGGACAAGGTGGGACCGAGGCGGTTCGCGGACCAGCTCGACGAGTTCTTCGGCAAGCTCCCTCCCGAAGGCCGCTACGCGGTGGAGGTTCGCAATGCCGAGTTCCTGACACCCGCGTATTTCGCGGTGCTGCGGGAACACGACGTGGCCCACGTGTTCAGCTCCTGGACCCGCATGCCATCGATCGGGATGCAGCTCGAACTGCCCGGCTCGCTCACGGCGGGATTCCTGGTGGCACGGGCGCTGCTCCGACCAGGGCGGTACTACGCCGACGCGGTCGATGCGTTCGCTCCCTACGACCGGATCCGGGATCCCAATCCCGAGCTGCGCAGCGACCTGGTGCGGCTGGTGGAAACAGCGGAGCAACTGCGGATTCCGGCGTACATCCTCGTGAACAACCGGGCGGAAGGGAGCGCGCCGCTCACGATCGTCGCAGTAGCGCAGATGCTCGCAGGGAGGGAATAGAGAAGAGGGAAGAGAGAAGAGGGAAGAGAGAAGAGCGGAATACTCTTTTCTCTTCCGGCTTTCCTCTTCACGCTTCGCTATTCGCTCTTCGCTACGCCGGCGCGGCGATGGGCCGCGCGCCTGAATCGGCGTTTGGCCGGCTTCCTGCCCCGCAGCGCGGCGGTATGCGCAGCCTGGGCCAGCTGCGTGAGCTGCGCGAGCTCGGTGCCGTAGGGGACCTCGACCCAGCCGTGCATCAGCGCGAGCCGCTCGGAGAAGAACGGGCGCGCCACTCCGCGACGCAACGTCTCGGTACGCAGGGGTTCGGGCAGTCGCAAGACCAGGGCGTCGGCTCCCAGCACGGCGAACATCCGCTCCGCCGAGAAGAAGGCCTCAGTGCCGAAAAGCTTCTTGACCCGGACCGGCGCCAGCGCGGCCAGGGCATCGCGGATCAGGATGGGGCGTGCGGGGGTAATCATCCGAAAGATGGTACCGCCCGAATCCCCGCCCCGCTAGAACCCCTAGCCGACCGCCAGCGCCAGCTCCGGAGCGAGCCCCGCAGCGGTACAGATCCGGACGATGGTCTCGCCGATCTTGTTATTGGGCGTCGAGGCTCCCGCGGTGATCCCGATATGGCGAACCCCTTCCAGCCACCCGGTCACCAGCTGTTCCGCCTTGCCCCCGATCGGGAGGTGTCGCAGCGCTCCGGACTCGAGGTCGATGCAGGAAGAATCCTCGAGGTGGTACGCCGTAACGCCGCGGCTCAGGCAGAGCTCCGCGAGGTGTGCGGTATTGCTCGAGTTGTACCCCCCGACCACCAGCATGAGATCGGGCCGCTGTTCCAGCAGCTGCAGCACGGCATCCTGGCGCTCCTGGGTCGCCGAGCAGATGGTGTCGAAGCTGCGCACGTGGCTGGCCGCGGCAGCTTCGCCGTGCTTGCGCACCATGGTCCGCCGAAACGCCTCCGCGATGGCGAGCGACTCACTGGAGAGCATCGTCGTCTGGTTCGCGATCCCGACGCGTTCGAGATCCCGGCTGAACTCGAAACCCGGAGACATCGCCGCTCCGAAGCGCTCGCTGAGTGCGCCGACGTCGCCGCGGCCCTCGATCCAATCGCAAACCAGCCGAGCCTCCGCCATGTCGAGCACCACGAGATAGCGGCCGCCCGGATACTTCATTACCTGACTCGAAGTCGCCCGGGTCTCCTCGTGCCAGTATTTCCCGTGGATGATCGCCGTGAAGCCGTCCCGCGCGTAGCTCTCCACCCGCTTCCACACGTTGAGCACTGATCCGCAGGTGGTATCCACCAGGACGCAGCCGAGCCGCCTCAGCCGCTCGAAGTCGTGAATGGTCACGCCGAAGGCGGGCAGGATGACGACGTCCTCCGCACCGAGTCCGCTGAAGTCGAACGTTCCGTCCGGCCCGCGCCGCAGGAAGGCGATGCCCATGGCTTCGAGCTTGGCGTTGACATGCGGGTTATGGATGATCTCGCCGACCAGATGCAGTTTCCGATTGGGAAACTTCGCCCGGGTTTCGTAGGCATACTCCACGGCGCGGTCGACGCCGTAGCAGAAGCCGAACTCCCGCGCGAGCCCGAAGCTGAGCGGCCCCACCACGAGACGATAGTCGCGCTCGCGCAGCACCTCGATCAGCTGGCTGTGGTAATCCGAGGAGAGGAGCGCTTCGATTTGCGGCTTGAGCCCGAATCCCTTCCGGAAATACGTCGCTTCCGCCATGCTGAAATCTATCGGATCGCCGGCTGGTTGGCCCGGCCGCAGGAGGGCGCGGCGGGCCGGATGGCCAGCCGAGTAAACCGTCCGGTTACCTGCAGCGAATCGACCGCCGTAGAGCGCCGGAGGTGGAGATCGAAGGTCCCGGAGACCCAGCCGCGTCCGGCCTCGCTGAGACTGACCTGACCGCGAGCGGATTCGAACCCTTTGATAGCGTTGAGGGTGACCAGGCGGAGCGCCGCGGTGGCCTGGGGACGTGAAGCGGAGAACATCCTGACCGGAAAAACCGGATAGCCCTCGGCGCGGAGCGAATCGCGCGCAAAAAGCGCGATGCCGACCGCGCTGTCATTATGAACCGCGAGTATTTCCAGCATACTGTCGCGCGGGCACCAATTGGCTGCGGCCGGCGCAATGAGGCGCGCCGTACCGCTCGTGTCGGACCAGCGAGCTTCGAGCTCACCTGCGCCCGCCCCGCGCGCGCCGCCCGCGGGGCGGCAGGCAAAGAGAATGAGCAGGAAGAGGAGCCCGGCGCGCGGCATCGCTGGAAGCTAGGCCGCGCCGGGTCTGGTTGCTACCGCGCAGCTTCGACTAGGCCGACCTGGATCCGACTAGGAAGCCTGAGCCCACTTGCTGCGGCCATCACGATGCAGTCCGTACGCGCGCAGCCTCCGCCACAGAGTCGTCCGGCTGATTCCCAGGCTCTTCGCAGTCTCCGCCAGCCGCCAGCCGTGCTCATCGAGCGAGCGCACGATCGCTTCGCGTTCCCGCTCGGCTAGGGTGGTGGGTCCGGCAACTCCCTGCACAAACATCGCCTCTCCCAGATCGAGGTTGGCCACGCGGAGCGGCTTGAGCCGTCCTCCCAGCTCGGCGAGCGCCGGGGTCAAATCGGAGGCCGGGCGACTCAGGTCCAGGCCCAACTCCTTCGCGGGCTGATTGGCGTAGATCACTTTTCCCTGGGGGTCGAAGACGATCACGGCTTCGCTGAACGCATCCAGCAGGGCCTTGGCCAGCGGCGAAAAGACCGAGGGGAGCGGAGTTGGGTGGCTGGCAGTCATAGGCATGCGATACGGGCGCAGGCGGAATCTAGTTTCAGAACGGAACTAGAGCAAACCCAGCAGCCGAGGGCTCTTGACAGGTATTCTGTGAAAATGTAAACGTTTACATAGCCCTGCCGTTCCATGCGCTGAACTCGAAAGAGGTGCCCCTCGCACCCACCCCTCGCATGGTGACGATTAGAGACGTCGCTCGGACCGCGGGCGTATCGATCGCCACGGCGTCCCGAGCTATCAACGACAGCCCGCTCGTCGCTGGGGAAACCCGCGCGCGCGTGCAGGACGTCGCTGCCCGGCTCTGTTACAGTCCCCATGGCGCGGCTCGTAGTCTCAGCACCAGTCGAACCCATACGATCGGCATCCTGCTGCCGGATCTGTACGGCGAGTTCTTTTCCGAATTGATCCGGGGAATCGATCAGACCGCACAGGGCGAAGGATTTCATTGCCTGCTGGCGAGTGCGCGGCACACCGGCCCGCTGCTCGAAGGCGCACTGCGTTCGATGCGAGGCCGGGTGGACGGTCTGATTCTCATGTCACCCGAATTCACCGGTGAGCTCTCCCGGCGTACGCTGCCCGAGGGTTTCCCGGTGATCCTGGTGCATTGCCCGCCCACCGAACAGCACAAGGACGGCGTGCTGGTCGCCAATGACCAGGGCGCCCGCGCGATGGTTCGGCATCTGGCCGGGCTGGGGCATCGCCGCATCGCGATCATCCGCGGTGCGGAAGGGAACTACGATGCCACCGAAAGGCTGCGCGGATACCGGGAAGCCCTGGCGGAGTGCGGGTTAGTGGCTGAGCCCGCTCTGGAAGCGCCCGGCGATTTCAGCGAAGAATCGGGGGCCGGCGCGGTGCGCGAGCTGCTGGCGCTGCCGCCGCCGGAGCAGCCGACCGCCATCTTCGCCGCCAACGACTGCATGGCAATCGGCGCGCTGAGCGCGCTGCGGGAGGCAGGGCTGAGGGTACCGGAGGACATGGGGCTCGGAGGGTTCGACGACATCCCGATGGCGCGCTACATGACCCCACCCCTCACCTCGGTCCACGTGGATATCAGCGCGCTCGGCGCCCGAGCCGCCGCCCGCTTGCTCGACCTCTTACAGGGCCGCGCGGGTCCTGCCCCTTACCGCGAGACCTTCCCCACGACGCTCGTCGTGCGGCAGTCTTGCGGTGCTAACCTGCTCACTACGCCTCGGAGGGTTGCAGTATGAGGATCCCACAATTCCTGTCGTCCTCGTTCTGGCTCGTGTTTGGCGGTCTCGTCGCAAGCATCCCGTTCCGGGCCGAGCCGCTGGACGCACAAACCACCACGGGCACCATTCGCGGCATGATCAAGGCCTCGGACGGCAAGCCGGTGGCCAGCGCCGAGGTCATTGCCAAGAACATCGGCACCGGCGTCCAGCGCAGCACGACGAGCCGCGCCGATGGACTGTACACGCTGCCGGGTCTCACGCCTGCAAGCTACGATCTGACCGTCCGGCGCATCGGGAGTGGAGCGCAGACCCGGCGGGTGGTCGTGCAGATCGGCGCGACCCAGATCCAGGATTTCACGCTCGAGGAACGAGCGGTGGAGCTCCAGGAGATCGTGGTGGAGGCAGCGCCTACGGCCGAGACGCGGACGTCGGAAGTGGCGACCAACGTGACCCAGGCGCAGATCGCCAAGCTGCCGACGCCGAGCCGGAATTTCCTCGACCTGGCCCAGTTGACGCCCGGGGTGACCGTCACGGAGGATCGCATCAACGGCTTCACCCGGACGTTTTCCGCGGGAGGCCAGGGCCCCAACACGGTCAACGTTTTCGTCGACGGCACCAGCCTCAAGAACGACCTGACGGGGGGAGGGGTCGCGGGACAAGACGCCAGCCGCGGCAATCCCTTCCCGCGCAATGCGATTCAGGAGTACCGGGTTATCAGCCAGAACTTCAAGGCCGAGTATCAGAAGGCCTCCAGCGCAATCATCACCGCGACCACCAAGACCGGCAGCAACGTCTGGAGCGGGAACGCGACGTTCGGGCTGCAGACCAAGGGCCTGCTGGCGCTCGACTCCTTCCAGATCAAGGACAAGAACGCGAACCCGACCACGTTCAAGAAGCCCGACTACAAGCGCTACCTCGCGGCCGTGGGTATCGGCGGGCCCATTATCAAGGACCGCCTGCATCTCTTCGGGTCGTACGAGGGAAACTATCAGGATCGGTCCAACCGGGTCGATTTCGGCACGATTCCGACGGGTTTCCCGGCGCTGGACACCGTGAACCTGGCGCAGTACAACGGGAATTTCACCTCCCCGTTCCGAGAGACCCTGCTGTTCGGGAAGCTGAGCTATGCGGTGAGTCCGAAGTCATCCGCCGAGCTGAGCATCAGCAATCGCCACGAGACCGACATCCGGGACTTCGGGGGGACTGCGTCGTTCCAGCAGGCGGTGAATTTCCGCAACAACGTGACCCTGGCGGGGCTCAAGTACAACCTGTTCGGCGGTGGCTGGCTCAACGAAGCCGCGCTCAGCTATTCGCGCTTCCGGAGGAATCCGAGCCCCAATACCCCGGGCCTGCCGAACCGGCTCTATGAGATCAGCGGCGACCGCGTCATCGGCAGCAACCTGAGCGTGCAGGATTTCATCCAGAGACGGTTCGGCATCCGGGATGATTTGACTTACACGGGATTCCGTGCCGCCGGAGAGCACGTATTCAAGGTCGGCGCCAACATCGACTTCGTAAAATACGACGTCCACAAAGGCAACGACGAGACGCCGAGATTCCGCTACAACGCCGCCTATGCCTACGCCACCCCGTATCTGCTGCGGTATGGCACCGGCAACGCGGACCTCGATGCCAACAACAACCAGATCGGTCTCTATATCCAGGACGACTGGACGCCTTTCCCGCAGCTCACCCTGAATCTCGGGATCCGCTGGGACTACGAGTCCCATATGCTGAATTACGACTACGTAACGCCGCAGATCGTCGTAGATACCCTGACCCGGTACAACAGCCAGCTGCCCACTCCGCTCGATCTCAATCGCTTCATCTCCACCGGCAACAACCGCAAGCCGTTTTACGGGGCCTTCCAGCCGCGGCTCGGCTTTGCCTTCGCGGTGGACAAGGAGAGCAAGACGACCATCTTCGGCGGCTTCGGGATCTACTACGACCGGTCGCTGTTCGACATCGCCATAGATGAGACGCTCAAGCTGAGCCATCCGACGTTCGAGATCCAGTTTGCCCAGCGCGGAGCCACGCCCGGGCCGGGCCAGGTCGCCTGGCAGGATTCCTACCTCACGGCCGACAAAGCCACGCTGGACGCGCTGGTGCATACCTCCGGAAAGCCGGAAGCCTGGCTGATCGACAAGGACGTCAAGGTGCCCAAGTCGAGGCAGTGGAACCTGGGGGTGCGACAGATCCTGGGTGATTTCGCGGTCTCGGCCACCTATGCCGGAGTGCGCGGCGTGGACCAGCTCACCCTCAACTGGGCGCAGTTCGGGCTCAACCCGGACGGCTCCTGCTGTGTCAGCTTCGACCTCAACCCGCACGGGTTCAGCAACTTCATTTACTCGGCCAACGACGCGAAGACCTGGTATGATGCGCTGCAGATCCAGATCGACCGGCCCTATCGCCGCAGCGCGCTGAACACGGTCGGCTGGGGAGCCGGGTTGGCCTACACCTATGCCGAGCGGTCGCTGCAGGGGGTGGACAATCTCGGCGATCTGTTCGCTTTCCCCAATGCGACCAACATTCCCAAACATCCCAGCAACGATGAGAAGCATCGCATCGTGGCCAACGGGATCCTGGACCTGCCCTTCCTGTACGGCGTGCAGCTGAGCAGTCTGGTGACGCTGGGCGGCAAGATTCGTCTGGACGTCGGCTGCCCGGCGCGCTTCTGTGGCATCGGAACGAGCGGCAACCAGTACGAACGCGGCGGCTTCACCGTGCCAGGAGGCACCTTCCCTTACCGGAACCTCGATCTCCGGCTCCGGAAGGATTTCCCGAATATCGGCCGCTATTCGTTGGGGTTGACGGTGGACGTGTTCAATGCGTTCAACCGGAACAATCTGGGCTGCTGGCGGACCGGCAACCGCAACGATACGGACTTCGGCACCGCGGCCTGCGTAGTGACCGATGCACGGCGGGCCCAACTCGGAGCTGAAATCAACTTCTAACCTCTTGCGCGGTCGTCGGGCGCCGGGAGCTTCCGGCGCCCGGCCACCGCTTCCCTCATGAACCTCCCCTGGACAGCCCGCGTGCGTTGCCGTCTCGGGAGCCTGCTGCTGCTCCTGGGAGCGTTGGGATCGGCCTGCGTCGGCAACGCCACCGGCCCGACTCCTGGTACACCGCGCGTTCAGGCGCTGCTCGATACGGTCGAGCAGCGGACCTTCGCGTTCTTCTGGGAGCGCAGTGACCCCGGCACCGGGCTCACCCCGGATCGCTGGCCCACACCATCGTTCTCGAGCGTAGCCGCCATCGGGTTCGCGCTCACCGCCTATCCGATCGGTGCCGAGCGCGGCTATGTGACGCACGCTGCAGCTGCGCAGCGGGTGCTCACGACATTGCGTTTCCTCTATCAGCTGCCCCAAGGCACTGCGGCGAGCGGGATGGGCGGCTACCGCGGCTTCTTCTACCATTTCGTCGACCCGGTGAGCGGGCTGCGCTTCCAGACAGTAGAGCTTTCGACGGTGGACACCGCCCTTCTGCTGGGCGGCGTGCTCTTCTGCCGGGAGTACTTCGACGGGAGCAGCGGCGATGAGCCGGCCATTCGGGCCTACGCGGACTCGCTCTACCTGCGCACCGATTGGCAATGGGCCCGGCCACGGCCGCCGCTTATCGCGATGGGATGGAAGCCGGAATCAGGCTTTCACCAGCTCGATTGGCGCGGCTACAACGAGGCCATGCTGGTATACCTGCTCGCGCTCGGATCGCCGACCTACCCGATCGAGCCGGCCGCGTGGCAGGCCTGGACCTCGACCTATCAATGGGGCACGTATTACGGGCAGGCCCATCTCGGCTTCGCTCCGCTGTTCGGCCATCAGTACTCCCACATCTGGGTCGACTTTCGAGGCATCGCGGACGACTACCTGCGCGCGCGCGGGATCGACTACTTCGAGAACTCCCGGCGCGCGACTTATGCCCAGCGGGCCTACGCAAGCGCCAATCCGGCCGGTTGGCGCGGCTATGGCGCGACGGTCTGGGGACTGACCGCTTCGGACGGGCCGGCGGATGTGACCCTTCCGGTCAACGGTCAAGCTCGGCGGTTCTTTACCTACGCCGCGCGCGGCGCGTCCTTCAACGAGGTGCGCGATGACGGCACCATCGCGCCGACCGCCGCGACAGGGTCGATTGCGTTCGCGCCGGAGATCGTCGCTCCCGCGGTCGTCGCCATGCGCGAGCGGTACGGTCAGGGCATCTTCGGGCAGTACGGCTTCCTCGATGCATTCAATCCGACCTGGCAGTTCGCCGCGGTGCCCCTGCAGCACGGGCGGCTGGTCTCCGGGCTGGGCTGGTTCGACACCGACTATCTCGGCATCGATCAGGGTCCCATCCTGGCGATGCTCGCCAACTACCGCTCCGACCTGGTCTGGAAGCACATGCGGAAGAGTCCCTATCTGATCGAGGGCCTCCGCCGGGCGGGATTTCGAGGCGGCTGGCTCGACTCGGCGCCATGAGCCGGGCCGCCGGCGTGCGCCCCGTTGCCTGGCAGGCGCTTCTGCTCGCAGTGCTGACCGGCGTCCCGAGCTGTGGCGGCGAGGAGCAGGGCACCACACTCCGCTTCTGGGCATTCGGGCGGGAAGGTGAGGTCGTCACCGAGCTGGTGCGGGACTTCGAGCGCGCGCATCCCGGAATCCGGGTGCGGGTCCAACAGATCCCCTGGAGCGCCGCACACGAGAAGCTCCTCACGGCGATCGTGGGGAGAGCCACTCCGGATGTCGCCCAGATGGGGAATACCTGGATTCCGGAGATGGCCACCCTCGGCGCGCTGGCGCCGATCACGCTGCCCGTAGCGGACAGCAGCTACTTCCCCGGCATTCTGGCCACCAACGTCGTCAGCGACACCCTCTTCGGACTGCCCTGGTACGCGGACACCCGCGTCCTGTTCTACCGGAAGGACCTACTCGAGCAAGCGGGTTATCGCGCCATCCCCGAGACCTGGGCGGGTTGGCGTGAAGCCATGGTCGCGATCAAGCGCCGCCAGGGCGCGGACCGGTATGCGCTCTTCCTTCCCATGAACGAGTGGCCGCCGCTGGCGATCCTGGGCCTGCAGCAAGGATCTCCGCTCATCGACGCGGCAGCGTATGGGACCTTCCGGCAGCCGGCCTTCGCGCGCGCCTTCGATTTTCTGCTCTCGCTCTATCGCGACGGGCTGGCTCCCTCGGTGAACAACAACGAAATCGCGAATCTGTATCAGGAATTCGCGCGCGGCACCTTCGCCATGTACATCACGGGTCCCTGGAACCTGGGAGAATTCCGCCGCCGGCTTCCCCCCGAGCTCCAGCATGCCTGGGCCACCGCGCCGCTGCCGGGCCCGACCGGCGCCGAGTCCGGGGTTTCGCTCGCCGGGGGCTCGAGCCTGGTCGTGTTCCGCGCCTCCCGGCAGCGCCAGCTCGCGCTCGAGCTGGTCGAGTACCTCTCCCGCCCCGAGCAGCAGAGTCGCTTCTATCGCCTCACCGGAGACCTTCCGGCGCGCCGGGAAGCCTGGGGCGATTCGGTCCTGCAGGCGGATCGGGAGGCCGACGCCTTCCGCTGGCAGCTCAATCGCACGGTTCCCACACCGATGGTGCCGGAGTGGGAGCAGGTGACCACCAAGATCATGGACCAGACGGAAGCGGCGGTGCGGGGCGGCAAGAGTCCCCAGGCGGCGCTCGCGGCGCTCGACGCCGAGGTCGACCGGCTGCTCGAGCGGCGGCGGTTTCTGCTGGAACGCCGCACGCGGGTCGCAGCCGGCGGCGCGCCGTGATCGCCGCCGAGGCGCGGGCCGAATCACGCTCGGGCTGGGCGTTCGTCACACCCGCCCTGCTCTTGATCGGGGTGTTCTTCGCGATCCCGGTCGTCGGTGCGTTCGTGCTGTCCTTTACGGACTTTGACATCTACTCCATCGGCGATTTCGGCAGCACCCGCTTTGTCGGCCTCAAGAACTACCACGACCTCGTCACCAATCCGGTGTTCTGGATCGCGCTCCGGAACACGCTCTACTTCGTGGTCGTCGGGGGGCCGCTCTCGGTGGCGGCATCTCTCGGAGCAGCTCTGCTCGTCAACTCGAAGCTGGCGAGCTTCAAGCCATTCTTCCGGAGCGCGTTCTTCACGCCGTGGGTCACCACGCTCGTCGCAGTCGCGCTGGTCTGGCGCTACATCTACCACCCGCAGTACGGCTTGCTGAACGCCGCGCTCCATCAGGTGGGTATCGGGCCGATCGACTGGCTGGGAGATCCACGCTGGTCCATGCCCGCCATCATTCTGCTCTCGGTCTGGAAAAACTTCGGCTATAACATGCTGGTCTTTCTGGCCGGCCTGCAGAGTATCCCCGAGGAGCTCTACGAAGCGGCCGAGCTCGACGGCGCGGGCGCCTGGCGGAGGTTCCGGCACATCACGCTGCCGATGCTGGGTCCCACGTTCGTCTTCGTGGGCGTGGTGACGATGATCGCGTCGTTCCAGATCTTCAGCGAACCGTACGTGATGACGCAGGGCGGGCCGCTCAAGAGCACCACGACGCTGGTGCTGTTCATGTATGAGGAGGGCTTCCGCTGGTGGCGCCTGGGATACGCCGCGGCGATCGCGATGGTGCTGTTCCTCCTGACGCTCGCCGGTACCTTGCTGCAGCTCCGCTTCCGCCGCCAGGCCTCGGCATGAAGCGACCCTTCCGGGTGGCCGCGCTGGACCTGGTGCTCCTGGTTGGGGCGCTGCTCGCCGCCACGCCACTGCTCTGGATGGTGTCGGCCTCGTTGATGCGCTCGGGCGAGGCCAACAGCTCGCCGCCTCCGCTCCTGCCGCAGAGCCCAACGCTCGAGCATTACCGGGCGCTGTTCACCAGCCAGAACCTGGGACGCTACTTCCTCAACAGCCTGGGCATCTCGCTGGGCGGCACGCTGCTGGCCGTGCTGATCATCAGCATGGCG
>DASYTT010000157.1:0-3721 GCA_036002045.1 Gemmatimonadales bacterium
TAGAAGCCGTAGGTCCACACCCCGGGCTCGCCCCGCTTGGTCAGCTCCATCACGTCGTTCTCTGCCAGCATCCACCACTCGTTGATGGTGATGGGATCGAGCTGCTCGTTGTAGGGACCGGTGCCCGTCGAGGCGTAGAGATAGGTCTGTGCCTCGTGCAGGTCGTGCAGGACGGTTGGCTTCCAGTCGAGCAAGGTGCGCGTGATCGTGCGGGTGAGCTGAAGGTACTGGCCCATCCCGTCGCGATTGTTGTCGTGCGCCACGTACCTGCCCCAGTACATGAGAGGCAGCCGGGCGTCGCCCTGGGCGCGCTTCTTGTTGAAGTAGTAGGTATCGACCTGCTTCTCGCGGCCATCCACCTCGATGACCGGCGTGATCAGGGTGATGACATTGTTGCGGATGTTCTGGATGAAGGGAGTCTCTTCGACCGCCAGGCGATAGGCGAGCTCCATCAGCATCTCGGGCCCGCCCGTCTCGGGGGAGTGCATCCCGCTCACCATGTAGTAGACCGGCTTGGCGGTCTTGATGAGCGCCCTGGCCTGCTCCTCCCTTGTCTTCCGGGGATCGGTGAGTTGGGCGAGCATGCCCTTGTACCTGTCGAGCTGGCGAATGGTGGCCTCATCCGCCACGGCGAGCAGCACGATATCGCGCCCCTCTTCGCTCTTGCCGACCTTCCACAGCGTCACCCGGGGTGAGGCCTGAGCGAGCGCCTCGAAGTAGCGCTGGATGTCCTTCGCGTAGGTGAGCTCGCCCGGCGTACCGACGATACGGCCGAGGAACTTGAGCGGAGTCGGAACGGTGCGGGAAGCGGGCAGGTGATCCACCAGTTCCGTCGTGATGCGAGGGTCCTGCAGGTATTCCTTGATCTTCCTGGTGTATTCCTCGTCGATCTTCTGCTGGGCGCGGGCGAGCGGCGCGTGGAGCAGCAGGCCGAGGGCGGCGGCAAGCGTCCAGACGTGGCGGAGCGTGCTGCGGTGCATGAAGCCTCCTGCGGGGTGGCTATGAGCTATGAGCTATGAGCTATGAGCTATGGGCTATGGGCTGTGGAACTAATGAATACGCCCGGGGGAGGCACTTCGTTAGGGTGCCCGGAGCGGGTATGTTTTGGACTGCGGTGACCGGTGACCGGTGACCGGTGGGTTGCTACCCCTCCCGGAAGCGAGGGCAGCCTGTCTGGATTGCTGCTGCTCGGCCTGCTCCAAGTCCTTCCCGCGCCACCGGCTCCGCACGGGTTCAGCGTGCGCGACGATCCGGCCGGCAGCGCGCGAGTCCTCTGGTCGGCGGATTCCCGAGGAGTCACCTCGGCAGTCGG
Organism: Gemmatimonadales bacterium; assembly: GCA_036002045.1. GTDB lineage: Bacteria > Gemmatimonadota > Gemmatimonadetes > Gemmatimonadales > GWC2-71-9 > JABFSM01. Next base: position 1,313 of record DASYTT010000157.1, read on the forward strand.
CTACCTGCGCGAGCGGCTCCGCGCCCTCGCGGCATACTTCGACGCCGCTCCGATGCTCTCGGGCGCCATCGCTGACGAACACGACCAGCACGTCCAGGCCTTCTTCTCGACCGCCTTACAGCGGCAGCCGGTCACCGGCATCCTGGCGGTCGAGACGACGCCGCGGGGCGCGAGCTTCAGCGCGATCCTGGACCGCCCGCAGTCGCTGGCCGGCTCACTCGCCCGACTGGCTCCCCAGCTTCCCGAATTTCAACTTGCCACTGCCGCGACCGGTGGCAGTGCCTTGCCACCCATGCAGCAGGTCATGCTCGCCGACGGCAGCGCGACCATTCAGCTCCCCGTGGGCTGGCGACTCACCGCCGGCCAGAAGGGCTCCTGCGATGTCGCTGGCCCCGCGGGCGAAACGCTGAGTCTGGGCGCGGCCGCGCCGGTCTGGACCACGCCGATGGCGCGGATGAGCGGGCTCTTCGTCGCCCCCTACAGTGACCCGGTCACGGCGCTGCGGGTGTTGAGTCCCCAGATCGAAGCCGGGCTGGCGCGGATCGGCCAGCCGGCCCCCCGGCTCGTACGCATTATCGAGAGCCAGCCGACCGCGGCCCCCGTGGGACAAGCGGCGCTCATCCTTTATGAGAGCGCTTTGTCCGGGCGCCGCCTCCTGAGTCTGGCGCTGGTGCTGACCTCGGTGACGGGCCCACAGCAGTGGCTCTTCTACTACTCGGGGGCGTCGGCGCCAGCGGAGCAGTTCGCGCGGGAGCTTCCCCTGCTCCGCGCGATCTGGAACTCATTCAGCGTCACGCCGGGGGAGCTGCAGCGACGGATGGACGATGCCATCAAGAACATGAACGAGACCTGGAGCATGTTGCGGAGCGCCCAGGCTAATGCGACTCGCGCCTCCTTGAGCGCGGCGGAAGGCTGGGACCAGGTGATTCGCGGGGTGCAGACGATCGAGAATCGCAGTGGATTCCGCGCGGAAGTTCCTAATGACAGGGCGCAGAAGTGGGTGGAGCGGCTCAATGAAACCGGGACCGGACACTGGAGGGTGGTGCCAGCGTCGGAGCTGGTAAAGCCGTAACCAGGGAGGATGACCATGGCATCGCGTCAACGCTACCGTCTCGATCGCATCGAAGTGGCCCCGCTGGGATCGCGGCCCGCATCGTGGACCTTCGCGGGCGATGCGGTGCGCGGCACCGAATTCACCTACGTCGTGAACGACCGCAATCTGACGAACCACAACAACTGGGAATTCCTGGTGCGGGTGCCGGAAGACCCCAAGGGCCGGGTCGAGGTACGGCCGCGTACGGCACCCGCGCACAAGGCCTGGGAAGAGCTGCCCGATCGCTCGCTGACCTTCACCCCCGCGACGCGCGGCCCGGCACGGGGTCGCTGGTATGCTCTGGTGGCGCTCGCGGATGCCACGGGAGCGCGCTCCCGCACGGTCGTGCGGCACAACGAGCGCGGCCGGTTGCCCCATTGGTTCAAGGAGCTCGGCGGCCGGATGCGCCGCAAGGAAACCGTAAAGCTCACCCGGGGGACCGATTCCGACTCCCTGGTCATCCTGGTGCCCGCAGGCGACTACGCGGACATGATTCGATTATTCTTCGCTACCAAGGTTTGGGTGCTCAAGGAAGGTTTCAGCCTGCCGGAACGGGAGTAAGATCGTCATGAGCGGCTTCAAGATGGAGCAGAAACGCCTGCTGCACCGCGGGCGCGAGTTTCACTTCGTGTCGTATGAAGGCGTCCTGGCGAACCCCGTCAAAGCCGTGCCCGCCTCGCCGCCTGCCTGGTTCCTGATGCAGGGCGGCAAGCGCTGGATGGTGATGCCGCTGGTCAAGGACCAGGCCCCCGAGGCGGTGGACAAGGGACTGATCCAGTGGCTGGAGTCCCACATCTTTCAAGCTTCCGCTGCGGTATCACGCTAGAATCTGCCCGATAGCCTCGAGGGGTCAGGAGTCAGGGGTCAGGAGTCAGGGGTCAGGGGTCAGGGGTCAGGGCCCCGCCCCACCGCAAACCTAAGGTACGCCGGCCCGCGCGACGCCGTCGGCCAGCAGCTTCGCGATCGCCGCACTGTCATAGAGCCGGCCCGCCGCCACCACCGCGACAAGCTTCGTCGTGTTCCGGATGTCATCCAGCGGGTTAGCCGAAAGCAGCACCAGGTCCGCGCGCTTGCCGGGCTCGATGCTGCCCAGCGAGTCCGCCGCGCCGAGGTAGCGCGCCGGGTCGAGGGTGGCGGCGCGGAGCGCCTCGGCCGGCGTAAAACCCGCGGCAACCAGCGAGGCCAGCTCGTCGTGGAGCGAGAATCCCGGATAGATGTAGGGGTTGGCCAGATCGGTTCCGGCGAGGAAGTGCACTCCTTCGCGGTGCAGCAGGCTGACGATCTCGAGCTGGCGCGCGTAAACAGCTTTGCGAGTA
>DASYTT010000158.1:0-26990 GCA_036002045.1 Gemmatimonadales bacterium
TCTCACCCCTCACCTCTCACCTCTTACTTCTCACTTCTCACTTCTCACTTCTCACCTCTTACTTCTCACCGCTGTAGATCACCCGCCAGACGCGTCCCCGCTGATCGTCGCTGATGTAGATCGCCCCATCTGGCCCTTCCGCAAGCCCGACCGGCCGGTGCACCGCGCCGCCGGGATCGAGTCGCCCGCCGGCAAAGCCGTCCGCGAATGTCTCGTAGCCAGGTCCAAAACGTTCCGGGGTCCGCGGAACGAAAACCACCTGGTAGCCCGCCTGGGGCAGGGGGGCACGGTTCCAGGATCCGTGGAAGGCGATCAGGGTGCCGCGGCGGTACTTCGCGGGGAGCCCGCGCCCGGCGAGAAACAGCAGCCCGTCGGGTCCCCAGTGTCCTGGGAATCCGATCACGGGCTCCTTGGCGGTGCTGCAGCGTCCGGCGGTGCGTCCGTCGCCGCCGTACTCGGGCGCGAGGACCTTGTGTCCCAGCGCATTGTCGTGGAAACAATAGGGCCAGCCGAAGTCATCTCCCTTGTGCACCGCGACGAACTCTTCCGAAGGCTGCTCTGCGCTTTGCTCGCTGGTATAGAACTGCGGCCACAGCGTGGCCAGCCCGTCGCGACCGTGCGAAACGGCAAAAAGCGTTCGGGTGACGGAATCCCAGGCGAGGCCTACCGGATTGCGGAGGCCCCTCGCCCATTGCTCTCCGTCGCTCGGGTGACGCTGTCGCAGCCGGTCCGCCGCGTAACGCCAGATCCCGGCGCGGGTCGGTAACTCGGGGCAGGGATCGAGCCCTTGCCGCGTACCCCGCGCCGTGCAGACGTTCGAGTCCGAGCCGACGTGGACGAACATCCCGCCCGCGCCATCGAAGGCGAGACTCCGGCTGCTGTGGCCGCCGCCGGGAATTCCGGCGACGATGGTGTCGGGTGGGCCAGCAGCGGCAAGCCGGTCGGCGCTCAGGCGAAAGCGTGCGACGGTCGTCGGAGTGGAGTAGTAGAGCCAGTCGCCCTGAAGCGCGATCCCGCTGCCGCCGCCGAGGGCGATTCGGCGCACCAGATCCGCCCGCCCGTCGCCGCTCGTGTCGCGCAGCACCACGATGCCGCCCGCTTCGCGCCGGCGTGAGGTTCCGGCGCTGGTACTCGAGCTGGGCTCGAGCGCGACATAGAGCGTTCCACCCAGGCCGACCGCGATATGCCGCGCTACGCCGATCTCGTCGGCGAAAATGGCGGCGCAGAAGCCCGCCGGCAGAGTGATGTCGCCGTTCCCCTGATCGCACTGGGGCTGCTCTGCCGCCGGCACCGCGCGGCCCTGGCTGCACCCCGACAAGGCACCGAGAATGAGCGCGGCGCTGAACCATCTCGACATTCCGTGAACCTACTGCGACTCACCTTGTCCGGACAGCCCGCCGGCGATAGGCTCCAACCGAGCAGCGTCTCTCATTTCCTGAGGCTCCGCCGTGATCCGCAAGCTCCTCCTGGGTGTCTCGCTCCTGCTACTGACCGCGGCCCCCGCCCCCGCCCCCCTGGCGGCGCGCCAGACTACGGAGTTTGCCCGCCTGGTGGCGCGACTCTCCGAGCCGGGCGGCTATTTCGACAGCGACAACCTGGTCTCGAACGAGACCTCCTATCTCCATGTGCTTCCCGCACTGCGCTCCCTGCCAGTGCGGGGTGGGGCATACCTCGGCGTCGGACCTGAGCAGAATTTTTCCTATCTCGCGGAAATCCGGCCGGCCCTTACCATCCTGATCGATATCCGCCGCGACAACATGCTCCTCCATCTCCTGTTCAAGGCGATGTTCGAGCTTTCCCGCAACCGGATGGAGTATCTCTGCCTGCTGTACGGGCGCCCTAATCCGCCGATTCTGGCGCGCTGGACCGACCAGCCGCTCGAGGACATCCTGACTTTCCTCGACATTACTCCCGCTGACACCGCGGTCCATGCCCGGAACCACGCCGAGTTGATGGATCGGGTCAATCGGTTCGGGGTAGCGCTCACCGATACCGATCGGGTGACCTTGCGCCGGTTCCATGACGAGTTTGCCACCCAGGGACTCGAACTCACCTTCACCAGCCGGGGCCGCGCCTCGCGTCCCGGATACCCGAGCGAACGGCAGCTCTACCTGGCCACCGACCTGGAGGGCCGGCCCGGCAGCTATCTCTCGAGCGAGGAGCGCTTCCGCAACGTGCGCGAGCTGCAGCGTCGCGACAAAGTGATCCCCGTCGTGGGCGACTTATCCGGTCCGCTCGCGCTGAAGGCGATCGGAGCCTATCTCCGCGAGCTGGGACTGCCGGTCTCGGCGCTGTATGTCTCGAATGTGGAGATGTACCTCTTCCGGCAGGGCAATTTCCCGAAATTCGTCGAGAATGTGCGCGCCCTTCCCGCGCGAGCGACGAGCGTGCTGATCCGGAGCTACTTCGGCCGGGGAATGATGTGGAGTGGGGGAGGGGGGACCAGCGGATTCACGCTTCCCCAGGTGCTGCCGGGGCATCTGAGCGCACAGCAGCTACAGCTGTTTTCCTCCTTTCTCCAGCTCGGCGCGCAGCCGGACAGCGTCTCGTATCTCGACGTCCTTACCCACGGGGTGATCGACCTCCGGGTCCCGCCCCCGCCCCCGCCCCCACCCCGATCACCGCGGCAGCGTCGCCGGCGCCGCGTGAGGGACGGTATGGCGTGAGCCGGTGGGTGCTCCGGCTGATCCTGGCCAACGTCGCGGCGTTTTTCCTGACGATTCAGGCTCCGGGCTTGATGGAGCGCTTTGTGCTCGTCCCGGCGCAGGCCTGGCGCGAGCCGTGGACGTTCATCAGCTACATGTTCCTGCACGGCGGGCTCGGCCACCTGTTCTTCAACATGCTGGCCTTGTTCTTCTTCGGGTCGCGACTCGAGAACCGGCTCGGCGGGCGCGCTTTTCTGGGACTCTATTTCTGCAGCGGAATCATGGGGGCGCTCCTCTCACTGCTGCTCGCCCCCCATGCGGCGATCATCGGTGCTTCGGGCGCGGTCTTCGGCGTGATGCTGGGCTATGCCTGGTTCTGGCCGCGGGATCAAATCCTGATCTGGGGGATTTTCCCGATCGAAGCCCGCTATCTCATCGTCCTCACCACCGTCCTGGCGCTCTGGGGTGGGTTTGCGCCCGGCGCGGGCGGCGGGATCGCGCACTTTGCACATCTGGGCGGGTTCGTCGGCGGCTATCTCTATCTGCGATTCATGGGGCGCAACACCGCTTCGGAACGCTTCCGTCGCGCCTCCCAGCCGAAAGCTCCTCGGCTCGAGACGACGGCGGGTGCGGTGGAGCGCTGGAAGAAGATCCGGCGCGAGCAACTGCACGAAGTGAATCGAGACGAGCTCGACCGGATTCTGGACAAGATCAGTGCGGCGGGGATCGGCAGCCTGACGCCGGGGGAGCGGGAGTTTCTGGATCGGTTTAGCTCCAGGCATTAACCACAGTGAACAGTGAACAGTGAACCGTGGTCCGGACCAACCCTGCGAGACTAGGTTCGCTCGCGGGGCATGTCCCATTCACGGTTCACTGTTCACTGTTCACTGTTTCGGTCCCACCACCGGCAGCTCCTTTCGCAGAGCCCAGTCCTGAAACGATCCGTCATAGAGCCGGGCGGGGAACCCGAGGTAGCGTGCCGCGAACCAAACGAAGCTGGCCTGTTGCCCGATGTGACAATAGGTGACGACCGTCTGACCCTGCTGGACCCCCGACTCCGTAAAGACCGCCTTGAGCTGTACCGGGCTCAGGAACTTGCCGCTGGAGTCCACGATCCTTCCGAAGTACAGACTCGCGGCACCGGGGATGTGCCCATTCCTGCCCTGCCGGGTCTCCCGTCCGTTGTAGAACGAGGTATCGCGCGCGTCCACGATCCGCACGGCCTTGTCCCCGAGATGCGCATTCACGAAAGCGGCGTCGACCACGAGCTCGGGCTGAGGCTTCGGCGTGAAATGGCCCCGGGCGACCACCGGCAGCTCGGCGGTCAGCGGGCGACCCTCCTTCTTCCAGGCCTCCAGTCCCCCATCCAGGATCGAGACCCTTCCCCTCATGCCCATGTATTCCAAGGTGAAAAAGGCGCGAGAAGTTGGACTGAAGTACTCGCGCGCGAAGTACAGCACGACGTGGGAGTCGTCTGAGATGCCCTTGGACTCGAGCACCGAATCGAGCGTGGCGACGCTCGGGAGCTCGAGGGTGAGGGTTCCCTCGACCCGAGGGGTGGAGAGCTCGGAGAGCATGAGAAACTGAGCGCCCGGAATGTGGAGCGAGTCGTACCCGGCGCGAGTGGCGGGGTCTCCGATCTGAAAGATGCGCAGATTCTTGTCCTGCAAATGGTCGGCGAGCCATGCCGTGCTCACCACCAGGGGTGCGGGGGCCACGGGTGGGGCGGCTAGCGCACCAGCCAGGGCGGCGAAGAGCAGCGAGGTCACGAGTCCTCCCGGTGGGTTTCGAATCGTGCCGCAGTGAAGCTCAGGGCGTCGTCAGCAGCGCACCGGCTGCGGTGAGTTTGACCAGGAACGCATCGGCTTCGCCGAGGCTGCTCAGCGCGAGGGCCGAGCTTCCGGGATCGAAGTCCGGCGAGCCGAAAAACCTGCCGGCGACTACGACGTTGCCCGCGGGGTCGAGGCCGAGGGCCGTACCGCTGTTCGAGCGGTCGCCGACCGTGGTGACCTCGCCGAAGCGAGTGACCCAGGCGAAACTTCCGCTCTGGGAATAGCGCGCCACGAACGCATCGGTCGCCCCCGCCTGGCCCAAGCTTGCGAGACTGGTGACAGTGGTCCCCGGATCGAAATCCAGTGACCCGGTGAACCACCCGGTGAGCAGGACGCTGCCATCCGGGTCGACCAGCGCGCGAACCCCTAAGATGCTGCCTTGTCCCCCCAGGGTAACCACCGACAGGAAGCTTCCGTTCGCGTCATAGCGGGCCAGAAACAGATCGGCTGCGCTGATGCTGGTCTTCGAAGCGTTCCCCGGGCCTGGATCGAAGTCTGCGCTTCCGCTGAATTGTCCGAGCAGGGCCGTGCCACCTTGCCCGTCCAGTGCCAGGCCGCCGGTCGGGACGCTTTCCTCGCTCAAGCCGCCGATTCCTTTGGCCCACTGCAGCACACCCGAGGACGAGTAGCTCGCGAGGAAGCCATCGGCCCCGCCCTGAGCGGCCAGGTTGAAGGGCGTGCTGTTGCGAGCGAAATCAGCGCTGCCGCGGAAGCCGCCGGCGACCGTGAGGTTGCCTGCCCCGGTGGCGACTACCGCGCTCACCGCGTCGTCCTGAAGGCCTCCAATGGGAAGCGCCCACCGCACGGCGCCGCCGGCATCCAGGGAGAACAGGAAGCCATCGGGCGCGCTGCCCGCTGCCAGGATCGTCGGTCCGGCGATCGGCAAGGCATCGGCCTGGCCGGAGAAGACCCCGCCCGCGTAGACATTCCCGGCGGCATCTACGGCGAGATCGTTGACTTCGTCCGTGCCGGCCCCGCCGAAGCGGCGGGCCCACAGCAAGCTTCCCGTGGAGCTGTATTTGGCGACATAACCATCCTGTCCGCCTACGCTGGTCAATACCTGCAGGCCGGTGCTCGGATCGAAGTCGGTCGAGCCGCTGAAACCGCCGCCCAGGTAGAGATTGCCACTCGAATCGCGGGCGAGCGAGGTCACGGTTTCCGCCGCGACGCCGCCCACCTGGGCGACCCAGACCAGCGCGCCCGCAGCGGAGTACTTGGCGAGAAATCCGTCGGTGGTTCCCAGGCTGGACAACGCGACGGTCCCGCTGCCGGGATCGAAGTCGGGTGTGGCCGTGAAAGTGCCGGCGACATACACAGCTCCCCCTGGATCCGTCGCAACATCCTCGATGAGGTCCGAGCCGGGCCCTCCAAACCGGAAAGCGAAGGCCGCATTCGTCGTGGGTGGCGGATTGCCTCCCGGCAGATTGCGGTCGATCAAGTGTCCTTCGCATCCGAGGGCGAGCAGCGCGACGGCGAGCGATATGGGATGGCGCATCTTCTTGCACTCCAGGGCCGCTGAGTTCTTCTCCAACTCTAGCGGCTTGGGACACGGCGGGCCAGAATCCGCTTCACCTCCTCGAGCGGGATTGCTTCCACGCGGTTGCCGTTCCCGCTCACCGTCGTGGCCATGAAGAGCGCGTTGTAAATGGCTTCCTCGGTGGCCTCCACCACGGCCTGAAAAAGTGGATTCAGCTCCTCGTTGCCCAGCTCGCTGGTGCTGAGCCGGGGCGCGTTCCGCGCACGGCGCACCGCGGTACTGTTGGAGAAGGCGATGACATAGTCGCCCGAGCCATTCTGGGCGGCGGAGCCGGTCCGGCCTAATCCCAGCATGGCACGGGAGGCCAGGCGGCGGAGATTACGATCGGAGAGCGGGGCATCGGTCGCGACGACGATGATGATCGAGCCGTCGCCCTCACGCCGGGCGCCGCGGGTTATGCCGGTGCGACCCAGCTCGCGTCCCACCGGGACCCCGAGAATGCTCAGCTCGCCGCCGTGATTGGCCTGCACCAGCACGCCGACCACGAACCCGCTGCCTCCCGCGAGCCGCGACGCGGTCCCCATTCCTCCCTTCCACTGGTAGGCGACGGTGCCCGTTCCGGCGCCGATGCTCCCTTCCGCCACGGCCCCCGTGTCCGCCGCCAGCAGGGCGCTGCGCACCTGCTCGCTGCTGATCGGTCGTGCGCGGATTGCGCTCAGGAATCCGTCGTTCGTCTCGGCGACCAGGGGATTGATCGAGCGGACGGTTTCCATGCCCGGCTGTTCGAGCATCCAGCCCACCAGCGCATCCGCCGCTTTCCAAACACACAAGGTGCAGGTGAGCAGAATGGGCGACTCGAGCTCGCCCAGCTCGTTGACCTGCGTCGAGCCGAGCAGTTTTCCGAACCCGTTGCCCACATGAACCGCCGCGGGGACCCGTTCCAGAAATAGATTGCCCGCGTGCGGCAGGATCGCGGTGATCCCGGTGTGCACCGAGTCGCCGGCGTGGATGCTCAGCTGGCCCACCCGGACGCCGGGTACGTCGGTAATCGCGTTGTGGGGACCGGGCTGGTAAATGCCCGGGGCCACGCCGAGCGCGCGGGCCCGCAAGCGTTCCTGGGCCTGCAGCGTTCCGGGCAGCAGGAGCAGCGCGAGCAGAATCCGGCTCATGACCGGGGCAGCTCCAGCTCATAGTGGAGAAACTCCTGGTCGCGCACCCAGCCGAGCGCCTCATACAGGCGTTGCGCCGTGAGATTGCTGCGCTGGGTGGCCAGCGACATCCCGCCGGCACCGGTGGATTCGGCATGGGCCCGGGCCCGCTCGAGCAGGGCGCGTCCCACGCCGGCCCCCCGGGAGTCGGGCCTGACGAAGAGGTCGTTCAGGATCCAGGAGCGGCAGGCCGCCACCGACCAGAAGGAGGGGTAGAGCTGAACGAAGCCCAGCGCGGTCGCGCCCTCCAGGGCGAGAAAGATGACTGACTCGTCGTGCCCGAGCCGCTCACCCAGAAACTGCTCCGCGCGGCTCGGATCCGACGGCTGGCGGTAGAACTGCCGGTAGGTATCGAAGAGCGGCACCAGTAGAGGCAGGTCGGACCGGGTCGCGCGGCGGAGCTCCATCCGCGTAGTATATCGCGCCAGGGACCGGGGCCGAAGCGGTGGATTCTAGACAGCGGCGTGCAGCTCACTAGATTGGAACCTGGTTCCGCTTTCCGAGCCCGTGCCCCCATGATCCACGCGACCCGACGCTTTGCCGTCGCCCTGGTTCCGTTGTGGCTGCTTGCAGGCTGCGCGGCGACTAGCGCGAGCGGCGGAAGCATGCGCACCTATTACGTTGCTGCGGACGAAGTGCTGTGGGACTATGCCCCGACCGCTATCAACCGAATCAGTGGCGGACCCTGGAGTCCGCTCGACAAGGAATTCGTCGAGCAGCGGGTCGACCGGGTCGGGCACGTCTACAAGAAGGCGGTCTATCACGAATACACCGACAGTACCTTTACGACCCAGAAGCCGCGGCCGCCCGAGTGGGAGCACCTGGGGATTCTGGGACCGCTGCTCCGGGGCTCCGTGGGCGACACCATCCGGGTGGTATTCCGCAACAACGGCACCCATCCCTACAGCATGCATCCCCATGGCGTGATCTACAACAAAGACTCGGAAGGTGCGGGTTACGCCGACGGCACTTCCGGCGCGGACAAGGCCGACGACGGAGTTCCCCCGAGGGGAACCCACACCTATCTCTGGCCGATTCCCGAGCGGGCTGGCCCGGGCCCCCACGAGGGCAGCTCGGTGATGTGGATGTACCACTCGCACACCGATGAGGTCCAGGACGTCAACGCCGGCTTGATTGGTCCCATGATCGTGACCGCGCGCGGCAAGGCGAAAGCCGACGGGACGCCAGTCGACGTGGATCGCGAGCTGATGGTGATGTTCGCGGAATTCGACGAGAACCTCAGCTGGTTCAACCAGGAGAACTTTCAGCTCGCCAAGCTGGATATGACAAAGGTCCCCGCACGGCCGACCTTCGCCGATCCCTTCTACCTGGCCAACCTGCGCGAGACCATGAACGGGCTCTCGTTCGGAACGCTGCCTGGCCTCACGATTAAACAGGGAGAGCGGGTGCGCTGGTATATCTTCGCGCTCACCGGTTTCGAGATGCACGCGCCCCATTGGCACGGGCAGACCGCGATCGAGAACGGCATGCGGACTGACGTGGCACCCCTGATCTCGATGGAGATGAAGATCGCGGACATGGTGCCCGACAATCCGGGCACCTGGCTGTTCCACTGTCACGTCGCGCCGCACCTGCTGGCGGGCATGCAGGCGCTGTTTAAAGTGCAGTAAGAGGTGAGGGGTGAGGGGGAGGGGTAAAGGACAGGTCCTTCCCCTTCGCCTCTCACCCCTTACCTCTCACCGCGTTTCGGACGACCAGATTCAGCAGCCGATCCTTCACGTAGATGATCTTGCTGGGGGCGCCGTCGGTGAACTTCGTGACGGCGGGGTCACGCAACGCGGCCGCCACGACGTGCTCCTCCGTAGCCCCGCGCGGGACGCGCACCCGCGAGCGCGTCTTGCCATTCACCTGGACCGGCACCTCGATCTCCTGCTCCAGCGTGAGCCCCTCGTCCCAGTCGGGCCAGCCGGCCTCGAACACCGAGGTGGTCGCCCCCAGGCGCTCCCAGCATTCCTCCGCGAAATGGGGGGCGAACGGCGCGAGCATGATCACGAACTCCTTCACGATCTTCCGCTCGCTGCAATTCACCGCCCGGAGCGCGTTGAGCAGCTCCATCAGCGCCGCGATCGCCGTGTTGTAGGAGAGCTGCTCCAGCCCCAGGGTCACGCGCTTCTTGGTCTGGTGCCACTTGACGACGATGCCGTGCTGCAGCTCTTCACCCGTCAGGGTCCGCCGCTCGCAGCGCTGCACCAGCTCCCACACTTTGTCGAGAAACCTCCGTGGCCCGCTGAGTCCCTCATCCCGGAAGTCGCCCCCCTCTTCGTACGGTCCCAGGAACATGAGATAGGTGCGAAAGGTGTCGGCGCCCCACTTGCTGACGTACTGGTCCGGAATGACCACGTTACCCCGCGACTTCGACATCTTGGCACCGTCCTTCACGATGGTGCCGTGCGCCCTGAACTTCCGGAACGGTTCCTCGAAGTCGAGCTGGCCCTGGTCGTGGAGCCCCATCGCGATGAAGCGGCTGTAAAGCAGATGGAGCACGGCGTGCTCGTTGCCGCCGATGTAGCTCGCCACTGGAAGCCAGCGCTGATTCCTTGCCGGGTCGAAAGGCCGGTCAGCGAACTCGGTGGCGAGGTAGCGGAGGTAGTACCAGGCCGAATCGAGGAAGGTGTCGGAGACGTCGGTTTCCCGGTGGGCCTTCCCCCCGCAGCGGGGGCAGGGGACCCGGTACCACTCCTCGTGCCGCGCCAGCGGCGAGATCCCCGAATCGTCGGGCTGAAAGTCGGGGATGAGCGGGAGCAGTACCGGGAGATCCTTTTCCGGCACGGGCACTGGCCCGCAGGCGTCACAGTAGATGATCGGAATCGGCGGTCCCCAGTACCGCTGGCGCGAGATACACCAGTCGTGTAACCGGTACTGGACGCGCCGTTTGCCGAGTTGCTCCGCTTCGAGCCAGGCGATGATGGCCTGGATGCCTTGCTCGGCGGGCAGCTCCGAGAATTGCCCGGAGTTGACTAGCCGCAGGCCGGAGGTGCCGGTGCTCGGCTCGTAGACCGGAGTGGATCCAGTCTCGCCCTCGGCCGCGAGCACCCGGACGATCGGAAGCCGATAGGTCAGTGCGAAGAGGAAATCCCGCTCGTCGTGCGCCGGCACGCCCCCGATCGCGCCGGTGCCGTATTCCATCAGCACGTAATCGGAGATCCAGACCGGGATCTTGGCGCCCGTCGCGGGATTCACCGCGAAGGCACCCGTAAAGACGCCGGTCTTCTCCTTCTCGCCGACCTTGCGGGAGACGATGTCTTTGGCCGCCGCGGCCTTGCGATAGGCCTCCACGATTGCGCGTTCGCTCCCAGCGGTGAGCCGGTCGACCAGCGGATGTTCCGGGGCGAGCACCAGGAAGGTGCCCCCGAAGAGCGTGTCGGGACGGGTGGTGAACACCCGGATCGGACCGGCCTCGCTCGGAAAATCGATCTCCGCGCCCTCGCTGCGTCCGATCCAATTGCGTTGCGCGGAGACGGTCGACGCCGACCAGTCCATTTTGGTAGGATCGGCGAGATTGGCCAGCAGCCGTTCGGCATAGTCGGTAATGCGGAAGAACCACTGCTCCAGAAAGCGTTGCTCCACCGGAGAGCCGCAGCGCTCACAGGTCCCGTTGATCACCTGCTCGTTGGCCAGCACCGTCTTGTCGCGCGGACACCAGTTGACGGCGGCCTTCTTCTTGTATGCCTTGCCCGCGTGATAGAGCTGCAGGAAGAGCCACTGGGTCCAGCGGTAGTAGTCCGGGTCCGTCGTGGACAGCTGGTGGCGCCAGTCGAACATCCCGCCCAGCCGTTTGAGCTGGCGCCGGAAGTTCTCGATGTTGCGCGGAATCAGCTCGGCGGGATGGGTCCCGATTCGGAGCGCGTAGTTCTCACTGTGGATGCCGAAGGCGTCGAATCCCATGGGCTCGAACACCTGGTAGCCTTGCAGCCGCTTGAACCGCCCATAGACGTCGGCGCCCGTGAAGGCGAAGAAGTTCCCGACGTGGAGCCCCTCGGCGGATGGATAGGGAAACATCATGAGGTTGTAGAACGGGCGCGTCGCGCCCTCCAGATCCGGCTCGTTGGTATGGCGCTCCGCCCAGCGCGCCTGCCACTTCGCCTCGACAACCTCGGGTTGGTACGAATCGTCGGGATGGTGTTCCGTCATGCCGGTAACTTAATATCCATTCCCCCATGGCCTTCTTCCGGAATCCCCTCAGCCGAGCCGTCCAGATCGGCGGGGTGGTGACCACCTTCGCCCTTACCGCGGTCGTGTGGATCTACCTCTCGGGCGATCTCGGCTGGCCGCTGCCGTATATGCTGGGGACCTTCGTCCTGCTCTGTCTGCTGATTCTCTGGGCCGCGCTCTCCTGGCTCGAGCGCCGCATCATCCGGCCCCTCGGCGTGGTGAGCGCGATCACGCTGCGGATCGCCGAGGGCGAGCTCACGGTTCCCCAGGAGGAAATCGAGCGCATCGGCGGTGGGGCCGTCACCGACGCGGTGCAGCGCATGGTGCGCGAGCTCAATCGTCTGGTGGGCTCGATTCGGCATGCCGCGACCGATTCCGCCGCGCTCGCCGAAGAGATCTCCTCTGCCACCCAGCAGATGGTATCCAGCACGGAGGAAGTTGCCGGCACGACGGGAGATCTCACCAGCCGCGCCATCGCCCAGGCCCAATTGGTACGTGGCGTCGCGGACGACGCGGGGCGCATTCTCGCGATCGCCGAGGAGGTCGCGACCGGAGCGCTGCAGGCCGTGGAGCGGAACGCCGCGCTGGCCTCTCTCGCGCGTGGGCACCGGGAGCGGCTCGGGGCGAGCGTGGAAGCGCTGGACCGGCTCGCGGAGGAGGTCGCGCTCGGAACCGCCGAGGCAGAGGCACTGGCGGAAGCCTCCGAGGCGCTGGAACGCTTCATCGATCAGGCCCGCACGGTCGCGAAGCAGACTAGGATCCTGGCGCTCAACGCCTCGATCGAAGCGGCGCGAGCCGGCAGTGAGGGCCACGGCTTCGCCACCGTCGCCGATGAGGTGCGCAAGTTGTCGGGTCAGGCGGCGCTGGCCGCCGCCGCGACCAGCGACACCGTGCGAACCATCGCAGGGCGGGTCGCCTCGGCACAGGAACGGCTGCTTCGGCTCGGGGAAGGGGGCTTGCAGGCCCGCGATGCCGCGCGGAGCGCCGTCGAAGGATTGAGCGCGGTCTCCGCCGAAGCCGATGCGGTGGATGCCTGGACCCGCAATGTGTCCCAGGCGAGCAACGAGGTGCGGGCCTTGATCGACGGAATCGCGGGTCGCACCCGAGAGCTGGCCACCGGAACGGAGGAATTTGCCGCCGCCGCCGAGCAGATCGCCGCCTCGACCGAGGAGCTGAACGCTTCGACCGAGGAGATCACCGCATCGACCCAGCATCTGGCCAACTCGGCGGTAAAGCTCACTGAAGCCGTGGGGATCTTCCGGACCTAGCCTCCTAGCCTCCTAACCTCCTAGCCTCCTAGCCTCCTAGCCTCCTAGCTACCGCCCTCCCCACGAAGCGCAGCCGGTCCGGCCAGGGCAAACGGCCCAGCATGGTCCGCACGACGCCCCGGGTAAAGAAGGTCTGCTCCGAATAGTCGATCGCCACATCCACGAGCACCGGCCGCCCCAGCGCCACGGTCGCCCGCACGGCCCTCAGCACCGTCTCGATCTCCTCGTCGTTCCCTAGCTCCAGCCACTCGACCCCGACGGCTTCGGCGAGGCTGCCCAGGTGGAAATCCGGCAGCACGCTCGCGGTACGCCGGTTGAAGGCGGTGGCCTGAAATTGTGCGATCTGCGCCAGCTCACGGTCGCGCAGCACGAAGACGGCAAGCGGGATTCCGTAATGCACCGCGGTGAGCAGCTCGAGTCCGGTCATCAGAAAGGCACCATCCCCCGCCAGCGCTACGACGGGAGCCTGCGCGTTCCCGAGCTTCGCGCCGATCGCCGCCGGCACGGCGTAGCCCATGCATGAGTAGTCGACTGGTGCGAGGAATCGCCCGGGCCGCTCGAGTCGCAGACACTCCATCGCGAGAAACGTCCCGTTCCCGCTATCGGCCGTGTAGACCGTCTCTGCGCCGAAATGCCGTTGCAGCGCCTCGAGCAGCACGAACGGAGTGACCCGATCGGCGCTGCGGCGCGCCAGCCAGCCGTTCCGGACTTCGGCGTGTCCGGCCTGAATCCGCTCTCTCAACTGTCCCTCTGTCCCTCTGGCCCTCTGTCCCTTGAGCTCAGCAAGTAGCCCCACAAGGAACGTCTTCGCATCCGCCGCGACCGCGACCTCCGCGGAAAAATTCCGTCCCAGCACCTCTGGATTGATGTCGACATGAATCAGGGGAGCCGGAGGAGTGAAGCTGTAGCTTGCGGTGCCGACTTCGCTGAAGCGGCAGCCGACCGCGAGCGTCACGTTGCGTTCCAGGGCGAGCTTCCGTGCGAACTCCGGCGCCGCACTCCCGAAACCGGTCCAGAGGAAGAGCGGGTGCGATTCGGGAAAGACGCCCTTCCCCTGGATGGTCGAGCTGACCGGCGCTTCCAGTCGCTCCGCGAGTGCCACGAGCTCGGCCTGGGCGTCCCGCGCCCCCATCCCGACGTAGAGCAGCGGTTTGGCTCCCGGAGCCGTGAGCAGCTCCGCGGCACGCCGGACCTGGCCTTCGTTGGGAGCGGGCGCGAGTCTCGCTGCCGGCGCATCCCAGCGTGCTGGATCCACCTCGTGCCGCGTGAGGTAGAGATCGATCGACACCTCGACCATGACGGGGCCCGGGGTCCCGCTGCGCGCCAGCGCGCAAGCCTCCCGAATGACAGGATAGAGCTCCGCACCGGTCGCGGGACGCAGGGTGGCCTTGGTGATCGGACGGGCGATGGCGAGCTGATCGATGTCGTGGAGCTGGAAGGCGCGCCCGGCCGCGCGCCGAATCCCGCAGCCGAGGACCAGCATCGGGATGCCGTCCATGAAGGCCTCGGCGATGCCCGAGAGGGCATGGGTGAGACCCGCGCCCGGCACCAGGTTCACACAGGCGAGCTCGCCCGAGGCGCGCCAGTATCCATCGGCCATGAAACCGGCGCTCTGCTCGTCGGTCACCAGCACCGCTCGCACGTCCGGAGTATCCGCGAGCGCGTCGTACAGCTCGATGTTGTGAGTGCCGGGGATTCCGAAGGCGCAGCGGATGCGCTCAGCCACGAGCGCGCGCACGACGATTTCGCCACCCGTCAGCTTCATGGAGATCCTGGTGAGGAAGCTAGTCTCCTAGCCCCGTAGTCAGATCCGCCCGCACGCCCTCCGCCACCCGATCCGCCAGCGCCATGATCGTCAGGTACGGATTGATCTCCAGCGCGTCAGGAAAGAGACTCGCGTCGGCCACCCGGAGCCACGGCCTCCCATGGACTCGTCCCCAGGCGTCGGTCACCGAATCGCTCCGGTCCTTCCCCATCCCGCAGCCGCCCATCAGGTGCGCGGCGGACACCGAGATGGTGCCGGTACGGAAGTAGCGGGCGTCGATCCGCTGCTCCAGCCGCTCCGACTCCCAGGCTTCCAGCAGCGGCGGCTCGGCGGAAGGCGCATGGACTCGGAGCGCGCCCGCCGCAAAGAAGAGGCGGGAGGCCGCCCGGGTGCCGGCCACCATCGAGGCAACGACCCTCTCGCTGAAGCGATAGTGGACGACGGGGTTTCCCTGGCGATCGATCGTGATCCGGTTGCCCGGGAGGGCCTGGTCGCACGCCAGCACCAGAATCATCTGCAGCCGCGGGAATGCCCGCATGAGGGTGCTGTGCGCCGCCCCGAAACCGCTGAGGTTCTTCGCAGTGGTGAACGGAAAGTACATGCAGCTCTCGAGCACGTAACCCTCTTCGGCGGCGCGATCGACGTAGAAGCTCTTCGGATGCCCCACGTCGTTGCTGATGGCGCGGAGATGCTCGCCGACCAGGATATGAGCCGGATGACAAGTGAACCCGGCGCCGACTCGCGCCGGCAAGTCGGGCAGCTCGCTGTGCAACAGGAGGGGCGGGGTGCCCAGCGCGCCGCCGGCCAGCACCACGCACTCCGCCTCGATCCGATAGTCGCCGGGAGGCCACTCGGGGTCGCTGCCCTTTCCGCCCGGCGGGCACTCGGAGACGCTCACCGTGAGGCTCCGCTCGCCCACCCGGCGCACCAGTGCGCGGGTTAGGACTTCGACGCCCTGCCGCTCCGCGTTGGGAAGCTGCACCCGGTTGGTTCCCAGCTTCGCCGCGTTCGGGCAGCCCAGATTACAGAGGCTCGAGCCCCGGCAACCCCGCAGGTTGAGCGGGAACTGCTCCGCTGCCAGGCCGGCTTTGGCCGCTCCTTCCGCGAACAGCCGGTTGTTGTCGTTGAGCAGCTCGGCAGGGAGCAGGTGGACGTTGTTCTCCGCGAAATAGCCGCGCGACCGCTGGGCCAGCTCGGATGCGTCGAGGCCGGGGACTCCCCACCGACGGATCACCCGCTCGGGCGCGGCCAGCGACGTTCCGGTATAAACGATCGTGGAGCCGCCGTAGCCGCGCGCAAAGGCGAGCGTCAGGGTGCCCTCGGCGGTGAGAAAGCCGCCTTCCTCCGCGTAGAGCGCGCTCGCCATCTCGAGCTCACGGCCGCTGAAGTCCTCGTTGCGAAAACGCGGGCCCCGCTCGAACAGCAGCACCCGCTTGCCCTGTGCGACCAGCGGCGCCAGCGCTTGCGCCACCGTGCCGCCACCGGCTCCCGATCCCACGATCGCCACCGCACAGCGCTCGGTTTTCACCGGCGCGCTTCCCACCCGGACGGACTCGCTCGATATCCCAGCGCGGCAGCCACCTCCGGCTGGGTGTACCAGCCCAGCATCACCAGCGTGCGGAGTCCCCAGATGCCGCGGCGCAGCAACAGCAAGGGGGACACGGCGAGACCGGAGAGCAGCGCACGCCGCCGCGCGGAATTCAGCCGAGCGAGACCCCTGCCGTAGCGAATCCGGGCAGCCGCATCGATGAGCCGGATCAACCAGCGGAGCTGGCGGCGGAGCGACTCGGGCTTCGCGGCGACCGCGCGCTCGACGGTCGCCTCGAGCGCCGCCCATTGCGCGGCGGTTGCCAGCGCGGTCTCCGGGACGAAGCTCACCGCAAGCGCGCGGAGCTTGGGGCGCCGCGAATCGGTGAAAAGAGGGTTCACGGTCCGAAGCTAGCGTGGCGGCGCTGACGGCGCAGCGCACCGCTGCTGGCGGCCCACTGGGGCGCCCCGTAGATTTCGGTGCCTCAACGACCTAGGCGTCGCCGCCCTCGTGCCGACCGATTTGCTTTCCGATCTCCAGACGACACTCGGAGCCGGCTATCGCGTAACCCGCGAACTGGTGGGCGGAGGCATGTCCCGTATCTTCGTGGCGGAGGAGGCCTCCCTCGAGCGCGAAGTCGTGGTCAAGCTGCTCCCTCCCGACCTGATGGCCGGCTTGAGCGTCGAGCGGTTCCGCGCCGAGATCCAGCATGCCGTGAGGTTACAGCACCCGCACATCGTTCCGGTGCTTTCCGCCGGCGTCATCGAATACGGCAGCGGCATCCGCGGACCCTATTACACCATGCCCTTCATCCGCGGCGAGACGCTGCGTGCCCGGCTGGAGCGGAAGGGTCCCTTCTCCCCGGATGAGGTGCGCCGCATCCTCTTGGATGTGGTTGACGCGCTCGCCCATGCGCACGATGCCGGCATCGTGCACCGCGACATCAAGCCCGACAACGTCTTCCTCGTCGGGAAGAACGCGCTGGTCGCCGATTTCGGCGTCTCCAAGGCACTCTTGCCCGGGAAGGAGCGGGGGCTGGTCACCGGGATCGGAATGACCCTGGGCACGCCTGGTTACATGGCGCCCGAGCAGGCCGCCGGCGATCCCGGAGTCGATCATCGCGCCGACCTCTACGCCGTTGGCGTACTCGCCTACGAGCTGCTCACCGCGCGGCGCCCGTTCACCGGCACTTCGGTCCAGGAGCTGCTGGTGGCACAGGCCGTCGAGACGCCGGTGCCGCTGCAACAGCTCGCTCCCGGAGTGGCGCCTGCCCTCGCGCGACTCGTGATGCGGTGCCTCGAGAAGCGTCCCGAAGACCGCTTCGCCACCGCGCACGACCTGCTGGCGGCGCTGGAGCAGCTTCCCAGTGGGAGTCTTAGCACTCCCGCTTTTCCGGAGAGCCCACCTCCCCGCGCTCCCGTTCGGCTGCGCTGGCTGGCGGGAATCGGACTGGCGTTGGCGGTCTTGTCGCTTGCCGGCTGGGCCCTCTGGCGTCGCGGCGGAACCCCGGAACCGACGCTCGGCGCCGGGCACGTGGCCTCGGTAGCGCTGCTTCCACCGGACTATTTCCAACCCGGATCGGCGGTCGATCCGACTCTCAACGATCTGGTGGACTACATCAGCAACAGTCTGGGGCGCGTCGAGGGGCTGATGGTGATCAACTACATGTCGGTGAGTGCGCTGTACCGGCGCGGCAGCACGCCGAGTCTACGGGAAATCGGGCAAAGGCTGGGGGTGGAGCACCTGGTGGTCTTCCAGCCCCGCTCCAACTCGCGTGTCACGGTGCAATTCATCGAAGCCCCTACCATGGCCCAGGTTTGGGTGGCTCCCTACAGCCCGGACACCGCGAACTTCGATACCATCGTCGCGGACGTCGTTTCCCGGGTGACCCATACCCTCTTGGGTGCGGCGGCGAAGGCTCCGAACACCGCGTCGGCCCGGGCTCGCCGTGAAGGCGCTCACGGTGAGTTCCTCGCAGGAATGCAGGCGCTTCGACGCAGGACGCCGCAGGGGATGGCGGAAGCCATTCGTTACTTCGAGCGAGCCGTCCGGCTCGATTCGACGCACGCGGAAGCCAAGGCCCGCCTGGCCACCGCGCTCGGGCTGCAGGTGAGCTATGGCTATCGCACGACCCTTGCGCCGTATGCTACGGCGGCGCGGGCCCTTGCTCTGGCCGAGAGAGCGGTGGCGCTCGATCCGGCCCGGGGCGAGCTGGTCGGCTTCCTCGCGTTCGTCGAGTATCTGACGCTGGCCCCGCTCGAGAAGGTCCGCGCGGATTTCGAGCGCGCCATGAGCTCGAATGCGTCTCAGGCCGAGGTCGCGGGGTGGCACGCGCTGACCTTGCTGCGGGAGGGCAAGTCGGATGAGGCTGTCGCGGAGGCGCAGCGCGCGCTCGATCTCGATCCGATCTCCTCGGCGCGCCACCTGACGCTGGCGCTCGCCGCGCTCGGGGCGGGCCGCTATGGACTCGCGGTTCTAGAGGCCAAGTCGGCGGGAGAGATCGAGCCGGAGCTCCGGCGTCCCCGCCAGGTCGAGGCGCTCGCCCTCCTACTGCAGAACCGCGCCGCCGAATGCCTGGCACTGGATCTCTACCCGTATCTCGGCGTGAAGGCGATGTGCCTGCGCGCCGCTGGAAGGCCGCGGGAAGCCGCGGCACTGGTGGATTCCCTGCTCCGCATGGTCGCAAGAGAATCGGGTGACGCGGTCTACTCCGACGTGGTCCCGGTGCAGGAGCTCGCCACCTGGTACGCCTGGAATGGCAAGCCGGCGGAATCCCTCAAGTTCGTGCGCCTCGCCTTTGCCCGCTCGCCCGCCGGGATTGATCCCCGCATCGTCCAATCGGGGATCTACGCGCCCGTCCGGGCCGCTCCCGGATTCGCTGAGGAGCTGCAGCGTCTCCAAGATGGCGTCTGGCCGCAGGTGCTGGAGCAGCGCCAGCGAATCCACGACACCGACGGCAGCACCCCGCTCGCGTTCCGGCGTGCCCGCCCGCGCCCGGTCTCATAGTCCAGCCCGAGAGAGCCGCTATGCGATCTATCGCCCTGACAGCGATCGCCGCCACCGCCGTCGCGGCAGCGGCGCCCGCGCAGTCCGCCAATCCGGAGGCGCTGCTCCGCCGCGCCGTTGCCGCCCTGGGCGGCGAGCAGGCGCTCCGGGGGATCTCGAGCATCGCGATCGAGTTCAACTCCGCTTCCTTCGCGCTCGGGCAGGAGGAAACTCCGCTCTCGCCGGCCCGGGCGACCCTTTCCTGGGGCCGGATCACCACCGATTGGCGGGCCAATCGCCGCGTTGGAATCTCGGAGCTGCGGTTGCCCACCGGCGCGGTCGTCCGGCAACGCCAGGTGATCGCCGGCGAGATCGGGATGACCGAGGCGAATGGAGTGCAAACTCCCACGGCTCCGGGGGCGGTGGCCGGAGCGCTCCAGGGGATGCGCTTGCAGCCCGATCGGCTGCTGCTGCGTGCGCTGGATCAGCCCGCTTCGCTCAGCCCGGTTCCTCCGAAGCGCTGGCGGGGCGAGCTCATGGATGGCGTGCGCTTCGCCCAGGGCGCCGATACGGTGGCGCTCTACTTCGATCGGCTTTCTGGTCTGCTCACCGTGTCCGAGTTGGTGACCGACGATCCGATCCTCGGGGACCGGCACGGGATTACCTGGTATACGAAGTGGCAGGACGCGGGCGCGGTGAAGTTGCCCAGGCAATTCGACTCCTACACGAATGAGCGCCTGCTCTCTCACAACGATGTGACGGCGCTGACCCTCAACGGCGACGTGGCCGACACCCTGTTTGCCATTCCGGACTCGATCGCCCGCCGAGCCCAGCGAGCCTCCCCCGCGCCGCCGCCGGTGGTCGTCAATCTCGTCGAGCTGGCGCCGGGCGTCTGGCGCGCGGAAGGCGGCAGTCACCACAGTCTGGTAGTGGAGCAGACTAGCCAGCTCGTCGTGGTGGAAGCGCCACAGAATGCCGCCCGCTTCCGCGCGGTGCTCGATACCCTCAAGTCGCGCTACCCCGCGCGGCCAGTCGGCTTGGTGGTGAATACCCATCATCATTGGGATCACGCGGGTGGGGTGCGCTCCGCGCTGGCGGCAGGGCTTCGCCTCGGAACCCACCAGCGCAATCTCGCTTTCATCCGAGGGATTGCCGCGGCGAGAAAAACCATTCAGCCCGATGCCCTGTCGCGCCGGCAGACGCTCCCCAGCATCGTCGCCGTGAGCGACTCCCTCATCATCGGGACCGGCGACCGCCGCGTGGTGCTCTACGAGCTGCCGACCAGCCATGTCGAGGGGATGCTCGCGGCCTACGTGCCGTCGGCGCGCCTCCTCTTCGCGGCAGACGTGCTCAGCCCGCCGGTGCCTCCCGCAGCACCCACGCTCCCTGCCCTGGGAAGCGGGGAGCTCGCGGCCCTGGTGCGCAGACTCGGGATCCCCGTGGAGCGTTATGCCGGCGCCCATGGAGGCGTGGTAAGCTGGACAGAGGTGGAGCGGGCTGCGGGGCCTCCCCTAACCCGCATCCCCTAGCCAATAGCCCATAGCCCATAGCCCATAGCCAATAACCCATAGCCCATAGCCCATAGCCGAGCTCTGATGGCCGAGAAATCCACTGAGAAAAAACCCCGCCGCCGGCGCAAGGGCGCAGCCGTAGAGCCTCGCGGCCTGACCGCCCGGCAAGTCGGTGCTGGGGTACCGCCGGCCGAGCTGATGCGTTTGATGGAGGCCATAGAAGCCGACGGCGGTGCCGTGATCGGTCCCTATCGCGAGCCCCTCGGAGGGCTCTGGCAGGTGATGGCGGCGCTGCCGGTGGACTTGGTGGAGCCGACGCCCTACCAGCGCGATCTCTCGGCGCCGCACGTCGCGCGGCTCATGAGCGCGATCGAGAAGCTGGGGCGTTTTGTGGATCCGATCATCGTGGTGCGCACCGAAGAGGGGAAGTACTGGACCCCCAACGGCAACCACCGGCTGGCGGCGCTCAAGGGCATGGGAGCCCGCTCCGTCGTGGCCCTGGTCGTGCCCGAACGCGAAGTGGCGCATCGGATTCTGATCCTGAACACCGAGAAGGCGCACAACGTCCGGGAGCGGGCCCTGGAGGCGATCCGCTTGGCCCAGGCGCTCGCCGAGCTGGAGGACCGGCCGGAACGGGAATACGCGACCGAGCTCGAGGAACCGGCCCTGGTGACGCTGGGTCTCTGCTATCTCGAGCAAGGGCGCTTCTCTGGTGGCGCGTATCACCCGGTGCTCCGGCGCACCGAGAAGTTCGGCGCCGCAAAGCTCTCCAACGCACTGGCGGCCCGCCGGGAGCGTGCGGTGCGGCTGCTTGAGCTCGACGCCGTCGTGGCGACCGCAGTGCAGACGCTGCGCGAGCGGGGGCTGGAGAGTCCGTACCTCAAGGCATTCGTCCTCGCCCGGATCAACCCGCTGCGCTTCAAGCGTGGGGCGACGGCGGATCCGGATGAGGTCATCGCCCAGATGCTCACCGCCGCTAAGAAGTTCGATGCGGGGAAAGTCCGGCCGGATCAGGTCGCTCGGGCCGGCGGAGTGCCGGACGAGAGCTGATGGCCGACCTCCGCGACCGACTCCAGCAGACCCTCGGCGGCGCTTACACCCTCGAACGAGAGCTGAGTGGTGGCGGGATGTCGCGGGTCTTCGTCGCGACGGAGACCCGGCTCGGCCGTCGCGTGGTCGTCAAGGTGCTGCGCACCGAGATCACCGCGGGCCCCAGCGCCGAACGGTTCGAGCGGGAGATGGCGCTTTGCGCCCGCTGTCACCATCCCCACATCGTTCCGGTTCTCGCCACCGGCGAGATCGAGGGCCTGCCCTGGTTCACCATGCCCCTGGTGGAAGGGGAGTCCTTGCGGGATCGGCTCAATCGTGAGGGCCCGCTGCCGGTCGGCGAAACGATCCGCCTGCTTGCCGAAATCGCCGACGCGCTGGCCTATGCCCACCGGATGGGCGTGGTGCACCGCGACATCAAGCCCGAGAATATTCTGCTGCAGGACGGTCATGCCGTGGTGGCCGACTTCGGCGTGGCCAAGGCCCTCCATGCCGCGACCCAGGCCGATTCCGCGCTGCAGGTGACCGGGGTGGGGGTGATGATCGGTACCCCGGCCTACATGGCGCCGGAACAGGCGACGGGCGAGGCGGTCATCGACCACCGGGTGGATCTGTACGCGCTGGGTGTGGTTGGCTACGAGTTGCTCACGGGCAAGAATCCCTTCGGCGGGACCTCGCCCGTGCAGGTGGTTACCGCTCACCTCACCCGCACACCGCCCTCCGTCGCAGAGGAGCGCCGGGACTGCCCTCCCGCCCTGGCGTCGCTGATCCAGCGCCTGCTCGCCAAGGCCGCCGCCTCGCGCCCCGCGTCGGCGGATGAGGTCCGCGCGGAGCTCCAGGCGATCGGCAGCGGGACCTTCGAGGCTCTCGCGAGGCGCCGTCCGCGCCGCTTCGCGCTGGTCGCTGCCCTCGGGGCCGTCGCCCTCCTGGTGCTCCTGCTCATGCTGGTCCTGACCCGCGATCGCGCCGGCCGCGGAGCTGCTCCGGAATCCGGCCAGGCGGTGAAGTCGCTCGCCGTGCTGCCGTTCCAGAACATCGGGGGAGACTCGACCACCGATTATTTCAGCGCCGGGATTACGGAGGAGCTGATCAGCGGACTCGGGAGGCTGGATGGACTGCGGGTGGCTTCGCGTACCTCGGCGTTCGCGGCAAGGGCTCGCAGCGCCGACTTGCGGGAGATCGGCAACCGGCTCGGCGTGGCAACCATTCTAGAAGGCACGGTCCAGCAGAGCGGCCAGCGAGTCAAGGTCACGGCGCGGCTGGTGGACGTATCGCGGGACGCGCAGCTGTGGGCCGGGGAATATCGCAGCGAGCTCCGCGACGTATTTGCGGTCCAGGATACCATCGCCCGAGCCATTGCGGCCGCGCTGAAAGTCACCCTCGCGGCCGGTGCGGGCACCGCGCTGGTAGAGCGCGGCACCCGCGATTCAGCCGCCCACGATTTCTATCTCCGCGGGCGCTACTTTCTGGCCTTCCGAACCCCCGCGGCGCTCCGCAAAGGGCGCGAGGCCTTCGAGGCGGCGATTCGCCGCGACTCGGGCTTCGCGCCCGCCTGGGCCGGATTGGCGGATGCCTACAACCTCGGCGTTCCCTTTGCCGCGCTGCCGCCCAGCCAGGCGCTCCCCCGCGCGAAGGTCGCGGCGCTGCGCGCGCTCGCCCTCGACTCCACGCTCGCCGAGGTGCACACCTCGCTCGGCTTCATTGCCATGTTCATCGAACGAAATTGGGCCGAGGCGGAACGGCGTTTCAACCGCGCGGTCGAGTTGAATCCGAGCTACGTGCAGGGCCGGCTGTTCCGCGCCTGGCTCTACATGCTGACAGGGCGCGACGGCGAGGCACTCTCAGAAATCGAGCGCGCCCGTACCCTCGATCCGCTCTCGCTGATCATCCGGACCCGGATCGGGACCCTGCTCCATTACATGGGCCGCGACCAGGAGGCGATCGCGGCCTTCCGGAGCGCCCTCGAAATCGACTCGACTTTCGCGAATGCCCGGGCGGGTCTCGCCCTCTCCTATGCTACGGCGGGACGCTTTCAGGAGGCCCTGTCCTTTCAGCCGGATCCCGAGCCCATGCTCGGCAATTACGAAGCTGGGGAGTGGGGCGCGGCGCTCGCGCTCGCCGGCCGGACCGCCGAGGCTCGACGGGTGATGGCGGAGCTCGAGGAACAGCGCAAGCGGCGCTACGTGTCGGCCGACGCATTCGCCCTCATCTATGCCGCACTCAACCAGCCGGACCCCGCCTTCGCTGAATTCGACCGTACTTTTGTGGAAGGCTCCTGGTCTCCTACCATTGCCATGGTCGAGCCCACCTATCGCAATCTGTATCGCGACCCCCGTTGGGCGCGCTTGATGGCGCGGGTCAATGCGCTACCCGCGATCCTACGGCGCTTTCGCTGAAACCCCCAGGCTCGCGATCGTTCCCCCCTTGACGATGGTAGGCAGGGCGTTGAGGTAAAGAATGAGCCCCGCTTCCGGCGCCGTCACGTCGAACAGCTTCCGCCCGAGGTAATCGGTCACGTAGCCGAGCCGCGCGCCGGCCGCCACTCGCTGGTCGCGCTCGGCCGCCGGATAGAAGATTCCGCTCGAGTCGCTGGTCACCGTCACCAGTTTCCCGATCCAGATCGGCCGCGCCACCGGCCGCACGGGCCGCTCGATCATTTTGAGGAGGCCCATGACGTTCAGACAGCCGTTGATCAATGCGTCCACGTCGGCGGGCATCACCGTGCCAGCATAACCCGCTTCGACGGTGATCGAAGGCTTGCCGCGCGTCGTCGCCGTGTTCTCGAGATAGCGCGAGGCGGCCGGATCCCTCGGCCGCTCGGTGGAGATGATGATGTGATCCAGACCGAACGCGAGGACCATCGCCTTCGAGACCGAGTCCTGCGCGGCGTTGCCCGTCACGGTCCAGTAGCTGTAGGGCCGCAGGCTCTCGTCCAGGTCCCCGCCGTGCAGATCGATCAGGTGATCGCTCTGCTCCACCACCTCTTTGGTGATGAGGTAGGAGGCCCGCTCGGTTTGGGTGCCGTTCGGGTTGCCAGGATAAAACCGGTTCATGTTTTTCCGGTCGATCGGATTCAGGTGCGGCACTTTCTGCTCGAACGAGGCGACGTTGACCAGCGGTAGGACGATCACCGTGCCGGCGATGCGCTTCGGGTCGAGCCGGCCGATCAGTTGTGCCAGTGCAATAATCGAGGCGTATTCCGTCCCGTGAGATCCGGCGACGAGTGTGAGTACGGGCCCGGGCCGGCTCCCATGAACCACCGCCACCGGAATGGAATACCCGGAATCGACCCCCGCCGGCACGAGGATCGCCCCGAAAGCCACCTCGCCGCGCCGCGCTGTCGCGGTACCGACCGTGACGATCGCAGGGGGATCGGGTCGCTGCGCAAAGCCGGGGTTTACCACGCCTGCGAGGGCGATAGCCAGCGGAAGAAAACGCATAGGTCCCCCAATCAGACTGAGAACTGGCGCGCGCGTGCTCTGAATCCGATGTTACCTGCAGATGTAGCCAATAGCCAATAGCCAATAGCCAATAGCCCATAGCCCATAGCCCAAATGAACCGCCGCGAGTTCAACCAAAGCCTGCTGAGCTGCGCAGCCAGCGTGGCATTTCCGATTCCGCGAGTCCAGGCCGCACTCCGCGTCGACGGGGCCCGCATCAATCAGCACCTCGCGGCGCTCAGCGAATTTGGGAAGAATCCTCAGGGTGGCGTGAGCCGGGTTGCTTATACCGAATTCGATCGCCAGGGTCGCGAAGCAGTACTCGGGTGGATGCGCGAGGCGGATCTCGTGGCCAGCATCGATGCCGCCGCCAACCTCGTGGGCCAGCGGCCCGGCCGCGATGCCTCGCTCAAGCCGATCGTCCTGGGCTCCCATATCGATTCAGTCCCCCAGGGAGGCAATTACGATGGTGACGTGGGTTCCCTCTCCGCCATTGAAGTCGCCCGCACCTTGGCCGCCGCCGGCGTGACGCTCCGCCATCCGCTCAAGATCCTGATCTTTCAGAACGAGGAAGGCGGTACGATCGGCAGTCACGCGCTTGCGGACGGGCTCGATTCGGCCACCCTCGATCGCGTGGCCCAGAGCGGGAAGACCATCCGGGAGGGCATCCGGTTTCTGGGTGGAGACCCCGACCGGCTCGACTCGGTGCGCCGCGCCAAGGGAGACATCGCAGCCTATGTCGAGCTGCATATCGAGCAGGGGGGCACGCTCGACCAGCGGCAAATCCCCATCGGCGTGGTGCTCGGCATCGTGGGTATCCGCCATTGGGACGTCACGCTCGAGGGGTTCGCCAATCACGCCGGCACCACCCCGATGGATCAGCGCCGGGACGCGCTCTTGGTCGCAGCCCAGTGCATCCAGGCGGTGAACCGTATTGTGCGGAGTGTGCCGGGTCGGCAGGTGGGGACCGTCGGGCGGCTTCGCGTGGAGCCCGGCGCGTATAACGTGATTCCCGGGCGGGTCGTCTTTGGCCTCGAGCTGCGCGATCTCGAGGATGCCAGGACTCTGGGTTTCCATCGGCAGATCCGCGCCGAATGTGAGCGCCTGGGACGGGCGGGAGGAGTTACCGTCGCGTTCCAGGAATCGCTCGCAAGCGTGCCGGCCCTGACCACGCCCGCAATCCGGAGGGTAATTACCGATGCGGCGCGCGCCCTGGGGCTTGCTACGCTCGCCCTGCCGAGCGGGGCAGGGCACGATGCGCAGGAAATGGCCCGGCTCGGACCGATGGGAATGATCTTCATCCCGAGCGTCGGGGGGATCAGCCACTCCCCGAAGGAGTTTTCCCGCCCGCAAGACATCGAGAATGGTGCGAACGTGCTGCTGCACACGTTGCTGGCGCTCGACGCGGTATGAGCGCGTCGCCCGATCGGCTCCTGGCCATAGTCGGACCGGGTGACGGCGCGTCGCTGGAGGACATCGCGGCCGCGGAGCGGATCGCCGAGCTGGCGGCGCGGGCAGGCTGGATCGTGAGCTGCGGCGGCCGCAACGCGGGGGTAATGGCCGCTGCCGCCCGCGGTGCGAAGCGGGGTGGGGGGCTCTCTGTTGGCCTGCTTCCTTCGGCCAACTCGCAGGAGGGAGCGGCCGAGCTTTCTGTCATCCTTACGACGGGGCTGGGCGAGGCGCGCAATGCCGTGCTGGCCCAAAGCTGTGCGGCGATGGTGGCTTGCGGCATGAATAGCGGAACAGCAGCGGAGATTTCGCTCGCGCTCAAGGCCGGCAAGCCGGTGGTGCTGATCCGGCCCGCAAGAGCGGCCGGGGAATTCTTTCGCTCGCTGGCGCCCGATCAGCTCGCAGTCGCCCAGAGCGCCGACGAAGCGATCGCTCTGCTTACGAAGAACAGCTGACGGCGATCTCGCGCGACCCGGCCGGGGGCGGCGCCGCGAAGCATTCCTGGCCCGGATGCTCCGCGAATGGCTCGGCGAAGAGTCGGCGGAGCTCCTCGATGAAGCCGAAGTTCTTGGTCTCCGCCGCCGCGATGGCCTCCTGCGCGACCCAATTCCGCAGCACGTACTTGGGATTCACCCGCCGCATGCGCTCCGACCGCTCGGCGT
>DASYTT010000159.1:0-23208 GCA_036002045.1 Gemmatimonadales bacterium
CTCGTCGTGTCGGTCCAGGCGGGGGAGCGTTATCAGGGTGGCGGGCTGACCCCGCCACCGGGGAGCTGAGTCCGCTGCGCGCACTGGTGCTGCTTTTCGCGTTGCTGGCTACCGCGCCACAGCCGAGCTCGCTCCACGGCCGCTGGCGGGGCGCGCTCGACCTCGCGGGCGCCACCCTGCCCTTCGAGCTCAGGTTCCAACGGACCGCCGGAGCGCTGGCCGCTGAGCTCTGCAACGGGCCGCACTGTGATACGCGAGCGGCTGTGCAGCTCCGCGGAGACAGCGTGGTTCTGCACATTGCGGATTACGACGCGATGATCGCGACCATCCGGCGCGGCGATTCCCTGATCGGGGTCTATCAGAACGTGGGCCGGAACGGACCCCGCTCGATTCCCTTCCGGGCGGCGCGTGGCAGCTGGCCGGAGCGCGCGGGGCCACCGGCCCTGCTGGGGACCTGGGATGCCTGGTGGATCACCGAACAGCGGCGCAGCCCTCGCGTGCTGGTATTCCAGAACGGGGCCCAGGGTCTCGAGGGCGGAGTTGTGTCCAACACCGGCGATCTCGGGTCATTCTGGGGAGCCATGGTGGGCGACAGCTTTGCCGTAGCCCGTTTCGACGGCGTTTCGGTGTACGTCCTGGCGGGCCGTCTCGATGGCGACACGCTCCGCGGGGTGTTCCACGCCGGGTTGCGGACCCAAACTCCTTATGTCGCGGTGCGCAGCAGCGGGGTTCCGCATCTGGTGGCGCCGACGGCGCTG
Organism: Gemmatimonadales bacterium; assembly: GCA_036002045.1. Taxonomy (GTDB): domain Bacteria; phylum Gemmatimonadota; class Gemmatimonadetes; order Gemmatimonadales; family GWC2-71-9; genus JABFSM01. The sequence goes on from DASYTT010000159.1 coordinate 759, forward strand.
ACCACCGCCGATACAGTCAACCCATTCCGCTTCGCCTTTCCGGATCTGGCGGGACAGCTGGTCACTCAGGACGATCCGCGCTTCAAGGGGAAAGTCGTGCTGATCGACATCTTCGGCAGCTGGTGCGTGACCTGTCACGAGGCCACGCCTCATTTGCTGGAGCTGTATCGTGACTACCGCGCCAAGGGACTGGAGATTCTCGGGCTGGGCTACGAGGTGACCGGCGACAGCACGAAAGACAATCCGCAGATCCGTCGCTTCCGGGACAAGTTCGGGATTCCCTGGCCACTACTCTTCGCCGGCGCCAGCATCGTCGAGGAGACGGCGGCCTCGCTCCCGCAGCTGCAGGGTTTTACCGCGTACCCCACCACGATTTTCCTCGGGCGAGACGGGCGGATCCGGCAGGTGTATGCCGGCTTCCGCGGCGCGTCCGCGGGAGCGCAGCACCAAAAGCAAATCCAGGACTACCGCAACATCATCGAGAGACTGCTCGCCGAGCGGTAGACAAACAGGCGACGTAGCCCTCGGCGCCGCAATGCTTTACCCTGCTTGCCCGGCGGTGTAGTTTGGGGGGTTCCACCCGCGATCGAGGAGTCCCCTTTTGGCAGCACCGCTGGTCCAGCTGACGCGAAGCCCGCTACCGACCCCGGTGGGAAACCGACCGGTTTCCGTCTCGATTCCAGTGCTGCGCAAGCCGTCCTGGATCAAGGTGAAAGCGCCCGGCGGAGAGAATTACGTCCGGATCAAGCAGCTGATGCGGACGCTGGGATTGCACACCGTCTGCGAAGAGGCGCGCTGCCCCAACATCGGCGAGTGCTGGGACCATCAGGCGGCTACCTTCATGATTCTGGGGGACGTCTGTACCCGGAATTGCGCTTACTGCGCGGTCGCTCACGGCAGCCCGCAGGCCTTCGACCCGCTGGAGCCCGCGCGCCTGGCCGAGGCCGTTGCGACGCTCGGATTGCGGCACGTGGTGATCACCTCGGTCGACCGCGACGATCTACCGAATGGCGGCGCCGAGGCATTCGCGGGCTGTGTCACCGAAATCCGCAAGCGGCTCCCCGAGACGACGGTCGAGGTCTTGATCCCCGACTTCAAGGGTTCGGAAGCGGCGCTCCGGATCGTGCTGGAGGCTCGGCCCGCGATCCTCAACCACAACCTCGAAACCGTGCGGCGGCTCTATCCTCTGGCCCGCCCCGGCGGCCGCTACGACCGGGCGCTCGAGCTGTACGTGCGCTCCCGTACCCTGCGGCCGGACGGGCTCACCAAGGCGGGGATGATCCTGGGCATGGGAGAGGAATGGGACGAGCTGCGGGTCGCGATGGCGGACTTGCGGCGGTGTGACGTCAACATCCTGACGCTGGGTCAGTATCTGCGACCCTCGGAACGTCATCTCCCGGTCGCCAGGTTCTACACCCCCGAGGAATTCAACGAGCTCCGCGACATCGGCCTGAGAATGGGATTCACGCACGTGCAGGCGAGCCCGTTAACCCGCAGCTCCTACCACGCCTGGGAACAGGCGCGGGCAGCCGGCGCAGAGGCCGCGGTCTGATGGCGACCACGGCCAAGCCGGTGCGCAGCGCACTCGATCCCGATACGACAGCGACATACCGCCAGTACCTCCGGCAGATGCTGCTGATCCGCCACTTCGAGGAGAAGGCGGGCGAGGCGTACAGCCTCGGCAAGATCGGGGGATTCTGCCACCTCTACATCGGGCAGGAGGCGGTAGCCGTCGGCGCAATCGCGGCGCTCCGGCCCGATGATTACATCACCTCCGCCTACCGGGAACACGGCCAGGCGCTGGTTCGCGGCATCACCCCGCGCGCGGTGATGGCCGAGCTGTTCGGCAAAGCCACCGGCTGCTCGCGCGGCAAAGGCGGCTCGATGCATCTCTTCGATGCCGGGCTCGGCTTTCTGGGCGGCCACGGGATCGTGGGCAGCCACATCCCCATCGCCGCCGGCGCGGCGTTCGCCATCAAGTACAAAGGCGGCGACCAGGTCAGCGTCTGCTTCTTCGGCGAAGCGGCGGCGAACATCGGGGCGTTTCACGAGACGCTCAACATGGCCTCGCTCTGGGAGCTGCCGGCCATCTTCATCTGCGAGAACAACGGCTACGGAATGGGCACCGCGGTGGCGCGGGCGAGCGCGGTGCGCAATCTGGCGGTGCGCGGCTCGGCGTACGACATGCCCGCCGAGGAGGTCGACGGGCAGGATGTGCTCGTCGTCCGCGAGGCCATGGACCGGGCGGTGGAACGGGCCCGGAAAGAGTCGCAGCCGACGCTGCTCGAGGTCCGCACCTACCGCTATGTCGGCCATTCGATGTCCGACGCGGCGCACGGCACCTATCGCACCAAGGACGAAGTCGAGGAATACCGCCGCCGGGACCCCATCAAGGTGCTGGCCGAGCGGATGCGCGCTGGGGGCGCGCTCGACGACGCAGGCTGGGAGGCGCTCGACGCGGAGGTGAAGGCGGAAGTGGACGACGCGTACGAGTTTGCGGAGCGTTCGCCGGATCCGGATCCGGCGGAACTGTTCACCGACGTATACGCCGAGGGAAGCGGGAAGCGGGAAGAGCGAAAAGGGACTACCTCGTGACGGTGCTCACCTACCGGGACGCGCTGAATCAGGCGCTGCGCGAAGAAATGCAGCGCGACGACCGGGTCTTCCTCATGGGCGAGGAGGTCGCCGAGTATGACGGTGCCTACAAGGTCAGCCGGGGGCTGCTCAAGGAATTCGGGGCCAAGCGCATCGTGGACACGCCGATTGCCGAGCTCGGGTTCGCCGGCATCGGCGTAGGAGCCGCGATGGTCGGGCTGCGGCCGGTGATCGAGATGATGACCTGGAACTTCGCGCTGCTGGCGATCGACGAAATCGTGAACGGCGCTGCGAAGATCCGCTACATGTCCGGCGGCCAGCTCGGGTGTCCGATCGTGTTTCGCGGACCGGGCGGCGCGGCGCTGCAGCTCGGCGCGCAGCACTCGCAGTCCTTCGAGAGCTGGTATGCCCACGTTCCCGGCCTCAAGGTAGTGACGCCGGGCACGCCGGCGGACGCCAAGGGGCTGCTCAAGAGCGCCATCCGCGACGACAACCCGGTGGTGTTCATCGAGGGCGAAATGCTCTACAACGTCAAGGGCGAGGTGCCCGAGGGCGAGCATCTCACACCCCTCGGGCAGGCGGAAGTGAAACGGCAAGGCAGCGATGTCACCCTGGTCTGCCACGGCAAGATGGCTTCGGTGGCGCTCAAGGCGGCCGAGCTCCTCGCGGCAGAAAACCTGGCCGCGGAGGTGGTAGACCTCCGCACGATCCGGCCGCTCGATACGGCGACGATCCTGGCTTCGGTGGCCAAGACCAACCGCTGCGTGGTGGTAGAGGAAGGCTGGCCGTTCGCCGGGGTGGGCGCGCAGGTCGTGGATGTGATCCAGCGGGATGCGTTCGACGCGCTCGATGCCCCCATCCTGCGCGTCACCAACGCCGACGTCCCGATGCCCTACAACAAGCACCTCGAGAAAGCGGCGAAAGCGGATGCGGGAAAGGTGGTGGAGGCAGCGAAACGAGTGTTGTACGTCTAGCTATGGGCTAGGAGCCATGAGCTATGGGTCAGCGATACTTCCGGCTGAGCCCATAGCCCATAGCCCATAGCCGAAAGCCGAAAGCCAACACATGGCAACAAAGGTCGTGATGGAAGCCCTCTCTCCCACGATGGAGGAAGGCCGCCTCGTCGAGTGGAAGAAGCAGGAGGGCGATGCGGTCGCCGTCGGAGATGTGCTCGCCGAGGTGGAGACCGACAAGGCCGTGATGGAGCTGGTTGCCCGCGCGGGCGGCACCCTGCTCAAGCAACTGGTCGGCGCGGGAGCTACGGTGCCGGTATCGTCGCCGGTGGGATGGATCGGATCGCCGGGGGAGTCGGTGGATGGGTCGGCAGAGGGACAGAGGGACCGTGCGGCAGTGCGGCAGGCGGGCAGTGTGGCAGAGGAGGCAGCGCCGAAGGCGCCGACCATACCGACCACACCGACCACACCGACCACACCGACCACACCGACCGAAGCGGCCGCACCGGCTGCGGCCGGCCGGGTCAAGGCCTCGCCGCTGGCGCGGAAGATCGCAGCGGAACAGGGGCTCGACCTGGCGCGGGTTAGTGGCAGCGGACCGGAAGGGCGGGTCGTCAAGCGGGACCTGGAAGCCGGGCAGAGGGGCGGTGCGGCAGTGGGGCAGACAGGCGGTGCGGCTGAGGTGGAATTTGTCGACAACCCGCTTACCCAGATACGCAAAACCATCGCGAAACGGCTGGTTCAGTCGATCGGACCGATCCCGACCTTCTATCTCACCAGCGAAGTGGACATGGAGCGGGTCGCGGAGGCCCGCGAGGCGCTCAACGCCGCCGCGGGTGAGCAGGGCAAGATCTCCTTCAACGACATCGTGCTCAAGGCGGTCGCAACGGCGTTGCGGCAGCACCCCGCCTGCAATGCGTGGTGGCAAGACGATCACGTCCGGATCTGGAACACGGTGCACCTCGGCATGGCGGTGGCGGTGGACGACGGCCTCATCACCCCGGTGATCAAGCACGCCGAAACGAAATCGCTGCGCGAGCTCTCGGCGGAGACCCGGGACCTGGCCAAGCGCGCGCGCGAACGCAAGCTCAAACCGGAGGAGTACACCGGCAGCACCTTCTCGGTGTCGAACCTCGGCATGTTCGACATCGAGCACTTCACCGCCATCATCAATCCACCCGAGGCGGGGATTCTGGCAGTCGGCAGCATCGCGCCGGTACCCGCGGTGAGCAACGGACAAGTGCAGGTACGCCGCCGGATGCGGCTTACCATGTCGTGCGATCACCGGGTCATCGACGGCGCGACCGGCGCACAGTTTCTGAAAACGCTGAAACTACTGCTGGAGAATCCGCTGGCCCTTGTCTGGTAGGTGGCTGGTCGCAGGTGGCGGGTGGCGGGTGACAAGAACCTGCCCACCTCGACCTGCCACCTGCCCCCTGCAACCTGCCACCTTCACCATGGAGCGACCCGTGGCCTCATTCGACGTCATTGTGATCGGGGGCGGCCCAGCCGGCTACGTCTGCGCCATCCGCGCGGCCCAGCTCGGACTTGGCACGGCCGTGGTGGAGAAAGAGAAGCTGGGCGGCGTCTGTGTAAACATCGGCTGCATTCCCACCAAGGCTCTGCTCCACAGCGCCTACGCGCTCAATCTGATCAGCCACGACGCCAAGGCGCTGGGCATCGAAGTCGGAGGCGTCAAGGGCGATTATGGCGTCGCGATGAAGCGTTCGCGCCAGGTGTCCGAACAGAATTCCAAGGGCGTCGAGTTCCTGATGAAAAAGCACAAGGTGACCGTGCTGAAGGGACAGGGCGTCCTGCAGCCCGGCAAGAAAGTGAAGGTCGGCAACGAGACGCATGAGGCGAAGAAGGCCGTGGTGATCGCGAGCGGATCGCGGGTCAAAGGGATTCCGCAAATCGGGCTCGAGCTCAACAAGACCACGGTGATCAGCTCGGACGAGGCGCTTTTTCTCGAGCGGGCACCGGCGTCGCTGGCCATCGTCGGTGCCGGAGCGGTCGGCACCGAGTTCGCCGACATCTTCAACGCCTTCGGCAGCAAGGTCACCTTGATCGAGGCCCTGCCGCGCATGCTGCCGATCGAAGATGCGGAAGCCTCCGACGTGCTGGCCAAGAGCTTCAGGAAGCGGGGGATTACGGTGCTGGCGGGAGCGAAGGTTCGCAAAGCCACCGTAGGGGGCGCAGAAGTGGAAGTGGAGGTGGAAGTGGAAGGAAAGGTGGAGAAGCTGAAAGTGGAGAAGGTGCTGATGGCGGCGGGGCGCGCGGTGAACACCGAGGAACTGGGGCTCAAGGAGAGCGGCGTGCAGCTCACCGAGCGGGGCTTCGTCAAGGTGAACCTCGCGACCCTGGAGACCACGGCCGCCGGGGTCTACTGCATCGGGGACGTGGCGGGTCCGCCCATGCTGGCCCATAAGGGGAGCCGGGAGGGCGTGTTCGTCGCGGAGCTGCTCGCGGGCCACAAACCGCACGCGATCAAGTACGACAACGTGCCGAGCGTGACGTACTGTCATCCGGAAGTGGCAAGCATCGGCCTCACGGAAGACCAGGCGAAGGAAAAGAAGCTCGACTATCAGGTCGGGCGCTTTCCGCTCTCCGCCAACGGCCGAGCCAGAGCCTCGATGGAAACCGAGGGCTTCGTGAAAATCATCCGGGAGAAGAAGTACGGGGAAATTCTGGGCGCGCACATCGTGGCGAGCCACGCGTCCGAGATGATCCATGAGCTGGTGGTGGCGCGCGAAAATGAATACACCGTCGAGGAAGTCGATCTGGCGATTCACGCCCACCCGACGCTCTCGGAAGCGATCGCGGAGGCGTGTCTCGACTCGATGGGCAGGGTGATGCACGTGTGACGCTGTCCGGCGAACCCAGCACCGTCCCGGAGAACTGGCTCGGCCGGATTCTCGGCGCGCTCGCGTTCGGAGTGGCCCTGGGCACGGCGGTGCTCGCCGTGGTGACCTGGGGGGTGCGGCTCCTGCAGGGGAGCGGTCTCGCGATCGCGACGCCGCAGCGCGGCTTTACCGCCGGATTGCTGCCGGTGCTCCTGATCGGCACGCTTGCCGCGATGGTTGCCGCGGGCATCTCCACCTGGACCCTGCTCGGACCGATCGGAAACCCCTGGCGCAAAGCGATGCTGGGCATCATCGCAGGTACTGGCTCGTTCGTCGTGGCACTGGTGACCTGGCCGGTCGAGCGCGCCTTCGGCAAGGCGGGGCTCCTGGTGCTGGCGGCCCTGGCGCTTTCCCTCTGCGCTCTCCTGGGCTGGCGGCTCTCGCGGGGCGGGAGGGTGGGAGGAGGGACCGGGTGACTCGCGGATGAACGCGCCACTGGTCGCGGTGGAGCTCGGGCGCCGCCGCTACGGCGAGATCCTGACGCTTCAGCGCACGCTCTGTCGCGACCGGGTCGCGGGAAAACTGGTCCGCGACGTCCTGCTCCTGGTCGAGCACGACCCGGTCGTGACGCTGGGCCGGAGCACCCAGGCGGCGAGCCTGCCGGTGCCTCGCGCCCTGCTCGAGCAAAGAGGCATCGAAGTCTTCGAAGTCGAGCGCGGGGGCGACGTCACCCTGCACGCTCCGGGACAACTGGTCGGCTACCCAATCCTGGATCTCAGCGGGTGGCGAAGGGACCTCCACTGGTACCTACGCCAGCTCGAGGAGGTACTGATTCGGGCGCTCGACCGCCTCGGGATCCCGGCGGAACGAAACGCCGGCAAGACCGGGGTGTGGACCAGCGGGGCGGCAGGCAAGATTGCGAGTATCGGCATTCACGTGAAGCAGTGGGTGACGATGCACGGCTTCGCGCTCAATGTGCTCACCGATCTTTCGCTCTTCGAGCTGATCGTGCCGTGCGGGATCCCGGACGTGGTGATGACGTCCGTGGCGGCGGAGGGGCAGGCGGGCAGCGGGACGGAAGGGCTGTGGGGCAGCACGCACGAGGCGATCATCGCAGCGTTCGGCGAAGTTTTCGAGCGCGAGGTAGAGCGCGCCCCAACCGCGGCACTCGGCGAGACCAAGCCAGCATGACCGAACGCTTGCCGCCGGGCCAGATCATCACCACAAAGTGGCCGGTGCTGCACTACAGTCACGTCCCGCGCATCGACACGAGCGCGTGGCGATTCAGCGTCATGGGCCTGGTGGAACAGCCCCTTACGCTGAGCTGGGAGGAGCTGGCACAGTTCCCCACGCAGGAGACCCTCTGCGATATCCACTGCGTAACGAGCTGGAGCCGCTACGACAACCGCTTCGGCGGAATTCCGGTCCAGGCAATTCTAGCGGCGGCGCGACCCTTGCCTGCGGCGCGCTACGTGCTGGTGCATGCGGCTCCGGATTACACCACGAACCTGCCATTGGCCGATCTCGAGCGTGCGGAGAATCTGCTCGCCACGCAGCATGGCGGCGAGCCGCTCCCCGCGGAGCATGGTGGGCCGATTCGACTGCTGGTGCCACACCTGTATTTCTGGAAGAGCGCCAAGTGGGTGACCGGATTCGAATTCCTGGCGGAGGACCACCCGGGCCTCTGGGAGCAGAACGGCTACCACATGCGGGGTGATCCGTGGCGCGAGGAGCGCTATGGCCGACCCGATCCCGCTCGCATGCGGCGGGGAAAAAGAGAGTAATTATCTTCCGTCGTTATGCCGGACGCGCTGGACCAGCGGAAGTTGGAGTCGCTCGCGGAGGGAAAGGTCGCGGACATCTTGCGTGCGGCCACGAGCTGGGCGAAGGATGTCCCTCCCGCCCTGACACCGCCGATTCGCGCCGTATGCGTCCGGCTCGCAGAGATGGTGGCGGACCAACGCCACTACCTGGCGCCCCTGCCGGAACCGCAGGAAACTGAGCGCGCGACCGTGCTCACCCTGACCGCCGAGCGGCTGCGCGCGGCTCCCGTCACCCAAGGCATCGACGCACTGCTGCAGGAGCTGGCCGACCTCGAGCTCCGCGCCAGCGGCGCGTGGTCGGTGGTGGAGGGTGCCCAGGCGCAGTGGATCGCGACCGCCATCCACTTTCTCGAGGCAAAGGCCAGCGCGCTGCCGCCGGCAGAGCGCCCTGATTCCTATTGGGCGGATGACGTGGTGGCGGGCATCATCGCCTCAGTGCGGGCGCTGATCGGCGTGGACGAGCTGCACGCCCGCACCGAGGCGCGCTATTCGGGCTCCCAGAAGCGGGTGCCTGAAGACAGGGAAGAGTGAAGCGGCAAGCGGGGCTAACTCTTCTCGCTTCCCGCTTCACTCTTCCCGCGTTCGGCGAACAACTGGAAGAACTTCCCGAAGACCTCGATCCCGTCCCAGATCTGCTGCAGGTTGACCTTCTCATTGGGTGAGTGCAGTCCGTCGTCCGGCAACCCGATTCCGGTCAGCAGGACCGGCGCACCACCCCGCTGCAGCTCGGGCACCACTGGGATCGAGCCGCCCGAACGCGCGGGGATGGTGCGGCGCCCGACGACCGCCTCGAAGGCTTCATCAAGAATGCCGAAGGCCGGATGGCTCACCTTGCAGCGGACCGGATCTCCGCCGTGGAGCAGCCGCACCTCGATATCGGCATAGGGAGGCGCGAGCTTCTCCACCGCACGGGTCAGCCACTTACCCACCTTCTCGAAGCTGTGTCCCGGCACCAGCCGGAGACTGACCTTGGCCATGGCTTGCGCGGGAATCACCGTCTTGGCGCCTTCGCCCGTAAAGCCGCCGCGAATGCCGTGAATCTCGAAGGTCGGCAGCGCCCAAGTGCGCTCCAGCACCGAGAACTCCTTGAGTCCCGTGAGGGCGCGGCCGGTGACCTCCTCCCGCAGATATTGTTCTTCGTCGAACGGAAGACTCTTCCACGCCTTGCGTTCGGCCTTGGTGGGCGGCTTGACCGCCTTGTAGAGCTTGGGAATGTTGATGCGACCCGAGCGGCTCTTGAGCTGGCTGAGCAGCCGCACCAGCGTCTCCATGGCGTTGGGGGCGACTCCGCCGTAGCTGCCGGAGTGGAGATCCCGCTGCAGCGTGCGCAGGTGGATCTCGGCGTAGCAGAGGCCGCGCAGGCCGGTGTAGACGGCCGGAATCCCGGGTGCGTAATACCCCATGTCGGCGACCACCACGGCATCGACGGCGGTGCGTTCCGGTTCGGCGCGCAAGCGGTCGAAGATGACGCGGCCCCCGCACTCCTCCTCCCCCTCGATGATGAAATGCACGTTGAGTGGTGGCGTGCCATTCTTCGCGAGCACGGACTGGTACGCCTTGAGGAGGGTGAAGACCTGCCCCTTGTCGTCCACGGCACCGCGGGCGTAGAGCTTGCCATCCCGCACCGTGGGCTGAAAGGGAGGGGACACCCACTCGTCGAGGGGATCGACCGGCTGCACGTCGTAGTGACCGTAACAGAGGACGGTGGGCTTCCCTTCGACCTTGGGACTCTCGGCCCACACCACGGGATGCCCGTCGCCCTCGAGCAGCTCCACCACCGGAAAGCCGAGTCCGCGGAACTGATCCATGAGCCACCCGGCGGCGCGCCGGCAATCGGCGGCATGGTCCGGTAAGGTGCTGATGCTGGGAATGGCGAGGAACTTGTTCAGCTCGGTGAGGAGAGCGTCGTGATTCATTGGCAGAGGCTAGGAGGCTAGGAGGCTAGGAGGCTAGGAAGCAAGGAGGCTAGGGAGCTAGGGAGTCGGGGCACAAACATACCCCGATCAGGCGCCGCCTGCCCGCGCCGAATCCGCCAGGGCCCGCTCGAGCCGAATGAAGGCGCTGTCGCCGCTGGCGCCCTGCATGAGCTCCCGCAGCGCGGCGACGCTCCGCTTTACGCTGTGGCCGTGCAGCTCATACCAGCGGTCGAACCAGTCGAGGTGGGTGCGATACAGCCGCACTCCCACGAGAGCCGCGTTGTTAATCGGCCGGTCGGCGAGTCGGCTGGCCCGGATGCGGCGAAAGCGTTGCCCCAGCGGCCCTTCCAGCTGCGCGCGCGCCCAGCGGCCGATCGCGAGCCGGCCGGCCTCCAGCGAGTCTCCCACCGGCTTGGTCGCGTAGAATGCCTCCAGGCGATCCAGCAGAGCGTGGTAGAACTCCCCCAGCACCATTTCGTCGGCCCAGCGATCTCGGGCGAGGTTTGCCAGCGCGCTGTCGCCGCGCCCACTGAAGAACTCTTCGGCGGCCCGGTAGCCGACCAGCTGGGCAAAACTCTCGTTGAACGGCGTAGCGCTCTTCACATAGAGGCTGTTGTGGGCGATTTCGTGGAACACCAGCGACGCGAGCTCCACCGAATCCTTGATCAGGGCGGTGGACAAGAGCGGGTCCTCGAACCAGCCCAACGTCGAGTAGGCCGCGGCAGGTCGGAGGTAGGTGTCGTACCCCTTGGCGGCGAGCTGTTCCGCTTCCCGTTGCGCCATCTTGAGGTCGAAGAACCCCTTGTAGGGAATCCGCCCGACGATCGGATACTTCCAGATCCGCGGGCAAATACAGTTCTTGGGAGAGGCCGAAAGCACGAGCAGCAGGGTGTCGCGACCCACCTCGCTATAAGACGTGTAGGTCTCGCCGGCCTCCAGACCCAGCTCGGCTGCATAGCCACGGGCGGCGAGCACCAGGCGCAGGTATTCTCGCGTCTCGGGATCGAGCTGGGGATCCGCCACCAGCGTTTCGATCGGCCGCCGTTTCTGGAGAATCGCGGTCTGCTCGATCCCGGCCCGCGTCAGGTACCGCACGTCCTCGCTGGCGAGGTAGGCCGTGCCGTACCCGAGAATCAGCGCGAGCGCAGTAATGAGAACTCCCATAACGATCCTCCGGGCCTTCACGGCGTCCAGCGCGCACCGAACAGGTGCACAGCCCGACCGAGCGTACTGCGCTGCTGATAGGCGTAGTCGAGCCGCGCCCGTCCAAGCAACAAGCTGCCGCCGAAGGTCGTGTGGGATTGCACATCGCCTACCAGTCCCGGCGGCCTGCCCGTCCCCACCCTGCCGACGATTCCCAGCCCCGAGATCGCGGCTCCCGCCTCCAGGCCGAATACGGTACGCCCGCGCTCACCGGCGGACCAGACGCTTTCCACCGTGGCGAGGAGGCGGCCGTTGGAATAGGTGTCGAGCAGATTCAGGCTGAACCCGAGGTGCAACGCTTCGGGGAGCTCGAGCCCGGCGCCGCTCAGCCTGGACTGAGCGAGGTTCTGCGCGCTGAGCGCCAGTGCGGCGATATCGAAGAAAGCGACCTGTACCGCGAGATCGCCGGTCAGCGAGCGCGTGATGGGACCATCCCGCTGCTCCACCGACACATACTTGGTGCTCGCGCCGAAGGCGATACCGCCCAAGCGGTACACGACGGCACCCGACCAGGAAAGATTGTCGTAGGTCGCGGAGTCCGCCGAAAAGAGCAGATAGCGGGCGCCGAAACCGAGATTGAATCTGCCCGCGCGGGTGGCCGCCGCCGCCATCGCATAGGTCGAGTGATCGGGCCGCCGCGAAAAGCCCGCCTCCAGACTCAGCACCCGAATGGGCGCGATTCCCGCCGGATTGACGAAGATGGCCCCGGCGTAGCCGGGCAGCGCGACCCCCGCTCCGGCGAGACCCGCCGCCTGCACGCTCGATGGAAATCCCAAGATGACGGGAACCAGACGCACCGGAGCGGCGGAAGCTTGCGCCATGAGCCTGCCGGGGAGCACGAACGCCAGGCAAACAGCCGCGAGTCGCGGCGCCATGCTCAACGGATCCGAACGATGGCGAAGCGGGCCTGCAGCGCGGCGTCGAGCTGCCCGCCGCTCGTGCCTCGCAAAACCTGGAGGTCGATCGCCGGCCCATTCGGCCCCTGCGAAATCAGAAAGTGGCGGCCCGAGCCCGCTCTCAGAGTGCCGCTGCGCGAGAAACTTGCTGCAATCGGCGACAGCACGAGGGGAAACCCATTGAAGGGTCCCGGCGGCGTTGCGCTGGTCTGATTGCGCGGGTCGGTCCAGATGGCCCGCAGGCCCCAGCTCTTGAAGCGCAGGAACCCGGTGGACTCGAAGGGCAGATCGGGACCGTCATCGAGGTACGCGGCCAGCAGCCAGCGCGGCACCATCTCGGCAAAATTCCCACCCGTCGCCGCGGTAAGGTTGGCGACCCCGGTGAGCGACGTCGCGTCGAGTGCCCGGGTGGTGGGCGTCCCGAGAATCGTGTCCGATGAGAAGTGATCGAGCGTCCAGCGGAGGAACAGCCAGACCGCGCCCCGCTCCTCCAGGTCACCCTGACCGGTAAACACCATGAAGTGCGATTCGGTGTCCTTGAGGTAGTCGTAGGCGTCGATGATGTTGCCACCGGTGTACTGGGACCGGCAGGAGGAGAAGTTCGCGGCGGTGCACTCGGCGTCAGGAATCCGGCGGCCTCCCAGCTCTTCGGCGAAGTGGGACATTGCCTCGTTGAGCCAGACTTCTTCCGAGGTGCCGTTGCGGACCAGGACGTGCTGGTTGAAGCTGATCATGTGCTGGAATTCGTGGATCAGCGTGGGCTTGAGGTTGTTCACCGCCCCACTGCGGGTTACGACCTTGCAGTTGGTGGCACGCGCCGGCTCGGGCACCAGCGTGTAGAAGATCTCGGCGCGGTTGGAGTTGGAACCGGACAGCAGATCTCCCCCGAAAAAGAAGCCGATAACGCGCCCATCGGTGCAATCCGGCGTCAAGGCATTCACCGCGTCGGTCATCAGAATGATGACGACGCCGTTGCCGTCGATGTCCGATTCACGCCCGAACGCGGTGGTATCGATCGGATAATGGTAGTTGTCGAAAGCACCGCCGAGGTTGGCGAAGTCGGCATCCTGCAGGGGATCGTTCTGGGGAACCGTGTTATCGAGATAGATCGCGTTGTGCTGACCGACGAAGCGCGCGGTGGCGGTGACCGTCGTGAACGCAGTGCACGTGAGGTTGCTGCAGACCTTGAAGTCGCGGACGTCTCCCACCGGTGGCGCAACGGCCACGCCGGGCGCACCGGAGAGGATCGGCCGGTTGCGCCGGTCAGCGGCGAGCTCCTGCTCTCGTTGCCGCAGGGCCTGTTCGAAAGCGAGGCCGACGCGACCGGACCGGAGTCCGGCGGGCTCGAACGCCGCGGGCGCGACCGGCGCGAGCGACCGCAGCGCCGCGAGCGGGCTGCTGGAGCTCAAAGAGTACGGGCCGGAAATCCCGTTGCTGCTTCTGGTTCCATTGGTGGAGGCGAGCACCAGCACATAGCTGGCACCGGAGGCTCCGGCCTGCGGCAGCCGCAGGCAGCCTTCCGTCGCCGCGGGATCGAGGATGACATGGGCCGCGACCGATAGCTGGGTGACGGGCTGGTCGGCGCAATCCACGCTGGGACTTCCCGGTGGATCGGAGGGTCCACTGCAGGCCGCGAGGAGGGCGGCGGCTCCGCAGAGGAACGGGGCACGAATCCTGGCTTGCTGAAGCGGCACGGGAACCCTTGGAAGAGCGTGGTCGAATCGTGTAAGTTAAAGTAAGCAGACGATGCCCTTCGTCCATCTCCACACCCACAGCGAATACTCCCTGCTCGACGGGGCCAACCGGATCCCCGATCTGGTGGCGCAGGTGCGCCGTCTGGGTATGGACAGTCTGGCGGTGACGGACCACGGGAACTTGCACGCCGCGTGGGCGTTCTACGCGGAGGCAAAGGCGAACAAGATCCGCCCGATTTTAGGGTTCGAGGCCTATCTCGCGTACGGAGATCGTCGCTCGCCCCAGAAGCCGGCCGATGCGCCGGCGCACTACAGTCACCTGGTGCTGCTCGCGCGGAACCGTACAGGTTATCAAAATCTGATCCGGCTGGCCTCGATCGGCTACACCGAGGGCTTCTATCGCCGGCCCAGGATCGACAAGGAAGTGCTGGAGCGCCACGCCGAGGGGCTCGTCGGACTGGCGGCCTGTCTCTCCGGCGAAATCGCCCACGCGCTCCGGGCGGGGCATTACGACGAGGCGCGGGCCTCGGCCGAGTGGTTCGCGCGCACGTTCGGCAAGGACGCCTTCTGGCTGGAGATTCAGGAGCACGGTCTCCCGGAAGAGCGCCTGGTGAGCGAGGGCATGCTGCGGCTCGGCCGGGAGCTCGGGCTCGGGGTCGTGGCCACCAATGACGCGCATTACCTCCGGCGCGAGGACGCCGAAGCGCACGACGTGCTGCTGGCGATCGGCACGGGGGCAGAGCTCGACGACCCCAAGCGATTCCGCTTTACCGGGCAGGAATCGTACGTCAAGAGCGAAGCGGAGATGCGCGCGCTCTTCCCGGCGCACCCCGAGGCCATCGAGAACACGGCCCGGGTCGCGGAGCTGTGCGAATTCGATTTCGAGCGGCGCTACTTCGTGCCGAGCTTTCCGCTCCCCGCGGGCACCCGGGACGAGAATAGTCTGCTGCGCGAGCTGACCGAGGCGGGAGCGCGGGAACGCTTCGGCGAGCCGCTGCCGCAGGCAGTGCGGGAGCGGCTGGACTATGAGCTCTCGGTGATCACCACGGCGGGCTACGCGGGTTACTTCCTCATCGTGCAGGATTTCATCGCGGCGGCACGCGCCAAGGGCATCCCGGTGGGGCCGGGCCGCGGCTCCTCGGCGGGCTCGCTCGTCGCCTACGCGCTGCGGATTACGGATATCGACCCGCTCCGGTTCGATCTGCTCTTCGAGCGGTTCCTCAATCCGGAGCGCGTGTCGATGCCGGACATCGACGTCGACTTCTGCTTCGAGCGGCGGGGCGAAGTGATCGAGTACGTCCGCGAGCGCTACGGCCGGGACAGCGTCGGCCAGATCATCACCTTCGGCACCCTGAAGGCCCGCGCGGCGGTCAAGGACGTCGCGCGCGTGCTCAAAATCCCGCCCGGCGAAGCGGACCGCATCACCAAGCTGATCCCCTCCGGCCCGGCCTACAGCCTCACCGTCTCTGAAGCGGTCAAGAAGGTGGACGAGCTCCGAGACCTCGTACGGACCGCGCCCGCCTACCAGAGGATGGTCGACCTGAGCGCGCGGATCGAGGGGGTGTCCCGCCATGCCTCGGTGCATGCGGCGGGCGTGGTGATCGCACCCGGCCCGCTGTACGAATACGTGCCGGTGTGCACCGCCCCGACCAAGGGGGCCGGCCAGACGGCCGAGGGAGAGAGCGCGATCATCACCCAGTACGAAATGGGCGCGCTCGAGCAGGTCGGCATGCTGAAGATGGATTTGCTCGGGCTCAAGACGCTGACGGTCATTCACGACGCGGTCGAGCTGATCGCGGCGCGCAGCGGCAAGCGCATCGACATGAGCGCCCTGCCCTTCGACGACCCGGCGGTCTACGAGATGCTGCGGCAGGGCCGGACCAGCGGGGTCTTCCAGTTCGAGTCGCCCCTGGCCACCGACACGCTGCGGGCCATGAAGTGCGACCGGTTCGACGACCTGGTCGCCTCCAATGCCCTGCTCCGCCCGGGGCCGCTCGACGCCGGCATGCATCTCGTCTTCATCCGGCGACGGCTCGGCCAGGAAGCGGTGAGCTATCCGCATCCGCTGCTGCAGGAGATTCTCGAGCCTACCTACGGGGTCATCACCTACCAGGAACAGGTGATGCGGATTGCGAACGTGTTCGCGGGCTTCACCCTCGCCGAAGCCGACGTGCTGCGCAAGGCCGTGGGCAAGAAGGACGCCGAGCTGCTGCGCAAGGAGCTCGGCAAGTTCACCGAGCGGGCACTGGCCCAGGGGCATCCCAAGCGGCTGGCGGAGGATCTCGCCAGTCAGATCGCGACGTTCGGGCGCTACGGCTTCCCCAAGGCGCACTCCGTCGCCTACTCGGTATTGGGGTACCAGACCGCCTGGCTCAAGGTGCATCATCCCGCGGAATTCATGGCCGCGCTGCTCTCCTCGGAAATCGGCAACACCGACAAGGTGGTGCAATATATCAACGAGGCGCGCGAGCTCGGGCTCGAAGTGCTGGCACCCGATGTGAACGAGTCCGGGTTCAAGTTCACCGTGGTGGGAGAAAAGCGGATCCGCTTCGGGCTGGGAGCGATCCGTAATGTGGGGCGCGGCGCCATCGAGTCGATCATCGCCGCGCGGAGCCAGGGCCGGATTACCACGCTCGCCGAGCTGGTGGACCGGATCGACCTCCGGCTCTGCAATACGCGCGTGCTCGAATCGCTGATCGCCGCGGGGGCCTGCGATTCGCTGGGCGGGCACCGCAGCCAGCTGCTCGGCGCGCTCGACGCCGTGCTGGGCGAAGCGCAGCTCAAGCAACAGGAACGTGAATCGGGGCAGGAGTCGCTCTTCGGCGAGACTCCCGGCGGACGGACCCGCGGGATTACCCTCCCCGAGGTGCCGGAGTGGCCCGCGGCGGAACGACTGGTCAAGGAAAAAGAGGTGCTCGGCTTTTTCATCTCGGGTCATCCCCTCGAGCCCTTCCGGACCGAGGTGGAGCTCTTCGGGACCCGCACGACGGCGACGCTCTCGACCTGGAGTGAAAAGCCGGTGGCGGTGGCGGTGGTGGTGACGGGCGTCAAGCGATTGATCTCCAAGAAGAGCGGGAAGGAGTACGCCAGGCTGGTGGTAGAGGACTTCCACGGCAGCGCCGAAGCGATCGTCTTTCCGGAAGCCTGGGCACGGCTCAACCAGGTCATCAGCGAAGACGCCGCGCTGCTGCTCGCCGGAGGGTACAGCGCGCGAGACCAGGGTGAAGACCGGGCGCCTTTCGTGGTGGAGACGGCCCGTCCGCTCGCCGAGCTCCGCCGATCGGGAGCGGTCGGGGTCGCCTTGCGCTGGAGCGCCAGCGGTACACCCGGCGCCGAGCTGCTGCGGTCCGCCGTCGCCGTGTGCGCCGGTCACCCCGGTCCCGCGCCGGTCTATATTGAGTGGTCCGACGGAAACGGGGAGGCAGTGCGACTTCGCGCCCGGCGCTTGCGCATCGAGCCGGGCGAGGATGTCGTGCACGCGCTGCGCGCCCTATTGGGCGCCGACCGGGTCCGCTTCGTCAAGGTGGGGTGACGGATGGCTAACGCGTACACGCTGGACTTCGAGAAGCCACTGCTCGAGCTGGAGCGGCAAATCGAGGAGCTCAAGCGGGTGGGCGAAGAGCGGGAGATTGACGTGGCCGAGGAGCTCAAGCTGCTCCAGGGCAAGCTGGACAGTCTGCGGGAAGAGATCTATCGCAACCTGACGCCGATGCAGCGGGTGAGCGTGGCCCGGCATCCCCGGCGGCCGTACACGCTCGACTACCTGCACACCATTTTCACGGACTTCGTCGAACTGCACGGCGACCGGCTCTTCCGCGACGATCTGGCGATCGTCGGAGGGTGGGCCCGGCTCTCGGGAACCTCTGTGATGGTGATCGGACATCAGAAGGGCCGCGACACGCGCGAGAACCTCAAGCGCAATTTCGGCATGCCGCATCCGGAAGGCTACCGCAAAGCGCTCCGGCTCATGAAGCTCGCCGCCCGCTACCACGCGCCCGTCATTACCCTCATCGACACGCCGGGAGCCTACCCCGGGCTGGGCGCGGAAGAACGGGGCCAGTCGGAAGCGCTGGCCACCAATATTCTGGAGATGGCAGTGCTCCCCACGCCGATCGTGGCGGTGGTGATCGGCGAGGGCGGCTCGGGCGGCGCGCTCGCGCTCGGCGTCTCCGACCGGGTGCTGATGTTCGAGAATTCGGTCTACTCGGTCATCTCGCCGGAAGGGTGTGCCGCGATCCTCTGGAAGGACGCGAGCCAGCGCGAGCGCGCGGCCGAGGCACTCAAGCTCACCTCCAGCGATCTGCTGAGCTTCAACATCATCGACGAGATCATTTCCGAACCCATCGGGGGAGCGCATCAGGACCCCGATGCCGCTGGCGAGTCCCTTCGCGACTCCCTGATCCGGCACGTTACGGAACTCAGGAAAATCCGACCCGAAAAGCTGGTGCGGCGGCGCGCCGAGAAATACGCCGCCATGGGCGTCTTCACCGAGGCTTGATGCCCGCCACCGTCGAAGTTCGCTTCAAGGGCAACCGGAAGGACTATTTCCTGTGGTCCGACGACGCCGAGCCGCTCAGGCTCTGGGAGCCGGTGATCGTGCCGGTGGAACGGGGGCTCGACTTCGGGCGGGTTTCCTCGACCGGCGATGCCGCCTCCAAGAAGTGCACCAGCTGTAGCGGCTGCTCCGTGGGCGAGGTGAAAATTCCGGAGCTCAGCGTGGTGCGGCGCGCGACCCAGGACGACGTGCGCACCGCCAACGAGCTGCGCCGTACCGAAGAGACGACCCGCCGCACCGTCCTCGAGCGGGCCCGAGCCCGGCAGCTCGACATGAAGGTGAGCGATGCCGAGTGGCAGTGGGACCGCAAGAAGCTCACGGTGTACTTCACCGCCGAAAAACGAGTGGACTTCCGCGACCTGGTGCGGGACCTCGCTGCCACGCTGCACGCGCGGATCGAGCTGCGCCAGATCGGTGCGCGGGACGAGGCGGCCCGGCTGGGCGGGGTAGGACGCTGCGGGAAGGAATTCTGCTGCTCCACCTGGCTGACCGAGCTCTCCCCCGTCAGCCTCGCGCTCGCCAAGGATCAGCACCTCTCGCTCAACCCGGCACAGATCTCCGGGGGCTGCGGGCGCTTGCTCTGTTGTCTCAAGTACGAGCACGAGTTTTACGTCAGCGCCCGGAAGCGCTTCCCCAAGGAGGGCAAGACCCTGCGGACCACCCGCGGCGCCGAACGCGTCATCGCAGTGGACATCTTCCGGGAACGCGTCTTCCTCAGGAGCGACGAGCAGGGTCCTCGGATCGTCACGCTGGGCGAGCTCAGGGAAGAGCTCGAGGGACTGGGTGAGCCGCCGCCCGAAGCGCGGGGAACGCCGCCCAAAGCGCCGACCCAGGCCCGACCCCTGACGCCCCCTTCCCCGACGAGCGACGAGCCTCGGGAGCAATCCGCCGCGGGGGTTGCCGAAAGGAGCGTGGCGCCGAGCGATTCCCCGCAGCGCAAGCGCCGGCGCCGGCGCCGCCGCGGCCGGCGCCGCGACGGAGATGGGGGAGCGCCCCCGCCCCCGCCGCCCCCGTCGGAGTCCTGAGTGGCGAAGTTCTACCTCACGACCGCGATCGACTACTCGAACGGCGATCCTCACCTCGGCCACACGCTGGAAAAGGTCGGCGCCGACTGCATTGCCCGCTATCGCCGGCAGCGGGGCGATCAGGTCCACTTCGTGATGGGGATGGACGAGCACGGGCAGAAGGTCGCCATGGCGGCCGAGCAAGCCGGACTCCCGGCACAGGAGTGGGTCGACCAGATCAGCGAGCGGTTCGAATCCACCTGGCGCGCGCTGGGCTGCTCGCACGACGACTGGATCCGCACGACCGAGCCACGGCACGAGGCCTCGGTCACCGAGTTCATCCGCCGGATCCAGCAGCATAACCCGCAGGATCTTTTCGTCGGAGACTACGAAGGGCTCTATTGCGTCGGCTGCGAGGAGTTCAAGCAGGAAAGCCAGCTCAGCAATGGACGCTGCATCGAGCACCCCGACCTGATTCCGGTCCGGATGAAGGAGCGCAACCACTTCTTCCGGCTCTCCCGCTACGGTCCGGAGCTCCTGGAGCTGATCCGCTCGGGAACCTTCCGGGTGGAGCCGGCCATCCGCCGCAACGAAGTGCTGAAGGTGCTGGAAGGCGGGCTCGAGGACGTCTCGATCTCCCGCGCGCGCTTTCCCTGGGGGATTCCCTTCCCCGGTGACCCGGAGCACACCGTCTATGTCTGGTTCGATGCGCTAATCAACTACATCACCGCCGCGGGATTCCCCGCCGAGGGCTGGGAGCGGCTGTGGCCCGCGGACCTGCACGTGATCGGCAAGGGCATCACGCGGCTGCACTGCTGTCTCTGGCCCGCGATGCTGCTCGCGGCCGGGTTGCCGCTGCCCCGCATGGTCTGGGCGCACGGCTACGTCCAGTGGGAAGGCGCCAAGGTCTCCAAGTCGAGCGGCACCGCGGTGAGCGTGGACGAGGCGATCGCGCGGCACGGCCCCGACGCGCTGCGCTACTTCCTGCTTCGGGAGGTGGGGTTCGCGAACGACGGGAACTTCACCTGGGACCGCTTCGACGAACGCTATACCGCCGACCTCGCCGATGGGCTGGGGAATCTCGCCTCGCGCTCCCTGGCGATGCTGGCCAAGTACCGGGGCGGGACCCTGCCCCACGATGCCACGCGCACGCCGCTCGACGACGCGGGCGTCACCGCGATCGCGAGCTACGCCAGCGCGCTGGATCAGTTCGACGTCCGCGGGGGAGCGGAAGCGATCGTCTCTCTCGTCAGCGCCGCAAATCACTTCATCGTGCAGACCGCACCCTGGACCCTTGCCAAGGAGCAGAGAGAAGCCGAGCTCACCCAGGCCCTCGCGGCCCTGGCGCGGACGCTCTATCGCCTCGCGGTTCTCACTTCGCCATTCCTGCCCGAGAAGGCGCAACTGCTATGGATCGCACTCGGGCTCCCCGGGACGGTGACGGAATCCTCCTGGAGCGAACTCGAGTCCCCCCCGGTTGCGGGGCGCACCAGCGTCCGGCCGCCGGTCTTATTCCCGAAGCCACAAGCACCTGGCTGAGCTGTCATAACGCGCGACATGACAGGTATTTAGACGCGCAAACCCGCGCCTTGACATGCTTTGCAGCCGGGGCGATTATATCCCCGGCCGCGGCACCCAAAATGCCGTGCTCAGAAGTCCGTCGGTGGCCCACCTGTCTCCGACGCGGGGGAACCAATCAGGCGAAAAACGCAGGTGCGGTGATGTCGAAGCCACGCTGGACCATTGTGGTTGTGCCGCAAGGCTCGAGCGCAACCAAGGTCATCGAAGTCTCCCACACGGCGCTCAAGCTGGTCGGCAGCCTGGCAGTGGCTGCGACGATGCTGGTGCTGCTGCTGGGGTATGCCACCGTCCGCCGCTCGCTCAATCTCGCTCGCGCCGATCGGGTGGAACGGGACAACCGACTGCTCGCCGCCGATCTGGAGCAGCTTCACGGCCGGCTCGGCACGCTGACCGAGACGATCGCGGGGCTGGAGCAGCAGGATGCCAAGCTCCGGCTGCTGGCCAATCTCGACCCGATCGATCCGCAGGTTCACGCCGTCGGCATCGGCGGACCCCGTGGCGCCGGCTCCTTCTCACCGGAGCCGGATCTCCTGCTCGGGCGGGCTGCTCAGGTCCGGGTCGACTTGAACGCGCTGATTCGCCGGGCCAATCTGCTCTCGAGCTCATTCCGCCAGGCCGGCGACAGCCTGGCGCTCCACGCCGAGCGGCTCGCCGCGACGCCGTCGATCATGCCGACCACCGGCTGGCTCTCCAGCGCATTCTCCCGCATGCGGACCCATCCGATTCTGCACGAGGCGCGGCCGCACGAGGGCATCGATGTCAGCGCGCCCATGGGCGCGCCGATCGAAGCGCCGGCGAGCGGCACCATCACCCAGACCGGCTGGGAAGCGGGTTATGGCAACATGGTAGTCATCGATCATGGCTACGGGATCGTGACCCGGTTCGCGCATATTTCGCGGATTCTGGTGAAGGTGGGCGACAAGGTGACCCGCGGCGAGCTCATCGCGCAGGTCGGTAACACCGGACTCTCCACCGGACCACATCTGCACTACGAGGTCCACGTGAATGGACGTCCCGTGGATCCCAGGCGGTATATCCTGCCGGGAGTGGTGACGGACTAGGTGGCAGGTGGCAGGTGGCAGGTGGCAGGTCACAGGGTTGGCAACAAAAAGCCCCGGTACTACTGGACCGGGGCTTTTTTTTAGCTGCCAGCTGCCACCTGCCACCTGCCACCTGCCCCCTAAAACCTGACCTTCGGCGCTTCCGCCGCTCCCGGGGTCGTCAATTCGAAATACTCGCGCGGCTTACCCCGCCCGATGATCTTGGCCGTGAGATTATAGGGAAACCGCCTGATATACGCGTTGAAGTCTTCCACGGCCCGATTGTAATCCTGCCGCGCCACCGAGATCCGGTTCTCGGTTCCCTCGAGCTGATCCTGCAGCTGTAA
>DASYTT010000160.1:0-14588 GCA_036002045.1 Gemmatimonadales bacterium
CGATTCTCCGGCCACGGCACAGGCACATCTGCACATTCCCCGTTCGAACGCTGGAAAACTTTGGACATCGATGCGGATGCCCTCCAGGAATGGCAAGCCTTGAGACCTTTCTCCATCCCTGGCGGAATGCTTCAAACGATCAGTGATCCTCGAAGTGACGGTCGTCTATTGGTTCGATACAAGAGCGACAACACAATCAAGCATGTTGCGAGGGTCAGGGCTCCGTTTGGGCTCGTTGCTGCATCGGCTTCAGGTCGTTTCGTTCTGGCATATCGACGTATCGGATCCTCTGAATCGTCGTTTATCGAGCGTCGTTTACAGATTGAGCTGATTGCGAGCACGCCATCGAGTACCCCTGCAAGAAATGGAGGTTCAGGGGATGCGGTCGAAAGTTGTTGCTGCAGTTGCGCTTACCACCTTGCTTGGCGCGCCAGCTATGGGCGGTCAGACCCCTGCCAACGTATGGAAGTTACAAGAAGTAGGACGATTTTCCCTTGCCGGAACTGAGGTTAGCGGGCCAATTCGGTTCATGTCGCTTGCTTCGAGCGATCGCATCTTTGCCTCGACTTCGACAGATCCACAAGTCTTTGCCTTTTCATTAACTGGTCAACCCATTCAACGAATCGGCCAAAGTGGCTCGGGCCCGGGAGAGTTCCGCTCGATCGGAGGGTTCGGATGGAATGGGGATGCTTTTTGGGTTATCGACGCCAATTCTCGCGCCATTAGCGTCTTCGACCAGCACCTGAAGTTACTTGAAGTATGGGGTAGGAGTCGGGATCCCAATTTGGGTCCTAGTTCACGTTGGCTCCCAATGGCAGTGCTCGGTGGCGGGGTCCTGCTGTTCACCGAATTATCGGCTCCACGAGTAGGAATCGATTCTGGCCCGAGCCACATCCTTCTCTCGTTTCCTGGCGGACGCAGGGATACGATTCTCTTAGCCACCACGAAACCGAGTGTACTGAACCTCCACCTTCAGTCAGGTGGCATCGCAAAGATTCAATCCCCATGGGCCCACGCAGCGACCTTCGCAGTAAGTTCGAGGGGTGATCGCTTCGTAGTCGCTCGATGGTCCTTCACCGCTCTGACGAGCCGGGTGAGCTTTGAACTGGAAGGTTTCGATTCTACCGGCAAGCGAGTGTTTCGGAATAGCCGTTCGTACCAACCAGTACCCTTGACCAAAGAGAAGGTTAGGCAATGGATCGAAAAGCTCATTGCAGGAGGTTTCGGTAGAGCGTTCACTTCGGAGGACGCCGCCCGGCGCGCGGTTTCAGCCGATCTTGTGACCCCAGCTGCATTACCCCCTCTACAACGGATTCTGATCTCGACCAACGGAGAACTTTGGCTTCGGCGAGAAGATCTTCCCAATGGACCCCAGGTCTGGGAAGTGCTTAATCAATCTGGACATTTACGAGGTCGGTTCATCACCCCGGTAGGGCTCTTCGCGTTCGTGGCCGCTGTCAACGACCTCTGGGGAACTATAGAAGACGGAGACGGAATGCCGGTGCTCGTTCGCTATCGATTGATCCGCAACTAAGGTCGAGAGTACACGATTTGCTCTCTTGCTGCTGTCTCTAAAAAGGAGGAGAGAATGCGCAAAAAGCTTGTCGTTGGGATCGGCCTCATTGGTCTGCTAGTGGGCAACGCGCCCCCTGTAGGGGCCCAATTTGGTTGCCCGAATTGCGTGGAAAGCGGCGGTTACGTGTACTGCACAGAATGGGCGTATGGTTGGTCTAACTGTATGGGCCAGTTCAACTATAAGGAAGAATGGAGTTGGTGTATGACGTGGGGAGAGACATGTGACCTAACATTCCACGACACTGCCCCAGATGGCCGGATTGGATTTGGCAGTGTAGTCGTTGCCGCTCTCCCGAGCAACGAGGTGAGACCACGAGGGCCCTTTCCGTTCGCAGCAATGCTATCGGAGCTGGGTTTGACTGCGCGGTTTACGTTCGGATGCGGTGGGAGAATTGTCGCACGAGAATACGATTCTCTATCCGCGGCTGCGATGCGGGCACAGGTCAAGACGATCATCTTGTAGCTGGATCGATCTGCCCAAGCGCGCAGTGCGCTTGGGCCGACACCTGCACTCAGTACTTGGGCAAGGGCTTCTGGAACCGCTGGAGATACTGCAAGTCGTATTCATCTGTCCTCACCACATAGACGACTCCCTTCCCAAATCCAATGACCCGGCTGTTCGGATTCAGCTTCACTTTTCTGACGAGGCTGCCCACGCGGTCGAAGACATCGTAGCTCGGGACTTTGTCACCGGCGGGGCGTGTGCGCAGCACCCAGACTTCTCCCTCAGGAGTAACGTTGACCGAGCCACTACCCCCCGGACCTGTAACGAAAGGTGGTTTGGTTTCAGCAAACTCGGGTGGCGGTGGCTGAAGGTTGGTGCCGCCGGTCGTGCGCCCACCGCTCCCACCTGGTCCGCCCATCGTGATCGTCATCGGTCTCGATCTTCGCTGCGCTTCTATTACTTCCTGCTTGTCCGCTTCTGTGACTTTCATCGGCGTGTAGGGCACGGTTTGACCCAGGGCTACTTGCTTTCGTGCATTGATCCAAACCACGCGATACGGTTCAGGTTGAACCCGCGCGACTCGGCCGTCCTCGGTTACTCCCCAAGCTTCTGCGGGCGTAAAGCGCTTTTGCATCCCGAACATGACACGCATGCCTCCACCAGTTGTGCTCGCTGTTGCAGACCCTGGGGGAAGCTTCACATAGGCTGCCGTGTCGAATGTCGACTGGGTCCGGTCCCAGCGGAGTATCGGAACCGAATCCAGCGTCGTTCCGTCTGCACCGAAGGGAGCAGCTTGGAAATAGATCCTCCCTTTTCCATCCACGCCCCTCGCGTCGAGACCCATCATCATGATTCCTGGCCCGGCCGCTGGAGATGAAGGTGGCCTTGGCATGTCGACCGAAGCACCTAACTCCCCATCAGGGCTCACGACCAGGAAACGACGATTGAGAAAGTCCTGAATCAGGGTACTACCGTCAGGTTGGGGAAGTAGTGCGACCGGCATCGCGTATTCACCAGGACCGCTTCCTTCACGTCCAACTTTTGAAGCCCTATCACGAATCAGATCGACCAGCTGTACAATCTTGTCTTGGCGATCGGCGACGAGAACCTTCCCATCACGCAGTTCTCGAATCGCCGTGATGGATGTGAACCCCTCAGAGTATTCTGCATCCGGTTTTGACAGCGAAACCTGCTGTTGTGCTTCAAGCACGGCAGGGGCAGCGCCTAGTGCCGCCAACGTCACTAAATCAGTCGCTCGCACGGTGGACTCCCTTCCCTATTGGTTCGTGAGAATACGCGAAGGATGATGCGTGAGGCGGTCGGACGGTTGCAGCAAGGTCCAAGCCCCTGCTCCCCGTATGTTGACCGCATGGCTTTTAGCAGCCCTCTGCACAGGGTCCCTCCCGCCGATCTCACCCGTCGGTGCGGTTCAGCTGATGCTATCTCAAATATGATCTCCTAAGCACCGCCTTCAACACCCGATCCTCCAACAGCACCGCCCTCAACCCAAAGGGTGGTTGACTGGCTACCCAACGCGGGCTCCTCGACCCTTGCTCCAGGGTTGTCGATCAACCTGCCATTGCGGTAGTCTTGGTTCCACAGAATGCCCACCGATGATGTGGAGTTTCATAATGTCACGAGGCTTTGTGTTTCTTCTGTCCGCTCTGGTATCAACGCAGGTAGCCTCCCAAGGCTCCGGATTCCAGGGGGCGCCGCCCAAAAACCTGCAGGTGCTTCCCAAGAGCCTCTCCCGCTCAGAGGTCACCGCTCGGATGCGGCTGATGGCGGTCGCGCTCGGCGTGCGCTGCTCGTTCTGTCACGTGGAAACCGTCGGCCCGGACGGCCGGGAGCAGACCGATCACGCCTCCGACGACAAGGAGACTAAGAAAATCGCGCGCGAGATGATGCGGATGGTGAACGATATCAACGACAAGTACCTCATCTCCGGCATGGGTCTCACCCTGGCCGAGCGGGAGCGGGTGAGCTGCGAAACGTGCCATCACGGGCTCGCCAAGCCGCGTACCATTCAGGCGGCGCTGCGCAATGCGATCGAGGCGAAAGGCGCCGACTCGGCCATCGCGCTCTATCGCGATCTCCGGAGCAGGTATTACGGTCGTGCCGCGTATGACTTCGGCGAGCTGGCCATCCCGCTGTTGCTGCCCATGCCTGAGAACCGGCCGGCGGCATTGGCCTTACTCAAGCTGAACCTCGAGTTCTATCCACAGTCCGCCCCAACGTATCAGGCTATCGCGCAGGTCTCGCTGCAGGCGGGGGACACGGTGGCCGCCGTCGAGGCGCTCAGCAAAGCGGTTGCGCTGGCACCCGAGGATCGCCAGATGCGGAGGGAGCTCGATCGGTTGAAGGGGAACCGGCCCGCGCCGCTGCGATAACGGCGTGAACGGTGAACCGTGAACCGTGACAGCCTCTCGAGAGCGGGTTCACTCGGTTCGGTAGGTCCCCCTCATAGTTCACGCTTCATCACAATGCTGTCGTCCAACCTCCCCAGCCTCATGATTTCCGGCCATTTCGCTGCGGCGGCCGCTACAGTCACGATGGTGCCGACACCTCCCGCGACGACCGAGACCACCGGTCCGACCAGTGCGGCCAGCGCACCGGACTCGAAGTTGCCCAGCTCGTTCGAGGTGCCGATGAAGAGGCTGTTGACCGCGGAAACGCGACCGCGCAGCGCGTCGGGTGTACCGAGCTGCGAGAGCGTCATTCTGATGACAACGCTCACGCTGTCGGCGGCTCCGGCCACAGCCAGGGCGATGAAGGAGACCAGGTACGAGCGGGACAGCCCGAAGGCGATGGTCGCGATGCCGAACAGAGCGACGGCGCGCAGTAAGGCGGGCCCGGCGTGTCGCAGAGGAGGCAGGTGCGCCAGCGTGAGTGTCGTTGCCACGGCACCGATCGACTGTGCGGCGAGCAGCCATCCCAGGCCAGCCGGGCCCACGTGCAGAATATCCTTCGCAAAAACCGGCAGCAACACGACCGCACCGCCGAAGAGCACCGCAAAAAGATCCAGAGTGATCGCGGCGAGCAGAATCGGAGTCCGCCGGACATAGCGGGCTCCCTCCAGCAGGGAATCCAGCGAAAAGACGGTGGTGGAACGCGGAGCCGCTCGCACTCGCGCGCCGGAAAGCAAGCCGAGGAAGCTGGCGGCGAGCACAGCGTGCGCCAGGTACACGACGGCAGGGCTCCGGCTCAGCGCCAGTATCCCGCCGCCCACCGCAGGCCCAATGATCTCGGCCATTTGCCAGGCGCCGCTGTTCCACGCGACGGCGCTCTCGAAGGCGCCGGCCGGCGCAATGGCGGGCAGCAGCGCGCCCTTGGCCGGCCCCAGAAACGCTCGCCCGGTGCCGCTCAGGAACAACAGGCCATAGATGAGCGCTACCGGCCCGCGCAGCGCCGAAACCGCGGCGAGACCGAGCGCCGCGATGGAGAGACCGGCCAAAGCCCCCAGCACCACCTTGCGGCGGTCGAATCGGTCGATCAGGTGGCCGACCGGAAGAAAGAACAGGACCATCGGAAGGAACTGAACCAGACCGGTGAGCCCGAGCGCCAAGGCCGAATGGGTGCGCTCGTAGAGCTCCCAGCCGACCGCCACGGCCTGCATCTGCAAGCCGAGCGTTCCCAGCAGGTTTCCAGTCAGATAGCGGCGGAATCCGGCATCGCGCAGCGCGCGATAGGGATCATGCCGCTCCGCACCACTCACGGGAGCTCGGGATAGAACGCGCGATAGACCGCGAGATTGCGGAGGACTCGCCGTGCGTAGTCGCGGGTCTCGACGTACTGAATTCGCTCGATGAAGACCTCAGGATCGTCGGCTGCACCCGGCAAAGCGAGCCAACGGCTGGTGGGGCGTTCTCCCGCGTTGTATACCGCCAGGGCTACGGGCAAGAGCGGGTAGCGCGCGAGGGTTTGGGCGAGGTGGGCTATGCCGAAGTGCACGTTGATCTCGGTTTGATAGAGCAACGCCGGATCCCATTCGCTGATTCCCGCCGCGGGAGCGAGCCCGGCCCCCACGCTCGGCAGCACCTGCATCAACCCGCGTGCATCTGCTCGCGAGCGGGCGAACGGATCGAAGGCCGATTCCTGGCGGATCAGCGCGGCCGCGAGCAGCGGATCAACAGCGGCGCGGCGCGACTCCTCGATCACCTCCGGCTGGGGCAGCGGGAATGCCAGACGCTGGCCTTGTGCGTTGGGTGAGCGCAGCGCCAGCCGGTAGGCCCGCGCCACCAGCCCGCGATCGAAAAAGGCCCGCGCAGTGCCCAGCAGCGTACTCTCTTCCGCCGAGCTCTCCGCCTGCCGGGAAAGCCGATCATACTCGAAACGCGCCTCGACGCGGAGACCCAGGTGCTCGAGCAACTTCGCCCGGTCGAGCGCGGCCGTGAGGCTACTATCGGGACGCGGGCGCTCTTCTGGCGCGGGCTCCCGCACCGCCGGCGTGCCCAGGCGGAGAGCGGCGGGGACGCTGTAGTACGACGCGGGAAAGCGCTCGAGCAGGGTCTGCCAGCGGGCCCTGGCCGCGGCAGTGTCGCCGCGTACGAACAGCGCGCGACCGCTCCAATAGAGCGCGGCGACGCCCTCGCTGCTCACCGCCGCTCGCTCGGCCAGCGCGGCGAACTCCATAGCCGCCGCGGCGTGGTCCCCATGCACCCAGGCGAGCAGCGCGGCCTGGAAGGCGGCACGCGGACCGTGGCTCGTCCTCGGAAACCGGCGCGCGACATCGAGGTAGGCTTGCCGAGCCAGATTCTCCTCACCGTCATCCACCAGCAAATCCGCCCCCAGGTAACCCGCAGTGGCGGCGGTTGTGCTGTCGCCCGAGGGTGTATGGGACACCTCCTCGAGCAGGTCCAGCGCCTGGCTACGGGACCCCGCGGCGAGCAGGCTGCGGGCCCTGAGGTACTGCGCCTGGGCGCGAAGCTCCCGGCTCCGGATGGCACCGAACATTTGCATCGCATCGTGATGGCGGCCAAGCCGCTGCAGCGAAGCGGCGTAGCTCAGCTGGTCGGTTTCGGAGAGCGGCTTGGCGCGCGAGACCGCCCGCGCGAAGGCCCGAACCGCGCGAGCCGGATCCAGTGCGGCGGCACGTCGCGCGACCAGCAGGTGTTCCTCCGGGGTGAGGCTCGGAAAGGCCTCATCGAGTAAGGCGATGGCGTCGCGCGTATCGGCCGCGGAAAGCCGAGACGTGAGCAGGCCCACGAGCTCACGACGGACGGCAGCCCGCTCCGTCGGCTCCCTGGCGCCGCGTAGCCGGAGCCGCACCCCGGCAAGCACCGCCCCCAATCCGTCGTACAGCTCAGCGGCTCCGCGCCAATCCCCCGCGCGGTCGCGGGCCAGCGCCTCGGTCCAGCGAACCCGCGGAACCGCCGCCGGCAGGGTGACGGCGCTGTACAGGCTGGTCCGCAAGGCAGAATCGGCCAGGACGCCCGCGGCGCGCAACCGGAGCCAGTCCGCGATCGTGGGAAACGCGGCTGCGGACATCAGGTAGGTCGCCGCGGCGCTGTCGAGCAGGTTGGCCCGGTCGAACGCACGGGCAAGAGTGAGCAGCCGGGGTCCCAGCGCGTCTCCGCGCGCTGCGCGCACCGCACGCCGCGCGTCGTCCAGCGGCGCCAAGCCCCGCTCCACTCGCGCTCGCGCGAGCAGGGCGCGTCCTTCCCCTCCCGCCAGGTCATCCAGCCAGGTCTGCGATACCAACAGCTGCACGACCGTGCCCCATCCCTCCCAACCGGCGGCCGCACGCGCCGCGAGCAGCACGACGGCAGGCTCCTTCGCCCCGGGCTTAGCCAGCAGCGGCGCCAGGAGTCGCGTGGCAGCGAGCGGTCTGCCCGCTACAATGGCCTGCTCGGCCTCGGCCAGCGGGTCGCGGCTGGCGATCTCCGGCGCCGACTGTGCGCGAGCGGGGCCGGCAGTCGCAAGGGCGGCCGCCGCGAACAGGGCGGCGGCCGCGCGGAGCAAAGCGGTTGAGCGAAATTGCCGGAAAAGGAAAGCGCTCACGCTTTCAATCTAGATGCGTGAGCGCCGGGCAGGATCGGGTTTACTCAGGCAGCCTGGGCTGGCCCCTCCGACGCGGTGTGGAGCGCTGGTGTACGATTCAGAAACACGGTTCCCTTTTCCGGGCCGAACAGACGGGGATCTATCGGCTGTGTAACGCTTCCGACCGGCTTGCCCCGCTCATCGAAAATTTCCAGCCCTTCGGTCGTTGCATGTCTGGCGAGCAGCATTGCGTCCTCTCGATGTCGGTTCCCAGCTTCACTTCCTGAGATGCCTTCACGCGGAAAAGCGTTGCAGGTGAGCAGGGAAGCGGGAAGCGGGAAGAGGGAAGAGGGAAGAGGGAAGAGGGAAGAGGGAAGAGGGAAGAGTGAAACCTGGGGTCCGGGGGTCCCGTACCGATTCCTGGTCAGGGACTCTTTCGCTTCCCGCTTCCCTAGCTGTCAGCCATGGATGTGCTCCTTCAGGACGTCAAATACGCCTTCCGCTCGCTGCGCCGGTCGCCGGGGCTCTTTGCCGTCGCCACGCTCTCCCTGGCGCTGGGCATTGCGGTCAACGTCACAATCTTCGCCGGCGTGGACCTGATCCTCATCCGCCCGGTGGATTATCCGAACACGGACCGGATGGTCCAAGTCTGGTCAGACAATAAGGAGCGGGGTTGGGAGCAGAGCAGCATTTCGCTACCGGATTTCGTGGACTGGCGACGCGACAGCAAGACGGTAGCGCTTGCCGCATATACCGGCGGCAACTACAACATGGCGGACGGCGATAGACCGGAGCGCGTCGGCGGGCTCCGGGTAAGCCCCAATTTCTTCAACCTGTTCGGCGTCGCGCCGGCACGGGGACGCTTCTTTCGTGCGGAGGAGGAACAGCCCGGGCGGGGCAAAGTGGTGGTGCTGTCGGATGCCTTCTGGCGTAACCATTTCGGCGCCGATTCCCAGGCGGTGGGGCGCTCGATCCGGCTGGATGGCGAGCCCTACACGATTGTCGGGCTGCTCCCCGCGAGCTTCCGGTTCGATAGCGGCAACGATCTCTACACTCCCCTCGAGGTGCCCAGCGATGCTTCGCGCGGCAGTCACTACCTCGAGGTACTCGGCTTGCGACGGCCCGGCGCCAGCCTGGAAGCGGTCAACAGCGAGCTCGGCGGCATCGCCAAGCGGCTTGCCGGCAGCTATCCCGCCACGAATCTCGGCATGGGCGCCCACGCAGTCTCCCTGCTGGATGAGATCGTGGACAGCACCGCTCGGCAGGCCGGAACCATTTGCCTGGTGGCGGTCTTTTTCGTCCTGCTCATTGCCTGCTCCAACGTCGCCAACTTGCTGCTCTCGCGCGCGGCAGCGCGCAATCGGGAAATCGCGGTTCGCTCTGCGCTCGGCGCCGCCCGGGTGCGGCTGGTGCGCCAACTGCTCACCGAATCGCTCTTTCTCGCGATCGCCGGGGGGGCGCTTGGGCTGGTGCTCGCCATCTTCGGGGTCCGTTGGCTCGGCAGCATCATCCCGACCGATGTGCCAGGGGTCGACCGGCTGGGGCTCGACCCCCGGATTCTGGCGTACGGCTTCGCCGTGATTCTTGCGGCGGGCATCATTGCAGGGGTCGCTCCGGCGCTGCAAGTGACTCGCGGCA
Organism: Gemmatimonadales bacterium; assembly: GCA_036002045.1. Classification (GTDB taxonomy): domain Bacteria; phylum Gemmatimonadota; class Gemmatimonadetes; order Gemmatimonadales; family GWC2-71-9; genus JABFSM01. The sequence goes on from DASYTT010000160.1 coordinate 9,638, forward strand.
GCCTGACCGAGCCGCTCAAGGACGGTGGTCGCGGCGGGTCGATGGGACTCAAGCACGGACGCCTGCGAGCCTCTTTGGTGGTCGTCGAGATGGCGCTCGCACTCGTTCTGCTGATCTCTGCCGGTCTCCTCATCAAGGCCTCCCTGCGGCTGCAGGCCGTGGAGCTCGGCTTCGCTCCCGAGAATGCACTCACCTTCGCGGTCTCGCTCGACCAACGGCAGTACGCCGACACCGCCAAAGCCATCGCTTTGCAGGACGAGCTGCTGCGGCGGCTCGCCGCGCTGCCCGGTGTAACCGGGGCCGCGGCGGTGACCCAGCTCCCCATGAGCGGCGGCAACGGGACCTATTACTATGTCGAAGGAGAGACGGTTCCCGAGAAAGGGCGGCAACCGATCCTGCAATACCGCAACGCATCGGCGGGTTATTTCCAGGTGATGAAGATCGGACTGGTCAGAGGGAGGGATTTTACCCCGCAAGACCGGGTGGGCACGCCCCCCGTAATCCTGGTCAATGAGACACTGGCCAAGCGGCACTGGCCCAAGGGCAATCCGCTGGGGCACCGGCTGGTGTTTTCGTCCGGCACTTATGAGATCGTCGGGGTCGTCAAGGATGTCAGGGAATTCGGTCCGGACGAGCCCGCACCGGCGCTGGCGTATTTCGCGGCCAACCAATACTTCGCGCGCACCCTGCGATATGTGCTACGCACCTCCGGGGATCCCACGGGCTTGTCAGCACGGGTGCGTGAGGAAGTCGCCGCCGTCGCCCCTGAGCTGCCTCCCTACGCCGTGCAGACCCTGCAGCAGGTGGTAGACGACCGCAATCAAAGCGACCAGATCATGCCGAAGCTGCTCGGCGTCTTCGGGGCCATCGCGCTGCTGCTCTCGCTCATCGGAGTGTATGGCGTGATGGCCTACTCGGTATCCCAGCGGACTCAGGAGCTCGGCATCCGGCGGGCGCTCGGCGCGGAAGGTGGCGACATCGTCCGGCTGGTGGTGCGTCAGGCGGCGCTGCTCGCGACAATCGGCGGCGGGATCGGGCTCGGGCTCTCCTTCGCCGCCACTTCGGCCCTTTCGGCGTTCCTGTTCGGCGTCAGTGCGTTCGACCCGTTTGTCTTCAGCGGCGTGACCCTGGCGCTGGTCGGGGCGGTGGTGATCGCGAGCCTGATCCCCGCGCGGCGCGCAACGCAGGTGGATCCGCTGGTGGCTCTCCGCAGCGAATAGCGAAGAGGGAAGCGGGAAGAGGGAAGCCGGGAGCGCGGTCACTTCCCCCTTCCCTCTTCTCGCTTCCCTATCTTCCAGTCATGCCTACACGCCGCGACTTCGTCCTCGCCGCGCTCGCCGCGCCCGCCCTCCGGCTTCCCTCTCGCAGAGCCTATGACCTGATTCTCCGGGGCGGTCTGGTCCTCGACGGCAGCGGCGCCGCCGGTAAAGTTGCCGATCTTGCAATCGGAGGGGGCGTGGTCCGGGCCGTGGCCGCGCGGATTCGCGATGCGGGCAGCGACGAAATCGATGCCCGCGGCCTCGCGGTCTCGCCGGGATTCATCGACATCCACTCGCATGCCGACGGGAGCCTCTTCGACGATCCGCGGGTCGAATCGGTGCTGCGCCAGGGCGTCACGACGATCGTCGTGGGGCAGGACGGATCCTCCCGGATTCCCTCGCGCGAGGGCGCCACGGATTTTCAGCCGCTCTTCCAGCGTATCGAAGCGCTGCCGAGCAGCGTCAACGTCGCGAGCATGGTCGGGCTGGGGACGGTGCGGCGCGTCGTGGTGGGGCTGGACAATCGGCCCGCGACTTCCTCCGAGCTCGCCAAGATGAGCGAGCTGGTCGAGGCGGCGCTGGCGAGCGGTGCGTGCGGGGCATCGACCGGGCTCGAGTATACTCCGGGCGCCTTTGCCTCGAAGGAAGAGCTGGCTGCGCTGTGCCGGCCGCTCGCTGCACGGCGGCTGCCGTATGCGACCCACCTGCGCAACGAGGACGACGAGCTGCTCGAGGCCATCGAAGAAGCGATCGCCATCGCGAAGAGCGCAGGCTGTCCCCTGCAAATCTCTCATCTCAAGACTGGCGGGCCGCGCAACTGGCACAAGATCGACACGGTGTTCGAGCGGATCGCCAAGGCGCGAGCGGAAGGCCTCGATCTGACCTTCGATCGCTATCCATACGTGGCCTGGGCGACGGGACTCACGACCCGGTTCCCGGTGTGGGCGAGGGATGGAGGCACCGCCCTGTTCCTGAAACGGCTCGAAGACTCCACGGTCGCGGGGCGGATTCGCGAAGAGACCGAGGCCGACGTCGTGCAGGTCGGTGGCTGGGACAAGATCCTGCTCACCGACGTTTCGGCCGCCGAGGACAAGGCGGCGGTGGGACAACGGCTGGCCGAGTGGGCCAGGGCAAAGAATCTGGAGCCGTACCAGGCCGCCGTCGCGCTGCTCAAGAGCAACGGCGGAAGCGTGGGAACGGTGGTCTTCGCCATGAGCGAGGAGAACTGCGAGCGATTCCTGGCGCATCCGCAGGCCATGGTGTGCAGCGACGGTGGCGCGCATGCCGTCAGCGGCCCAGCGCACTCAGGCCATCCGCACCCGCGAGGTCTGGGGACCTTCCCCCGTGTGCTGGGGCGCTACGTGCGCGAGCGCAAGGCGCTGACGCTGGCGCAGGCGGTCCACAAGATGACCGGGAAGACCGCAGCGCGGCTTCGGCTCACCGAGCGAGGGCGGATCGCGGTCGGCGCCGCCGCGGACGTGGTGGTGTTCGATCCGGCCACGATCGCGGATAAGGCGACCTTCGAGGAGCCGTTCCAATATCCGAGCGGGATTCCCCACGTGATCGTGAATGGGGTGATTGCGCTGCGGGATGGTGAGCGAGTGGGGAAGGGGGCAGGGAGGGGAATCAGGCCGGCCTGAGCGGAACCAGCTCTTCACGGGGAGGGGTGCGCGGAGTCGCCGACTGCGCGCTGAGCCACGTTTCCCTCTTGGTAACACTCCTAACATCCATGGCGTAGCTCGGTGTCGCGGCCCATCCCCGGGCGCGTCTCCATCCTCGAAGGCCGGGCATTTGCTCGCGGCGAATCCTGAACGGTTTTCAGACAGGCGAGTATCGTATGCGAATGAGAGAAATGCTCTCAGCCGTCCTGCTGCTGGCGGGCCTGGCTGCCTGCAGTAACTCGCTGGCTCCCGGCGACCAGGCCAGAGTCAATATCGCGTTCCGGGTGCTGCCGTCGGCAAATAGCCTGAGTGGACCGCTGGTCATCAGCGGCTCTAACGGCACCCTCACCATCACCGACATCAGTCTGATCGTGAACGAGTTCGAGCTCGAAGGGGATGAGGACGCTTGCGAAGCTCAAGGATCGGACGATGACTGCGAGGAGTTCGAAGCGCCCGCGGCCTTCGTGCGGCTTCCGCTGGACGGCGACAGGCTGGTGACGGTCAGCACGCTGGTGCCGGCGGGGACCTACCATAGCCTAGAGTTCGAAGTCGAGGATGTCGATCTGGATGAGCCGGACGACGATGCGGGCGATATCAGCAGCGTTGCAGCTGCGGTGCGCGCGGCATTCCCCAACTGGCCGGACGAGGCGAGCATGGTCGTGGTCGGCAGCTTCACGCCGACTGGCGGTCAGCCGGTGCCGTTCACGGTATTCTTCGAGGCCGAAATCGAGATCGAAAAGAACTTCACCCCACCGCTCGTCGTCGACCAGGGCAACGAGACCATCACCATCGAGCTGGATCCGGCGGTCTGGTTCCGGCGCTTCGACGGGACCGTGCTGGATCTCTCCGCGTTCGATTTCTTGCGGACCGGAGATGTCGTGGAATTCGAAGCCGAGCTCGAGAATGGATTCCAGACGATCGAATTCGACGACTAAGCGTGGGAGATGAAGAAGGCGGTCGCCAACCGCGCGACCGCCTCCTGTCTTTCTCCTCTTCCCGTCTTCCCGCCTATCTCCCCCCTACCGCCGTCTCCCCCTTCCACACGAATCTCCGCAGGAAGTCTCCCATCCGGTTCCAGGTGTCGATCCAGCGGCTGTGGAGCATCGATTCGTGCAAATCGTCCGGAACCACGATCAGCTCATAGTAGATGTTTCGGGCGCGAAGCAGCTGTACGAGCCCGACCGTTTGAGAAAAGGCCACGTTGCGATCATCGTCCCCGTGCACCAGGAACACCGGCGACTTCCAGGTATCGATGGCCGAAATCGCCGAGGATTTATAGGAGAGGTTGGTGGTGTCGAGGGAGTTGCCGTAGAGATGCACGCCCGCCAGGTCCGCTCCAGCGACGAAGACGTCGGAGTTGCGGGCCAGCGCTTGCGAGGTGAGTAGCCCGCCATAGGACAAACCCCAGATACCGACCCGGGTGGGATCCACGTCGGGCCGGCTCTGCAAGTACTTCCCGCCCGCCAGCACGTCCTGGTACTCGGCGTTGCCGCGCGCGTTGGTGTTCGGCGCATTGCGGAAGGAGCGGCCGTAGCCGATGCCGAGCCGATAATTGACCGAGAGCACCACGTACCCCTGATCGGCCAGCCACTGGTTGATCGCGTAGGCCCAGTGATAGAACTGCATGTAGTGGTAGCCGGGAAGCATCTGCCGCGGCGGGCCGCCATGCACGAACACCAGCGCAGGCCGCTTCTCGCCCGGCTTCAGGTCTTTGGGGAGGAAGAGTTGGTTATGGATTTCGAGCCCGTCGGGAGCCTTGAACGTCACGATTTCGGGGGTGACGTGGGCCGCGACCGGGAAGTCCTTGGGCAGGGTGGGGAAGATGACCCGGGTCTTGCCCGCGCTCGCAGGCACCAGCCCTACCGAGGCCGGCTGTGCCGCGTTGAAGTAGAGCACCGCGACCTGCTTCCCGGAGGCCAGCGGCTGCGGGGAGGTCTCGATGCCGTCATCGGTCGAAATCAGCTTGGGTGGCGTGCCACCGGCGACCGGAACGGCCCAGATGTGCCGCTTCTCGATGTCGTTGGCGTTGGT
>DASYTT010000161.1:0-14747 GCA_036002045.1 Gemmatimonadales bacterium
TCGAAGGTGGCGAACTGCATCGGCTCGTCCTTGGCGGTGTGGACCGGTTTGGCCGTGGTGAGCATGCCGGCGCACAGCACGTGCTGGCCCACTTTGCGGTGCAGCTCGGTGGCGGCAACGACGCGGAACCGTCGAAGCTCCTCCTGATGCAGGGCCATCGGATGGCAGTCGGTGGCAAACCCCAGCAGCTCGTATTCGGTCTTGCGGCGGCGCTCGGCGGTGTACTCGGAGAGGGGCGGTGCGGCGGTGCGGCAGTGCGGCAGCAGGGAGGCAGTTACCGCCGCACTGCCGCAGCGCCGCACCGCCTCACTGTCCACCTGCCACAACAGTTCCGGCCGCGTCATCCCGTTCGCGATGGAGTCGAGTGCGCCGACTTTGATCAGCAGTCGCAGGTCGTCGGGTTTGAGCCCGCTGCGTTCGCGGAAATCGGAAAGGCTCCGGTAGACGGACGGTGGGGTCGGTGAGGACGAGGGGTTCCTGTCCTCACTGTCCTCACCGTCCGTCCGTCCTGCTAGAATCCGTTCCACCGCCTCCCCCGAGAGCCCCTTCACGAACTGGAATCCCACGCGGAGCTCCTTGCCCTGACCCGTCGTCTCGAACCGGCTCGCATTGATGTCCGGCGGGAGAATCGTGATTCCCGCCCGGCGGGCCTCGGCGATGTACGCGAAAGGCGCGTAGAATCCGCCGCCATTGGCGAGCACCGCCGCGAAGAATTCGGCGGGATAGTGGGCTTTGAGGTAGCAGGATTGCTGGGCCACCTGGATATAGGAGCAGGAGTGGCCCTTGCAGAAGCTGTAGCCCGCGAAGCTCATTACCATCTCCCACACCTGCTTGGCCGTCTCGAAATCGCGGCCCAGCGCGCGCGCGCCGCTGAAGAATTCCTCCGCGTATGCGGCGAGCGCCTTGACCGGCCGTTTCTTGGAGAGCGCCTTGCGCAAGCCGTCTCCCGAGGCGAGCGACATGCCCGCGAAGGTGGCGCAGACGTTGACCACATCTTCCTGGTACACCATCACGCCGAACGTCTCGCTCAGCGTGTCGCGGAGGCAGGGGTCCAGCGGCGCATAGGGCCCGCCGTGCAGCCGCTCCAGGTAGCTCCGGATGAAGCGGTTCGAGGCGGGTCGGATGATGCTGGTGTTGAGCACCAGCAGCTCGAAGCTCTCGGCCCGGCTCTTCTCGCAGAGCAGCCGGGACGCAGGGGATTCGGTATAGAACACCCCCATTGTGCGTCCGGTGCGGAAGAGCTCGCGGGCCGCCGGGTCTTCCCCCGCTTCGGCGGTGGTGTAGTCGAGCTGCCGACCGGTGTGCGCTTTGACGGCGATGATGCCGTCGCGGATCACCGCGAGCGAGCGGTTGCCCAGCAGGTCGATCTTGACCAGTCCCGCATCCTCGGTGCCGTCCTTCTCGAACTGGATGACCGGAACGGTGAGCCCGGGAGCGCCGTCGAGCTCCTTTACCGCCGGCTCGATCGGCACGTAATCGGTGAGCGCGCCGGGCACAATCACCACGCCGCCCGGATGGAGCGAGAGATGACGCGGAGTGCCGACCAGAGGCGTCGCGATCCGGGCCAGCTCTTGCCAGCTGGCCGGGAGTTCCAGGCCGGTGAAGTTCGGATGCTCCCTGAGCAGCTGCTCGATCGGCACCTCGTCGCTGTACCAGGGAATCCGTCGAGTGACCTCGCGGATTTCGCCCGCGGGTCGGCCGTGCACCTTGGCCACCTCACGCAGGGCGCCGCGCAGCTTGAAGGTGTTGTGGTTGGCCACCATCGCGGCGCGCGGCAAAGGATAGCGCTGGAAGACGTAGGCCAGCACGTGATCGCGCTCGTCCCAGGGAAAATCGAGATCGATGTCGGGAGGGTCCTTCCGCTCGGGATTGAGGAAGCGCTCGAACAGCAACCCCGCGCCAAGCGGCTCGACGTGGGTGATGCCGAGACAGTAGGAGACGATGGAGTTGGCGACGGAGCCGCGGCCGCAATGGGTGGGACCGTGCTCCACGATATCGCGAACCACCAGGAAGTAATCGGCAAAACCCTTCATCCCGATGATGGCCAGCTCGTGCTCCAGCCGGTCGCGCGTAATCGGGGCGATGATGCCGTAGCGCTGGAGCGCTCCCTCGTAGGCCAGCACCCGGAGCCGGGACAGCGCATCGGCCTCTTCGCTGAACCGGGGCGGCACAATCCGCTCCCCGATCGGAATCCGATAGCGGCATCGCTCGGCAAGTTCGCCCGCGCGATCGACCGCATCAGGAACATCGGGAAAGTGGCGGGCCAGCTCGGCGACGGGTTTGAGCCAGGAATCTTGGGCGGACGGGCGGACGGGCGGACGGGCGGTCGGACCACCCCGCCCCCGACCCCCTGACCCCCTGACCGCCTGACCGCCTTCCGAGAGCGTCGTATTCCTACCAATCGCCACCAGCAGCCGATGCCGCGACCAATCTTCCGGATGCGCGAACCGCACGCCGTTCGTCGCAACCGGCGGAATCCCGAGCCGGCGTGCCGTGGCGAGCACCGCGTGGCGCTGCTTGCCCGGGCGCAGCTCGGCGTAAAGGTCGGCCGGTCCGCTCAGCGAAACGATCCGCTCGAGGAAGGGGACCCTGGCCGAGAGCAGGAGCGTGCCGGTACGGTCGTGCGCTAAAAAGTCGGAAAGTCGGAAGGTCGAAAGGTCGGAAGCTGATTTTTTTCCGACTTTCCAGTGCACCGCCGTGATCGCCCGGCAGATCGCCCCCCATCCCGCGGCATCGACTGCCAGTGCCACGCATTCCTCGTCGCCCAGCACGAGGTGCGCGCCGAGGATCGGACGGATCCCGGCGGACTCCGCCGCCTGCTGGAACTCGACCGCCCCGTAGACCCCATTGGTATCGGTGCAGGCCAGCGTGTCATAGCCCTGCGCCGCAGCCGCCTCGACGAGGACATCCGGACTGCTGGGGCCCTCGCCGAACGAGAACCAGGAGTGGACGTGGAGGTGCTGGAACATCTTTCGGCAGCAGGATTGGCCTAGCTGTATTGCATGGCCGGTAGCCCCGCGTATTTCCGCAGCAGGGACAGCTGTCCGACGTGATAGCTGTCGTGCTGCACCAGGAAGATCAGCATGCCCAGTGTGGTCCGGGTTTCGAGTGGCATTTGCGTGGTCAGGGGCGCATCGAGCTCCGCCGGCGTGATGGCGGCCAGCCGGTCGCCCAAGGCGGCGCTCACGGCGGTCCAACTGGTTCGGATCGCGTCGAGCGCCGGCCATTCGGTGATCTGCTCGATGCTCTTCCAGCCGCCGGTATAGCGCTCGAGCGGGTTCTCCCGCTCGGCCCCGAGCACCTTGAGGATGTAGTGGCGTGACTCGACCAGATGCGCCGCTACGAACACCGTACTGTTGCAGGAGTCCGAGGGGCGCAGGCGCGCCTGCTCGTCCGTCAAACCGTCGAGACAATTGTGGAACAGCCGGCTGTTGAGCCGGAGTATTTCGGCGAGCGGGGCGACACGCGGATCCATGGAAATTCTCCTTAAGAGTTTGGGCCGCAGGTTGACTGTGGGGCGGTGACCCCTGACCGTTCGGCATGCGCGCGATCGTCCACCAGGGTGCCGGCGGTGTAGAGGTCCTTTCGCTTCGCATGGTGCCTGATCCGGTTCCCGGTCCGCACCAGCTGCGCGTTCGGGTGCGTGCCGCCGGATTGAATCGGGCGGACATCCTGCAGCGGCGCGGAGCCTACCCGGCTCCGCCTGGCTGGCCCGCCGACATTCCCGGGCTCGAGTATACGGGAGAAGTCGAGACGCTGGGAGCGGGTGTGACTCGCTGGAAACCGGGTGAGCGTGTCATGGGCCTCGTGGGAGGTGGCGCCCACGCGGAGTATGTCGTCGTCCACGAAGACGAAATGCTGCCGGTGCCCGCCGACATGAGCTGGACGGATGCGGCGGCAATTCCCGAGGCGTTCCTCACCGCCTACGATGCGCTGGCCACCCGCGGCCGGCTCAAAGCAGGCGAGCGCGTCCTGCTCCACGCGGTGGCCAGTGGGGTCGGAACCGCCGCCGTGCAGCTGGCCAAGGCACTGCATACCACCGTGCTGGGGACTTCGCGCACCCCGAGCAAGCTCGAGCGGATGAGCGCGCTGGGCCTCGATGTCGGGATCGACACCTCGGCCGATGGATTTCGCGAGCAGATAGGCCAGCCGGTCCAGCTCATCCTCGACGTCCTGGGCGGGCCCGCGTTTCAGGACAACCTGGCCGTGCTGGCGCCCCGCGGCCGGCTGATCATGTTGGGGTTTCTGCAGGGCCCGATCGCTCCCCAGGCCAACCTCGACATGATTCTGCGCAAGCGGCTCGAGATCATCGGGAGCGCGATGCGCACCCGGGGACTCGAGGAGCGCGCTCCGCTGGTAGCCGAGTTCCGCGCGAATGTGCTGCCGCTTTTCGGGCCGCAGGTGTTGAGCGACGAGCCGATGCACAGCCTCAGTCATCCCAGTCGGGTCGGCGCATTGCTCCGTCCGATTGTGCACGCCGTATATCCCATGGCCGACGTGGCCGCCGCCCACGGCGCCATGGAGCGGAATGAAGGGATCGGCAAGATCGTCTTGAGCTGGTAGGAGCCTGCCATGCGATTGCTCGCCGTGGGGGTGGTGCTGGCGCTGGCGCCGCGTGCTCTCGAGGGACAAACGCCGCCGCGCGGGACCGCCGACAAGCCCGCCGTGCTCTGGGCCAAGCTCGAGCGCGGCGTCGCCGCGATCGACGCGGGGCTCGACGGCGTGCTGGCCGTCGCCATCAAGGATTTGAGCGACGGGCGAACCCTGTTGCTGCATGCCGACGCGGTGATGCCGACGGCGAGCACCATCAAGCTCGCGATTCTCGCCGAGCTGTACCGCCAGGAGCAGCGGGGGGAGGGGGGAGGGGGAGGGGGAGGCGCCCGCCTGGCCGATGCCTATGTGGCGGACAGCGCCGATGTCGTCCCGGGAAGCGACCTGCTGGCGGGGCTCACGTTTGGCGTGACCCGGCTCACGAATCGCGATCTCGCCACGTTCATGATCGGCGTGAGCGACAACGGGGCGACCAACGTGCTGATCCGTCGCGTGGGGATGGAGCGGGTCAATGCGCTGCTCGATTCGCTCGGGCTCAAGCAGACCAGGCTGCGCCGGCGGATGCTCGACCTCGCGGCGGCGCGGGCCGGGCGCGAGAACACCGCGACGGCGCAGGAGCTGGTGGCGCTGCTCGAGGCGCTCTGGAGCGGCCGCGTCGTGCGCGGCGCGCTCCGCGACGATTTCTTCCGGGTCCTCGCCACGCCGAAGGAACGCTACCTGCCGCGGCTGTTGCCGGAGCAGGCGCGAATCGCCAGCAAGCCGGGATGGCTCGAGGGCGTGCGAGTGGATGCCGGAATCGGATTCGCGCCGAACCGGCCGTTTGCCATTGCCGTGATGATTACCTACGCGGGAGACGAGCGTGCCGCCGAGCAGGCGATCAGCGAGCTGGGCCTTCTGGCGTGGCGCCACTTCGAGCGCCTGGGCGGCGGCGGGGCGTACGGGCGGAGAATACCGTGAACCGTGAACAGTGAACCGTGAACCGGCCCCGCCCCTCCGGTGCACTGTTACCCGTTCACTGTTCACGCGGTGTATCGCATCGAGGGTCCGCTGGAGTGCTTCGGCTCGCCGCTCAATGGTCTCGACGGGCTCGACGAAGAGCTCCAGCTGTGCGTTCGCTTCGATCAGCCGGTCGGCCCTGAGGGTCACCGTGCGTACCGCAATCCGGCGCGACACGGCGAGCGCGAGCGCGTGCTTGGCCGCCTCCCAGAGCTCCCGGTCGAGCAAGGCCGCGGCCAGCGCGACGCTCCGAGCGGCGCTGGCAGAGTCGGCGTATTCCACCTGGAGAGCAAGCCGCCGCGCCGCGAGCCCCCGCTGGCGGAGCCTCCGGCCCAGGGTTTCCGTCAACCGCCGCAGCACGAGATGCAGCACGCCGAGGTCATTGGTATCGCTCGCCAGCGTATGGGACAGGCAATACTCCGCTTTGACCTCCGGCGGCAGCACCGGCCGGGCATCGATGCCGCGGGCCTGCGCGCGGAGCAGGCGCCCGCGCCCCCCGAACACCGCGCAAAGCTCGCTCTCGCTGATGGCCGCGACCTGGCCGATCCGCTCGAGCTGGTAGTCGTCGAGCCGCCGGCGGATGTCGTCGGGCACTTCGGGTAGCACGTCCATGCGATGGGGCGCAAGGAAGGCCTCCTCGTCGCCCTGGGGAACCCAGAGGGTCGGACGCAGCGTCCGATCGACCCGGGTTGCCGATTCGGAGACCAGCTTGTTCACCGCCACCCCCACCGTAAGCGGCAGCCGCAGCCGCTCCTCCGCTTCACGGCGGATCCGCTCGGCGACGTCGATGGCCGGGCCGAAGAGCCGCTCGGTGCCGCTGAGATCGAGAAAGGCGTGACCGTAACCGCGCGGCTCGATGACGGGGGCGTAGACCCGCACGATCTCCCCCAATGCGCGGGAGACGCGCGCATAGAGCCGCGGGTTAGGCGGGAGCAGCACCAGATCGGGACAGAGCTTCCGGGCCCGCCGCACCAGCATCCCCCGCTCCACTCCCGCTGCGTGCGCCTCGGCCGAGAGCGCGAGCACCGTGGCGCGGTCGGCGCCCGGCGGCGCCACCGCGATCGGCCGGCTCGCGAGCGCCGGCGCCAGCAGCCGCTCGACCGTGGCGCAGAAGGCAGGGGGATCAATGAAGAGAATGGCTTTCATGCCGAGCGCCCTCGGCGACCCATGCCGCCGTCGGTGGGAAAGCCGAAGGCCTCTTGCAACGAGCGCAAGCGACGCTCGAGCGCCTGCTCGTAGTCCTTGCCTGCATGGACCCTGGCTCCGTAGCGCCGCTCGTAGCGGGAGACGAGGTCGGGAAACTCTCGGCGCAGCACGGGCAGAAAGCCGGCGCGGGCCGCGGGCCCCAGGCGCAGGGGTCCGCCGGCGACATAGCGCGCCCCCGCGCCCTTAGCGGCTTCCAGCAGCGCAGCGAGCGAGGCCCAGCCGTCGGTGATGCCCGGAAGGATCGGTGCGATCCGCAGACCGGCATGGATTCCGCCGCGCGCCAGCCGCTCCAGCGCACGGATCCGCGCATGCGGCGCGGGACTCCGGGCCTCCAGCCGCCGCAGCAACCCGGCATCCATCGAAGCGAGCGAGATGTCGACTGAGAGGTCGTGCTGCGCCGCGAGCTTGCCGAGCACGTCCAGGTCGCGGGTGACCAGTGGCGACTTGGTGATCAGCCCGATCGCGAGCCCGCGGTGCAGCAACAACGCTTCCAGCAACCGGCGGGTGAGCAGGAAGCGCCGTTCGGCAGGCTGGTAGGGGTCGGTGGCGGTCCCGATGACGAGCTCGGCACCGGCGAGCTTTGCAGGGTCGAGCGTGCGCAGCAGCACATCGGGTGCGCCGTGCTTGACGAGAATCTCCTGCTCGAAAGCCTGCCAGGCGGACTCTCCCCTCGAGCGCGGAAGCGGGGCACCCGCGGCGCTCGCTCGCTCCAGGGTCCACTCGTGGGTCCTGCGGGCGTAACAGTACGAGCAGCCGAATTCGCAGCCCACATACGGGTTGAGCGACCAGAACCCCATGCGGGTAGTCGCCGGCGAATTGAGTACGCTGCGCACCGGCAGCGAGCGGAACACGGCGCCTCGGGCCTTCGCTTCGAGGACGGGCAGGCTGCGCGGTGCGGGCTCGAGCTCGAAGCCGAGCTGTGCCCTGGAAACCGCTTTCACCCGCAACGGCCCCAGCCGCACTGGAGGCACGTGATGCAGCCTGCCGCCCTGGCCAGGGGCCCGGCGCATTCCGGACAGACGCGGATCATATTGGTAGACAAGGGATTACGGACTTGGGGGTGGGGAGAAGCAGGCTGCAGGGGGGACATAAGCGCACCGCCTGAGATTCGGGATTTCTTCGGGAAATTACCCGTCAAAATGCCGTAAGTCAAGCGGGATGATTCCGGCCCTCCCTCGCCCCGTTGAGCAGATAGAGTGCGAGAAACAACAGGCTGCCGCTGCTCACGATCAGCCGCTGGGCCAGGGGCCACTCGCTCGAGGAAACAAACCCTTCGATCGCGCCGGCCACGCCGAGCAGCACGATCACCCCACCGATCAATCGCATCGCATTGCGGCCCGCGAGCACCAGCGCGTCGCGCCGCGGCAGCTCGCCCGGGGCGATCAGCGCGCGGCCGAGCAGGAAGCCGGCTGCTCCCGCGACCCAGATGGAGAACAGCTCGAGCACCCCATGGCCGATGACGAAGGTCCACAGATAGCTGAGCAGTCCGACATTGGCGAAATGTCCCGACACGGCGCCCAGCTCGAGACCGTTGAACGCCAGGAGAAGCAGAGAGCCGATGCCGAAGAAGATCCCGCCGGCGAAGCAATTGAAGGCGACTCGCACGTTGTTCGCGATGATACTGGATGCGACGAGCGGACGTTCCCGGGCGGCGGTTTCGACGTAGCCCTTGCCCGCGGACTGCCGCGCGGCGCCCGCTTCCGCGCGCTCGATCATCACATCGGGAAGCAGCTCGGGGGCGAGGCCCGGGCGTTCACGCAGCAGCAGAAACCCGGCCACGGCGGGGAGCATGAAGGTGAGGAACGCCAGCGTGACGTAACGCCATGATGTCACGATGGCGCCGGGACATTCCCGGGCGACGAAGCGCCAGATGCGGCGCCAGGTGTGGCGTTCTTCGCGGTACAACGCGTTGTGTCCCGCGGCTACCAGCCGCTCCAGGCGAGCGCGCACCAGCGGGTCCGCGCCGTAGGTGCGCGCCCGGGCCAGGTCCGCCGCGACTTCGCGGTATCGCGCGGCGAAGTCCGGCAGCTCCTGTGCGCTCAGGGAATCCAGCCCGCGCCGCGCCACCCGTTCGGCGAGCCGCTGAAACTCGCTCCAGCGAACCGCCTTCCGCGCGACCAGTCGTTCGACCACCGAGCCGCCCTGCGTCGTTGCGGCGCGTGCCCCGAAGCTTCCCTGTCGCCGCGCGCGCTCCTCCTGAAGCAACCGGGCGAGAAAGACCAGATCGTTCGCAGGGCGCTCGGGGAAACGCCCGCCGATCCGCGCCACCAGGTCGCGCGCCAGGCGATCCCTGACCGGGGGAGGCAGCTCCGCTGCCCGATGGCTCCATTCCCGCAGCAGGCGGAACTCCGCGTCGGAGAGCAGCGGCGGGCCCAGGGTTTCCTCGTCGGTTGGCACGCGCGGCTCGGCGGTGACCAGTGCGGCACCCGCCGGCTGGTCGCGCACCACGACCGTGCCGGCCACCAGATCGCCCAGCCGCTTGGCGCGAGGGTGGATCGCGATGAGAAAGAGTCCCAGCATGCAGAAGAGGTCGACCGGCAGCAACAGACTGCGTGCCGCTGCGTCGGCGAAGGTCACCGCGTGACCCGTGTCGCGGATCACCCGGATACCCATCCAGCGTTTTCCCGGCGTCTGCCCGCGCCGCAGCCCTTCGAAACAGCTGAAATAGCCCCAGACGATGAGATAGAGCAGCAGCAGCTGCAGGGCGAACACCCAGGTGGAGATCTCGCGCCAGAAACTCAGCGTCAGCACGACGACCACGGCCAGGACTCCGACGATCAGCCAGTCGGCCAGCGCGGCCAGCGTCCGGCTGCCGACGCCGGCCACCTCGAAATCGAGCACGACGTGCTCGGGGGTCTCTACCTCGAGATGCTGGCGATAATCGAGGTTGGCTGGTTTCGGCATGGAGCACCGGGCAGGGGGTGCCGAGTCGGTCGCTGCAGGGTAATCTACGGGCGCCCGCGCAGCCGGCCCAAGTCATCCGGGAGATGGCATGATTCCGCAGCTTCGACCGCTCTCGCTGGGTGAAGTGCTCGATGTTTCCTTCGGGCTCTACCGCTCGCGCTTCGCCACCCTGCTGCTGATCGCCGTTGTGTGCCGCCTCATTCCCATTCTGCTCGCGGTGTATTTCCAGGTGACGGAGGTCACCCTCGCGCAGGTCTGGCTGCGACTGCTCGGCACCCTGATTTCCCTCGTGCTGGTGGCGATCGGCGTTGCCGCCTCGACCTTCGTCGTCTCCGATGCCTATCTCGGCAGAGAGATCTCGGCGTGGGGCGCGCTCTCGCGCTCCAGGCCGCTGGTCTGGAACCTGATCGGCATCTCGATCCTCACTTCGCTGGCCGTGGGTTTGGGACTGCTGCTGTTCATCGCGCCGGGTGTGATTCTCCTCGCCGGGTTTCTGCTGAGCCCCGTCGTTGCGGTGATCGAGGCGCCCCCTCGAAGTCGTGACGCCATGCGCCGGTCCTGGGAGCTCAGCAAAGGCTTCAAGGGCAAGCTCCTTCTCACCATGCTGGTGGCCTTCCTGCTGCTGTTGATTCCGACGATTGCCCTCGGCAGCCTGGCGGGCCTCACCAGCGCCGGCGAGTCCGGGGGGCTGGTGTTCTTCATCATTCCACTGGTGCTGCAGGTTTTCGTCTATCCCTTCGTGTATGTCGTCCAGACCGTCCTCTATTACGATCTTCGGGTCCGCAAGGAGGGCTTCGATCTGGAGGTCCTCGCCGATTCCCTGCAGGGAGGCTGAGCGGCCATGCAGCAGGATTCCTTGCGGGGCGTGCTCGACAGCGTGTTTGCAGCACCGGACTATGTCTGGGTTGAGCGTACGCCGCCCTTGGCGTTTCTGGCCCGCTGGCTCGAGGGATTCACGCGCTGGCTATACGCCACGCGGGAGGCCCACCCCGTGGGGTTTCAGCTGGTGCTCGGCGCGCTCGTCATCCTGCTGGTGCTGATTCTGGTGCACGCCGGCTGGATCCTCTTTCACACCATTCGCGGGACCGCTTCCGCCAGTATCCGGCTCTCCGAGACGCCGGTGCGCCGGGATCGCGCCTGGTACCGCCGGGAGGCCGATCGGCTCGCCGGCCAGGGCCGTTATGTGGAAGCCATGCAGGCCGAATTCCTGGCCCTGGTGCTCGCGCTCGAGGCCGCGGAGCTGCTGCGCTTCCATCCGTCCAAAACCCCTGCGGAATACGGCCGCGAATCCCGCTTATCGCCTTCCGCGCGGGAAGAATTCCGCGAGCTCGTGCGCGCACTCTATGGCTATGCATTCGCCCGCTGGCCCTGCGGCCCGGGGGATTTCGCAAGCTGGCGGGCCCGGGCTCTGCCGGAGCGTTATGCGCGCGCGGACTGAAGCGGCGATCGGGGTTGCCGCGCTGACTCTGCTGGCCTTTGTCGTTGGGGTGCTCGCGCGCTCGGGGCAGCGCACGACCTCCCGCGATGCGCGGCCCTCCACTTTGCTGAGCGGACCCGGAGGATCTCGCGCGCTGCTTGAGGGTGTCCGCGCGCTCGGGATCGAAGTGCGGCGCTTCCGAGAGCGGCCGCGCGAGCTCGCGCCTCGGCTCGCCGACGGTACCCGGCAAGCGCTGGCGATCCTGGGTCCAAGCTTCGATTTTTCGCCGCCCGAGCGAGATGCGATTCTGGCGTTCAGTCGCGAGGCCGACCTGGTGCTCGCAGGGAATGCCACCACCTCGCTGATGCGTTGCTTTGGCTACCGGGTGCGAGAGCGGGTCTTCGACTCGCTTCAGGCCGTTGCGCCCGGGCATCCGGCGGGACCTGCCTCTCCCTGGGTGCACGCGGAGCTGGTGGTCAGCACGCGGCGGGTGGAGGAGGATTCCACGCGTGCCTTCGATGTCGGGCGCACCACCTGCAGGGTACCGCCGATTCGCTCAGTCGATACTCTGCTCGTTGCGGCCGAGCGGCGGCCCATCGCACTCCGGCTCCAGCGAGCCGATCGCGATCGCCGGGTAATCCTGATCGCGGATGAGGAGCTGTTTCGCAATCGCGCCCTCCGCCGCAGCGAGGCAGGGCCGTTTGCGCTGCGCCTCTTTCAGGGCCGCTACGACCGGGTCGTCTTCGAGGAGTATCATCACGGTTTTGGCGCGCAGGGATCGCTGGCCGGTGCAACGCTCGCCTGGAGCCGCCGTTCGCCCTGGGGATGGGCGGTTTGGCAACTCCTCGCAGTGGGATTGCTGGCGCTGCTCTTCAGCGGAATCCGGTTCGGGCCGGCGCGCCCCGGAATCGAGCGCAAGCGGCGCTCTCCACTCGAGCACGTGCGCGCGCTGGCAGTCGCTCTTTCGGCGACGCGGGGTCACGATGAGGCGATCGCAGCGATCGTGCGCGGCCTGCGGCGGCGCCTGATCCCTCCGGCGTTGCGAGGGCGCGCACCGGCCGACTCCAAGCGCTGGCTGGCCCAGCTCGATCGTCCGGCGGCGAGCCCGGCGGTCAAAGCCTCGCTCGCTTCACTCAATGCCCTCACCAGGCCCGGGCAACCTTCGTCCAGCGTGCTCCAGGCCGCGAATGCAGTGGAGGATCTGTGGCAGGATCTCAAGCCCTGACACCCGAGGCCGTGCGTGCTCACGCGGATGCGGCCCGTCGGGTCCTGACCGAGCTCGGTCGCGTCGTGCTCGGCCAGGACGCCGTGCTCCGCGAAGCGCTGCTGGCCCTGCTCGCCCGCGGTCACGTGCTCCTCGAGGGCCCGCCGGGAACCGCGAAAACCCTGCTGGTCCGTGCCCTCAACGAGGCGCTCGGGCTCGAGTTCCGGCGGATTCAGTTCACTCCCGACCTGATGCCTTCCGATATCACCGGCATCAGCATGCTGACGGGGCAGGGAGGAGGAGAGTTCAGCTTCCGCCCCGGCCCGCTGTTCGCGGATCTCGTGCTGGCGGATGAGATCAACCGGGCCCCGGCCAAGACCCAGGCCGCCTTGCTCGAAGCCATGGAGGAGCGCGGCTCGACGGTCGATGGAGTGCGGCATCCGATGAGTCCGAGCTTCACGGTGTTCGCCACGCAGAATCCGATCGAATTCGAAGGCACCTATCCGTTGCCCGAGGCCGAGCTCGATCGCTTCCTGCTGAAGAGCACGCTCGGTTACCCCGAGGCCACGATCGAGACCGGCGTGTTGGAACGGGTGCTGGGCGGGTTCGAGGCTTCCGAAGCCAAAAGCTTCGGCATCGTCCGGGTGCTCGATGCCCAGGGGCTGGCGGAGCTCCGCTCGGCTGTCCGCCAGGTCAGGGTACAGCCCACCCTGCTGGAGTACATCACCGCCCTGGTGCGGGCCACGCGAGATGCTCCCGCACTCACCTTGGGGGCTTCGCCTCGGGCCAGCGTCGCACTGCTCAAGCTGTCGCAAGCGGCGGCGCTGCTCGATGGGCGTGATTATGTCATTCCGGATGACGCGAAGATGCTCGCGACAGCGGTATTGCGGCATCGGGTGATCATCGCGCCCGAGCTCGAGCTCGAGGGCGTGACGGCGGATGCGGCGCTGCGCACCGTGATCGAGCGCGTCGAGGTGCCGCGCGGATGATTCTCCCCTCCAGGCGCTGGTATCTCGGCGCCGCGGGCCTGGGTTTGCTCGCGCCCCTGACGCTGCTGCTGCCAGCGCTCGCCGGCGTGCTCTTTGTCCTCGATCTTGCCTGGGTGCTGGCGTTCTTGCTGGATGTCTGGGGCGTAGCGGCGCTCGCGCTGGACCGCTTTCCTGTGAGCCGCGAAGCACCCGCCGCGTTTTCGGTGGGTCGGCCCCTCCCGGTCTCCTATGTCTGGAAGAATCCGGCGCCGCGCGCGCTGACCCTGCGAGTTCGGGAAGCCGTGCCGGCTCCGCTCGAGGCGGCTCACGGGATCGAGCGTCTGCTGGTGCTGCCCGTCGCTGCTGCGATCCGGGAGGAGATCACCTACCTCCCGAAGCGGAGGGGCAAAGCCTCGGGAGGCAAGCTCTTTCTGCGTGTGCTGGGGCGGCTGGGTCTGGCCTGGCGACAGGGCACCCGGGAGCTTCCCTGGGCGGTGCTCGTCTATCCCAGCTTGCGCTCGGCCGCGCTGAGGGCGCTGCCGGCCCAGGCGCAGCGAAGGCGTGAGGCCGGCTTCCGGAATCTGCGGCGGATCGGCGAAGGTAAAAGCTTCGAGAGCTTGAAAGAGTGGGTGCCGGGAGAGGAGACTCGCTCGATCGATTGGAAGGCGACCGCCCGGCGCGGCAAGCTGATGGCGCGCCAGTACGAAGACGAGCGGCGCCAGCACGTGATGATCGTTCTGGACGCGGGACGTCTGCTGACGGCGGAGCTCGAGGGGCGAGCGCGGCTGGAAGCCGCGATCGATGCCGCACTCGAGCTGGCGCACAGCGCGATCGGGCACGACGACAATGTGGGACTCATGGTGTTTGCCGACGAGGTCCTGCATTACGTACCGCCGGGGCGAGGCCGGCGCGCACTCCGGCTGGTGCTCGATGCGCTCGCGGCCACGGAGGGCCGCCTGGTCGAGCCCAATTACCCGGCCGCCTTCGGCTATCTGGCGGCGCGCAACCGGAAGCGCGCCCTCACGGTGTTGTTCACCGACGTGATCGACCGGACCGCAAGTGAGGCATTCGTCGCTCAGGCTGGCTCGCTGCGGCCGCGCCATCTTCCCCTCGCGGTGACGCTGCGCGACCCATCCCTCGAGCGGCTGGCTGCCGCCCGTCCGGCCAGCGTGAGCGCCGCCTACGAGCGCGCCGCCGCGGAAGAGCTGCTCGAGGCGAGGGAGCTGGCGCTCAGCGAGCTCCGTTCCCGCGGCGTGCTGGTGCTCGACGTCCTGCCGGATGGCGCGGCCCGGGCGGTGGTGCAGCAGTATGAGCGGCTCAAACGGAGGGCGCTGATTTGATGTTGGCTATGGGGCTATGAGCTATGAGCTAGGGGCTGGAGTTAGGAGCTATTGCCTCAAGGTGACCATGGTTAGCTTCGCCCATAGCCCATAGCCCATAGCCCATAGCCCATAGCCCATAGCCCATAGCCCATAGCCCATAGCCCATAGCCCATAGCCCA
>DASYTT010000162.1:0-13911 GCA_036002045.1 Gemmatimonadales bacterium
CGCGAATCACCCGGGTGAACTCGTCGGCCGGGATGCCTTCGGTGATCTTGGTCCAGCTGCGCCCGAAATCGGTGGTCCGATACAGATAGGGCCCGTAGTCGTCGAGCATGTTTCGGTTGGCAGCGACGTAGGCAGTGCCCGCCGCGTGGGGCGAGGGCTCGATGCTGGAGACCCGGGTAAACTCCGGGAAGTCCGGGCTCACATTGCTCCAGTGCGCCCCCGCGTCGCGCGACAGCTGTACCATGCCGTCGTCGGATCCGGTCCAGATAGTTCCCCGGGCCACCGGCGATTCCGCGATCGTGAAGATCGTGGCATAGGTCTCCGCTCCGGTGACCTCTTTGGTGATGGGGCCGCCGGCGACGATCAGTGTCTTGGGATCGTGCCGGGTCAGGTCCGGCGAGATCAGCGACCAGTTGGCCCCGCGATCCTGACTTCGCCAGAGCCGGTTGGAGCCGAGGTAGAGCACGCGGGGATCGTGAGGGGAGATCGCGATCGGCGTAGTCCAGTTCCAGCGCTGCCTGGCGTCCTTGGGGAGGGCAGGCGGCTCCCACCACGGGTCGAGATTCTCGAACCGGCCGGTGGCGCGGTCGTAACGGGTGCTGCCGCCCCCTGTGGCATAGGTCACGTCGGGTCGCGTCGGATCGCTCACGATCATGCCCGACTCGCCGCCTCCCGCGTAGTACCACTGGGTGATATCGAACAGGTTGTCGGAGCGGCTGGGCCCGCAGGAGCCGCTGTTGTCCTGCTGCGAGCCGCAGACCCGGTAGGGGAAGTGATTGGTGGTGGAGATGTGGTAGAACTGCCCGGTCGGGTAGCCGGTGGTGCTCCAGTTGGCCCCGCGATCCATGGTGACGCGGGCACCCTGGTCGGCGGCCACGATGATCCGGTCGCGATTGTCGGGAGCGATCCAGAGATAGTGGCTGTCCCAGAGGTCGTTATAGGGACGGACTTCCGTGAAGCGCTTGCCCCCGTCGGTGCTCCGGTAGAGGACCCCGTTGGGCAGGTAGACGGTGTTGGTGTCCGCGGGGTCCGCAAACACCCGGGTGAAGTAGAAGGGCCTCCAGTGGATGTTCGACTTCCGGTTGATCCGCTGCCAGGTGGCCCCGGCGTCGCCCGAGCGGTAGAGCCCGCCGGAATCGGCCTCGATCATCGCCCAGACGATCCGCGGATTGGCCGGAGACACCGCCAGACCGACGTTGCCGAGGAGTCCCTTGGGAAGGCCCGGGTTGCGGGTCAGCTCGGTCCAGTGATCCCCGCCATCCGTGGTCTTGTAGATCGCGCTGCCCGGCCCCCCGCTCACGATATCCCAGGGGCGCCGGACTACCTGCCAGGTGGCCGCGTAGAGGATCGCGGGATTGCCGGGGTCCATCACCAGGTCGGTGACACCAGAGGAATCGTTGCGGAAGAGAATCTTGTCCCAGGTCTTCCCCCCGTCCTTGCTGCGGAACACACCGCGCTCCGGGTTAGGACCGTACGCGTGGCCCAGGGCCGCCACGTACACCAGGTCAGGGTTCCAGGGGTGCACCAGCACCGCGGAGATGTGCCGGGTCTCCTTGAGACCGAGGAAGCTCCAGGTGGCGCCGGCATCGGTCGTCTTGTAGACCCCGTCGCCATACGAGGTGTTTCCCCTCAGGGTGAACTCGCCGGTGCCGACGTATACGATGTCGGGGTTGGGCTGGTAGATCGCAATGCCGCCCACGGTGCCGCCGAAGTATTTGTCGGTGACCGGCTCCCAGGTGTAGCCGCCGTTCGTGGTCTTCATCACTCCGCCACCGGTTGTCCCCGAGTAGTACTCGTAGGGCCGCGCGACCGAGCCGGCCGCCGCGACCGACCTCCCCGAACGGTAGGGGCCGATGTTCCGCCACTTGAGGGCCGCGAATGCGAGGGTATCTACCGACCGGTAGGAGGATTGTGCGGTGCCGCTCCGTGCGGCAGGCAGCAGGACGAACAGGGCGAGCGATGCCTGCCACGAGCGGCGAGCCAGACGACCCATGGTGCTCCTCCGGAACAGGAATGCGAACGACGAGGTGCCGGAATCTATGCTCTGTGCTGAGCAGGAGAGCGGTCCCCCGATATGATGCTCATCCGAGGACTCGTCCCATCCGCACGAAGTCTACCCGTTGGCCATCGGGCAAGGGGTGGATGACGGACTGGAGGGTATGGTAGCCCAAGGCGCGATACAACGGCTCCCCCGGCAAGGTGGCCATCAATTCGGCGCGGTGGAACCCGGCCGCCTTCGCCTCGGCCTCACAATGCAACAGGAGTTTTCGGCCGAGTCCCTGCCGGGCATAAGCGGGGTGCACGAAGAACGCCCGGATGCGGGCCGGCTCGGTGGCAGGATCCAGGAGCGGATCGCTGCTGTCTTTGG
Organism: Gemmatimonadales bacterium; assembly: GCA_036002045.1. Classification (GTDB taxonomy): domain Bacteria; phylum Gemmatimonadota; class Gemmatimonadetes; order Gemmatimonadales; family GWC2-71-9; genus JABFSM01. The sequence goes on from DASYTT010000162.1 coordinate 2,369, forward strand.
CCTGATCGCCTCCAAACAGCGTTCGCCTTCCACTCCAGCCGCCGCAGGCTGCGAGGCGGCCATCGCGTTCGATCACGTAGTAGGTGCCGTCGGTCAGCAGCTGGGTGTCGACCCCGAAGACGTGAGTAATGAGCGAGGTGACTTGGGGAGGCGTGTAGTACCCGCGGCTCAGCTCCGTCGCGGACGCGGCGATGAGAGCATTCAGCGCCGAGACCTCGCTCTGCACCGCGGGGCGGAGCTCATCCACCACTCACACCTCGCCATGTTCTTCGCGCAGTTCAGCGACCCGTGCCTTGATAAGTCGCTTCACCAAGGCCGACGGCAGCGGCTGGTCGAGCGGGAATTGAATCGTTCCCTTCGACGTCTTATACCGCTTGAGCTGGGCCGCGTGGGCCCGCCTGACCGCCGCGCGCAGCGGGTAGAGGCTCACGTGCTGCTTCCACCCTGCGTACCATACCAGCATGCGTCCGTCGAGCCTGAAGGCCGGAATACTGTAGCTGAATGCGTCGCTGGCGCCGGGGGCCGCGGCGCGAATGGCGTTGCCCAGCTCCCGGAGTCTCCTGCGACAATCGGGCGGCAGCGCCGCGAGGTAGGCTCGCACCTGCGCGCGGGCCTGCTTGGGGTCATTCCGCGAGGACGAGGAGGCTGTCATGGCTCACTCCACGCTGAGGTTCTTTAAGGCGCCGAAGCACGACGCGGTCGTTGTTTCTTGGAGACCGACCTAATAATCAGCTCACCCCGGCCGCTGGCCCGAAACGGCGCCTTCGCGCGCACGATTGCGGCGTCAAGCAGCGCGGATACGGCCGGACGAGCCAATACAGCCGCAGATTCCAGGCGAATGAATCGCGTCTGGTTTCCCGAGCCGAGCAGGAGCTTGTGGGGATCGGGAAGACCGATACCGCGAATGAAGCAGAGGCTCACTCCATTTGCCCCAGCGGTCATCGAGACAATGCAATCAGACGGACGATCCGTAGGACCGTAGCCGATGACGAAGAAATTGTAGTTGTCGTAAGCCAGCTCGAAGGCGGTCGGGAACCGCTTGCGGAGATCCTTGCGGACCGCGCGTATCAAGCTCTGGTGCCTCGGCGCGAACTTCGCAATGAAACTCTTGAGCTGTTGTTCGGGTGTTGCTGCTTTCATTGGAGATCTCGCTCAAGGCGTCCTCGTGCGAGGGCAGGCTGCCGCACGATATCGAAGTTGACGCGACGGCGCATGCGGAAAGCTGCTCCCACGAGCGCCCTGCACACAAGCCGGACGCTGGAGCTCTCGCAGCGACCCCTCGAATCGGATAAGTTTGCCGGATCGTGCTCTCCAAGGAGTCCGCATGTCCCGGCTCGCCTCGCTCCTGGCCGTCCTTTCCCTCGTCGCCCTGCCCGCCGCCGCGCAACGCACCGCCAAGCCACCGTTGTATGGCCGCCACTGGATGGCGATCACCGGGAAGCCGCTCGGGGCTACGGCAGGTGCAATGATTTTCCAGCAGGGCGGCAATGCGGTGGATGCGGCTTGTGCCATGCTCGCCGCGGTCACCACGATGTGGGATGTGCTGTCCTGGGGCGGCGAGACGCAGGCGCTGCTCTATCACCCCGGCCTCAAAAAGGTCATCGGGATCAACGCGCTTGGGATGGCGCCGACGGGTGCCACCCCGGCCTTCTATCGCGCCAAGGGCATGCGGTTCCCCCCGGAGCATGGTCCGCTAGCCGCGGTGACCCCGGGCACTCCGGGCGGCCTGCTCACCATGCTCGCCGAGTACGGCAAGCTCTCACTGCAACAGGTGCTGGCGCCCGCCATCCAGATGGCCGAGGGGTATGCAATCGATGCGCAGACCGCGAACTCCATCGAGAACAACAAGGCCCGCATCAAGCAGTGGAAGTACTCGACCGCGGTCTTTCTGCCTCATCTCGGTGAGGCACGCGAAGCCCCGGCGGCGGGCGAAGTGTTCCGCCAGGCCGATCTCGCGGCGACACTCCGCAAACTGGTGGAAGCCGAGCAACGCGCCCTGGCTGCCGGGAAGAGCCGTAAGGAAGCGATCTATGCCGCGTACGAGCGCTTCTACCGGGGCGACATCGCCCAGGAGCTCGTGCGCGGCGTGCAGGAAGAAGGCGGGCTGATCACCCTGCAGGACCTGAGCAATTGGAAGGTGAAGATCGAAGAGCCGCTCTCCACCACCTATCGCGGTATCGAGGTGTACAAGCTGCCGCTCTGGCACCAGGGCCCGGTGCTGCTGCAGGCACTGAATATTCTCGAGAACAGCGACCTCCAGGCGATGGGCTACAATACCACTCGCTATCTGCACGCCCTCTATCAAACGATGAGCCTGGCCTTTGCCGACCGCGATTTCTACTACGGTGATCCCGCCTTTCCGCCCGAGGAACCCGTCAAAGGGTTGCTGTCCAAGGAATACGCCAAGCAGCGCTTCGCAGAGATCAACTGGGAACGGAACGACAGTACCATCAAGCCAGGTGACCCGTATCCGTTCCAGGGTGGTACCAATCCCTTCAAAGACCTGCTCGCGAAGTGGAGTCCGAAGGGACCCGTCACAGCGCCGGCCACTGGCGGAGAGCCAATCCCACCCACAGATGACACAGATTTCAAGGAAGCCTTCAACCGCGGGACTACGTCGATCCAGGCTGCGGACGAGGAAGGCTGGGTCGTGTCGATCACCCCGAGCGGTGGCTGGATACCCGCGGTCATCGCGGGGAAGACGGGAGTGGGCTTAAGCCAGCGGATGCAGAGCTTCGTGCTCGATCCGGCCGACGGCCCCTACAACGTGCTCGAGCCCGGCAAGCGGCCGCGGGTTACTCTCACGCCGACCCTGGCCTTGAAGGAGGGACAGCCCTACCTCTCCTTCGCGGTCCAGGGCGGGGACAGCCAGGACCAGAACCTGCTCCAGTTCTTCCTCAACATGGTCGAATTCGGCATGACGCCGCAGCAGGCAGTCGAAGCGCCCAACATGAACTCCTACCAGATGCGCTCGTCATTCGGGAACCACTCGGCGCGGCCGGGCCGGATGCTGCTCGCCGAGGCGATGCCGGACTGGGTGCGCGCCGATTTGCGCCGCATGGGGTACACGCTGGAATTCGAGCAGCGCACTTCCGGTCCGATCAACGCGATCTTCTTCGACCGGAAGCACGGGACCCTGTGGGGCGGCTCGAGCCACCACGGGGAGGATTACGGCGTGGCCTGGTAGGTCACGGGCTTGCGGAGCAGGGCGAGCTGGCCCCGCCGCCAGGGTTCGAGCAAGAGTGGTGGGCCCAGCGAGAAGAGAACGTCCTGATATTCGCGCCGCTGGGCGTCGTGCAGCACCAGCGCGCCGCCCGGCCGCAGCAACTCCCATCCCGCCGTGAGACAGAAGCGCCGCGCGCGCCCGTCTACCAGCACAAAATCAAAACGGGTTCCGAGCGTCGCCGGGAACGCGACGTAGTCGGCGAGGATCGCGGGCTCGTGTTCCGCGCGGGCGTCCCAGGCCTGCAGCTTCCGTTTCCAGAACGAGCGTGGCGGCGGAGGCTCGCTCGGCGGCACGTAGTGCAGCTCGAGCCGCGGATCGAGGACGGAAGCCGCGACCTTGTCGTACCAGTGGCGATCGTGCTCGATGGAAACGAGCCGCTCAATCAGGGGCCGTGCCTCGAGCAGCGCGCGAGTACTGCCCCCGCTGCCCCACTCGAGGCATAGCCTCGGCCCCAGGCTGTAAAGGATGGCGAGGAGCTGTCCCAGCTCCTCCTGGCCCATATGGACGGGAAGGATCAAGTCGGCTCAATCCCCGGCCGGCCCCACTCGACTCGCCAGGCAGTGGCGGTTGTAACGGGCGCGTCCGGCCGCGTCACGAAGGGAACCGTGCGGAAGCTGGTGCGCCACTCGTCCGGCGTGACGCTGCAGGTGAAGTAGCCCCGTCGAGAGTTCTGCCACTTGAGGTGCGGGTTTTCCGCGCGGGTTCGCTGGTTGACTCCCGCCCATTGGTCCGCACCGTCGCCACCCGACGAAATACTGGTACCCACAAACTCCGCCGCGACGGTCGGAGTGTCGGGGCGTGCAAAGCCGGCCCGGATCTCGTTGACCCAGTTGGAATGGATGTCGCCGGTGAGCACCACCGCGCGGTTCGGCGCCGCCTGAGCGAGCGTCCGGAGCAGACGGTCGCGCGCCACCGGATACCCGCTCCACTTGTCCATCGCAACCCGGGTTTGCGCGCCGGGCAGGTCGTCGAATGGAGCCAGCATCACCTGTTGCGCCAGCACCTGCCAGCGTGCGCGGCTGGCCGCGAGTCCCTGAGAAAGCCAGCGTTCCTGCTCGTTGCCGAGCAGCGTGCGGGCGGGGTCGCTCCAAAGGCCGCACGGCACAATCCCGCTGTAGCCGCCGCAGGTCTGGTCGCTCCGATATTGTCGCGTGTCTAGCACCCAGAAGCGGGCCAACCGGCCCCAGGAGAACGCCCGGCGAATGGTGAGATCGGCCCAGGAGCGGGCTCGCGGGACGCGCACCGGCTGATTCTCCCACCAGGCCTGGTACGCATTGGCGCGCCGCTGGCGCATCTGCTCGTCCGATTCCATCACGTTCTCGCCGGTCAGTCCGGCGTAATCGTTGTCGAACTCGTGATCGTCCCAGGTCACGATCCAGGGAAAGCGCTCATGGGCGCGGCGCAGCTCGAGATCTGTCTTGTATTGCGCATAGCGGATGCGATAGTCCGCGAGGCTCTGGATTTCCGGATTCGCGTGCCGACGCACCCGGCCCTCGATCGGCGAGTATTCGTAGATGTAGTCGCCGAGGTGACTGACCAGATCGAGCTCTTCCTCGGCCAGGTGCCGAAACGCGGTGAAGAGGCCCTCTTCGTAGTGCTGGCAGTTGGCCACGCCGAGACGAAGCGGCACGGTGACGGAATCGGAGGGAGCGGTTCGCGTGCGGCCGACCGGGCTCACCGCGTCGCCCGAGCGGAAGCGGTAGGAATACCAGCGGCCCGGCTCGAGTCCCTCAAGGTCGACGTGGACGCTGTTGCCGAGCTCGGGCGCAGCGGTCGCCCGTCCCTGCCGTACGACGGTAGTGAAGTTCTCGTCGGTGGCCAGCTCCCACGACACTGCGACGCGCTGGCCGCCCAGGCCGCCGTCGGGGTCCAGCGGCCGCGGTGCGAGTCGCGTCCATAATGTCACGCTGGTGGCGGTGGGATCTCCCGATGCCACGCCCAGGGTGAACGGATCGTCGGCGAAGCGCGGGCGCAAGCGCACCCGCCAGTCGTTGGGGATCGCCGCGGCGAGCGCCGCGTAGCGGGCGAGGTCGAGGAATGCGCGTCGCAGCACGAGGAGCCTCCTACGGCGACGCGCAATCTATGGGCAGGAAACCGAGGCCCGCTAGGTTCAGGACGTCGGCGTGAGGCTCGCGTTCAGTTGGGAGACGACCGGCCCACAGGTGAGCTGGGGGAAATCGGTTACCCGGAGCGGCTCATAGCCTGCTTTGCTGAAGCTCACGGAAAGTCCCGCGCAGTTCCCAGCCTTTGGGTCGGGGAGCCCGTAGCTCCAATATCGGCCGGCGGAGTCGGTTACGGTCGAGGCGCTCGAGGCGCGCGCAGGTGCTTCGATCCGCACGGCCACTCCGGCAAGCGGCTCGCCGGTCGCTGCCGAGGTCACCAGGCCGGCGAAGCTGAGCGAGGGAGGATCCGGCGTAAACTCAGTGCAACCCTCTGAGTGGAGACAGACCTCTCCGCTGGGGCCCCCGAGGTCCCACTGGCAGGTCAAGCCAGTTGTCCCCGCGTTGACCCTTTCTCCTTAACCGATTAGTATTGCCCCACTTGGAAGCGAGAGCCTAGCAGCTCTCCACCCTGAGCCAGCAGCGCGGCGAACGGGTTCCCGATCGCTCCTTCGGTTCCCAGTGGAACCACGTCTGAGCATTCCGGAACACCCCTCGCCAGGGTGTTTTTTTGTTCCGTCAACCGGAGGTTGCCACTGAGCACAAACGAGCGAGAACGCCGGACCCGCGTCAATCGGATGATCCGGATCAGCCCGGTCCGGGTGATTTCGGATGCCGGCGAACAGTTGGGAGTGCTGTCGATCGAAGATGCGCTTGCGGCCGCGGAAGCTCGGGGTCTCGACCTGGTGGAAGTCGCCCCGACGGCCCGGCCTCCCGTGGTCAAGATCATGGACTACGGAAAATACAAGTTCGAAGAGGCGAAGGCCGCGCGTGCGGCGAAGAAGAAGCAGCACGTGATCGATATCAAGGAGGTCAAGTTCCGCCCCGGAATCGACGACCACGACTTCGACTTCAAGACGCGCCACATGCGCGAGTTTCTAGGGGAAGGGAACAAGGTGAAGGTGACGATGATGTTCCGCGGCCGGCAGATGGCGCGGATCGATCTGGGCAAGGCAGTGCTCGATCGGGTAGCCGCGGCCCTCGCCGATATCGGCAAAATCGAGTTCGATGCGCGGCTCGAGGGCAAGAACATGACGATGGTGATCGCGCCGAAATAGCGCGTGGGAGAGAGATTGCGATGCCGAAAATGAAGACCAAGCGCGCCGCCATGAAGCGCTTTACCCGCACCGGGAGCGGCAAGCTCAAACGGGGCCGGGCCAACAAGCGGCACATCCTGACCAAGAAGACGCGCAAACGGAAAAACCAGCTCGGCAAAGCCACGCTGGTGAGCTCCGCGGATTTCCGGCGCGTGAACCGGCTGTTGCAGGCTTAGAGAGGAGCCGACCATGCCTCGCGTCAAGAGCGGCGTGCCGCACCACGCCCGCAAGAAGAAAATCATGAAGGCCGCCAAGGGCGGCTTCCAGGCCCGGAGCAAGCTCTACAAGGCGGCCAAGGAAAATGTCGAGAAAGGCATGCGCTACGCCTATCGCGATCGCCGCAAGAAGAAGGGTGACTTCCGCACCCTGTGGATCACCCGGATCAACGCCGCCGCCCGGCTGCACGACTTGAGCTACAGCCGGCTCATGGCGGGCCTGCGCCTGGCCGGGGTCGAGATCAACCGCAAGGTGCTCGCGGATCTCGCGGTGCACGATGCGGAGGCGTTTGCGAGGATCGCGGAGATTGCGAAGAGTAAGGCTGCGTAGAGGGCTATGGGCTATGGGCTATTGGCTATTGGTTAAGAAGCCTTTCGGAAGCGCTGTTCTCCAATAGCCAATAGCCAATGACCAATAGCCCATCGCCAATCGTAATGATAGATCCAACCGGCTACCCACAGCTCGATGCGCTGCTTCCCCGCCTTGCCGCCATCGGAAAGCTCGATGCCGCGGCGCTCCATGCGGAACGCATCGCCGTCCTCGGGCGCAAACAGGGCGCGCTGACCTTCGCGCTCCGTGCGCTCCCGACTTTCACTCCCGAAGAACGCAAGCGGTTTGGCGCCGAGGCCAACCGCCTCAAGGAGGCCTTCGAAGCCGGCTTCGCCGCGCGGGAAGCGGAGCTCGCGGCGGTCACTGCCAGCGCCGGGCGCACTGCCCTCGATCTCAGCATGCCCGGCCGGGGTCGCTGGCTCGGCGCGCTTCATCCCGTGACCCGGGTCGTCGACGAGATCGTAGAGATCTTTCGCGAGCTGGGCTTCGCGGTTGCCGTGGGTCCCGAGGCGGAAACCGAGTGGTACAACTTCGGGGCGCTGAACTTTCCCGCGGACCATCCCGCGCTGGACATGCACGACACCCTGTACTTAGAGGTGCGGCAGAGCGGCGGTGCGGCAGTGCGGCAGGGGGAAAGGGATGAGGGGCGGGTGCTACTCAGGACCCACACCTCGCCCGTGCAGATCCGGGTCATGCAGGCCGGCCCGCCGCCCTACCGCGTCGTCATCCCCGGGATGGTCTATCGCAATGACCCCTGGGACGCTTCGCACGCGCCGGCGTTTGCCCAGATCGAAGGACTCGCGGTGGACGAGGGGATCAGCCTGGTCGACCTCAAGGCCACCCTCACCCACTTTGCCCGCCGGTTCTTCGCGCCGGCGACCAAGGTGCGCTTCCGCCCCTCGTACTTCCCGTTCACCGAGCCCTCGGGCGAGCTGGACGTGGAGTGCCAGATCTGCCACGGCTCCGGCTGCCCGGCTTGTAAGCAGACCGGCTGGATGGAGCTCTTGGGCTGCGGCATGGTCCACCCGAAGGTGCTGGAGAATTGCGGGGTCGATGCGGAGCGCTACACCGGCTGGGCCTTCGGGCTCGGGCCGGGGCGGAGCGCGCAACAGCGCTATGGCATTCCGGATATCCGGCTGCTCTACGGCGGCGACATGCGATTCCTCCACCAGGTTGCGGGGCAAGCGCCGGCATGAAGGTCTCCCGCCGCTGGCTTGAGGCCTTCCTGCGCCGCCCGCTCGACACCCGGGACGTGGTCGAGCGGCTGGTCATGCTCGGCGCCCCGGTCGACGCGGTGACCCCGCTCCATGCGGAGCTCGGCGACGTCGTGATTGGCCTGGTCGAGGAGGTACGACCGCATCCTAACGCGGATCGACTGCGACTCTGCGTCGTGGATGCCGGCGGGCCGACCAGCCGCCAGGTCGTCTGCGGCGCGAGCAACGTCGAGGTCGGCCGCAAGTATCCCTTTGCCCCGGTCGGTGCCTCGCTGCCTGGCGGCATCAAGCTGGAGCGCCGCAAGATCCGGGGGGAGAGCTCCGAAGGCATGCTGTGCTCGATGCGGGAGCTGGGCCTGGGTGACGAGCACGAGGGGATCATGACCCTCGATACCGAGGCGGCTCCGGGCAGCTCGTTTCTCGCCGCGCTGGGACTTGAAGACGACCGCTTCGAGCTCGATGTCTCCCCGATGCGCCCCGACCTGCTGGGTCATAAGGGCGTTGCCCGGGAGCTGGCCGCCGCCTACCAGACCACGTTCCGTTTGCCGGAAATCCCCGGCGCTAAGATCGTCTATCCGGTCGTGCCTCCCGCCACGGGCTCGACCGGCGCAGTGGGGGGCGTCACGGTGACGATCGAGCCCGGCGCGGCGTGCGCGCGATTCACCGGGGCGGTGATCCGGGGAGTCAAGATCGGCCGCTCGCCGGACTGGCTGCGCCAAAGGCTCGAGGCCGTCGGTCAGCGCAGTCTCAGCAACGTGGTCGACGCCACCAATTACGTGATGCTGGAGCTCGGCCAGCCGCTGCACGCCTACGACGTCGCGCGGATCGCGGGCCCCGCCCTCATCGTGCGCCGGTCGGCGCCGGGCGAGCGCCTCGTCACGCTCGACAATGTCGAGCGCGGGCTGCCCGAGGGGACGACGGTGGTGGCGGACGCGGCGGGAATCTCCGGGATCGGTGGGGTGATGGGTGGCCTGGCGAGCGAAGTCAGCGAGGCCACCACCGACATTTTTCTGGAGGCCGCCTGGTGGCATCCCGGCCCGCTCCGGCAGGCCCGCAAAGCGCTCGGGATCCTCACCGAGGCGAGTCAGCGCTTCGAGCGTGGCACGGATCTCTGGGGTCTCCCCGACGCGCTCCGCCGCTGCATCGACATCGTACTGGCCACGGCCGGCGGAGTCCTCGACCAGGAATTACTGGATCTCTGGCCGGAACCCGCTAACCCGCCGCGAATCTTCGTGCGCACCGCCCGCGTGGCTCAGGTCCTCGGCGTGGAGCTGCCGGTCGCCGAGCTGGAGCGTTGCCTCTTGGCGGTCGGGGCGACGGTCGTCTCCAAGCCGGGAGAAGGTCGTCTGGCCGTAGATGCGCCCGGCTGGCGTCCCGACCTCAGAGAAGAAATTGACCTGATCGAGGAAATCGGGCGCATCCACGGCTATCAGAGCTTTCCAGACGAGCTCCGCCCGTTCCGCGCCGGCAATCAGACCGACGCGCCGAGCGAAGTCGCGGCCACCGCAGTGCGGCGTCACCTGGTCGCTGAAGGCTTGTACGAGGCGATCCTGCTCGCCGTGGGCCCGGAGGACTCGCCCGCCCGCCAGGTTCGCGTGCTCAATCCGATCTCATCGGAGCACGGCTTCCTCCGCGGCAGCTTGCTCCCCGGCCTGATCCGCCAGACGGAGTCCAACTGGGCCAACCAGGTCCGCGACATTCGGTTGTTCGAGATCGGGACCGTCTTCCGGCCCGGCGGCATGGACGGCCGTCCCGAGGAATCCACCCACATCGGTGCAGTGATCTCCGGCGCCCGCTCACCTGCGCACTGGTCGGATGGGGGCGCGACGCCCGACTGCGATCACTGGGATCTCAAGGGCCTCTTCGAGCGCACCGTCTCTCTGGCGAATCCCCTGGCTTCGATGCAAGTTGATGAGGGCGGTTGGATCGCCAGGATGCCCGACGGTCGGCAGGTCGGGCGCGCCGCGCCGCTGCGGGCCGACGCACCGCCCTGGGCGGCACCTCTCTTCGGGCTCGAAGTCGAAATCGATCCGGCTCCGCGGGAAACTCCGCGGTACCAGCGGCTGCCGGCCGTGCCCGCGGCGACCCGAGACCTCGCCTTGTTGTTGCGCGAGGGTGTCGCCGTGGCCGATGTCGAAGCGCTGGTACGCGACACCGCGGGAGAGCTGCTCGAGACCGTCCGCGTGGTTGACGAATACCGCGGCAAGGGGCTTCCGGAGGGGCGGCGCAGCGTCGCGCTCCGGCTGGTGTTGCGAGGGCGGGATCGCACCCTGCGCGACGCCGAAGTGGATGAGGCGATCAAACGGGTACTCGCCACGCTGGGAAAGGCGCTTGACGTCACCGTACGAACGGCCTGATCGCGAGCCCCTCGAGGAGCTCGAACGCCTGCTCCGCGCCGTCGAGGAGGAGCTTGCCGGATGGCGCGCTCGCGCCGGCAAGCCCGCCGAAGCCGGCGCGCCCAAGGGTCGCATGGGTCTCGGAGTGGCAGATCTCTCCCAGGCTCGGCAACGCCTGGCATTGCTGGAAGGGGAGAATCAGCTCTTGCGACAGCGTATTGCGGCGGCCCGGGAGCAGGTGGAACAGCTCCGCACCCGCCTCCGCTTCATCGAGGATCGCGGGACCGACGCCGCATGAGTGCGCCAAGACATTCGGTTCGGATCGCTCTGGGTGGGATCGAGCTGACCGTCAGCTCGGAGCACAAGCCCGAGTATACCCGCCAGGTAGCCGAGTATTTCGACAGTGTGCTCGCGCGCATCCGGAGCTCGATTCCCAATGCGGATGCGCACCGCGTGGCGCTGCTGGCAGGCCTGGCGATTACCGACGAGTTGTTTCAGGCCCGGGAAGGCGATGCCCTGCAGGCCGCGCGCCTTCGTGGGATGACCGATCGGCTAACCCGCTTGGTGCCCGCGACGAAACGCGGCAGCGGCGGGAGCCCCAAGGGAGCGTAGCTCCCAAACCCGACCTTCCCGCGGCCTTCCTAGCGGCTGCGTGCGGAGTTACTTCATGAGCGCCATCGACCTGCTCCCCGCCCTCGGGGGGCTCGCAGCTGGAGTGCTACTCGCTCTCCTCATTTCCCGCTTCTACCTGCGCGCCCGCCGCCGGGATGCCGCAGCACTCCTCGCCGACGCAGAAAGTAAGGCGCTGGCCACGCTGCAGACCGCGGCTCAGGAACGGGAGCAGGCGAAGGCCGCGGCGATCCTCGAGGGCAAGATGGAAGTATTGCGACACCGCGAGGAGGCAGAGCGCGAGCTGACTCGCCGGCGCGAGGAGGCCGACCGGTCCGAGCGCCGTGCCGAGGAGC
>DASYTT010000163.1:0-6178 GCA_036002045.1 Gemmatimonadales bacterium
ACTCGACTCAATATGAGGTGGGGTTGAGCTCGCCGGCGGTCGTGAACGATGTGGTCTTCGTTTCCACCAGTAAGCCGGCGATGTACGCGTTCGACGCCGCGACGGGTAACGCGCTTTGGACCGCGCCGGGACTCCCCGCGCCGGGGGGTTACATCTGGATCCTGGGTCCGGCGATCTACGGCAACCGGGTCGTAATTGGCGGTGGGAGCACCGTGTATATCTACTCCCTCTGATGCTCGCGATTCTGCTGTTAGGTCTGGCCCTCGGACTCGACAGCTTCCGCGTCTCGCTGGGGCTGGGGCTCTTGCGCTTGCCGTTCCGTCGGCGGCTGGCCATCGCGGTTGCGTTCGGGTTATGCGATGGCCTCTCGCCGCTCGCGGGGTTTGCGATTGGACGCCTATTGGTCGACCGCGTCAGCGCGTGGACAGATTGGCTCGGTCCATTGGTGCTTTGTCTTTATGGCATATATATGGTCGTGGTGGCGCGGTTGCCGGAAGGTGATGAGCGGCAGGCCCGCTGGGTACTTGGCCTGCCGGTAGTCCTGAGCCTCGATAACCTCGTTGCCGGTGTGGGTCTCGGCGCGCTCGGCTTCCCCGTTTGGGGCTCGGCCGCGGTGCTGGGCCTTGCAAGCGGCGTTCTGGCATGGGCTGGTTTGTCGGTGGGTGCGTCTGCAGCGCGGTACCTCCCACGCGCAGCCGCGCTTGGAGGTGGTGCCGTGATGATTGCCGTGGGCGTGGTCGAGGGGCTGCGCAACCGCGGCGTGCCGTAGGCTCGGGGCATGCGGCGCGGTGAGGCCTGCCTGAGCTTCAAGGCCGACGGCTACGTTGTGGTGAGGGCCATCCTTCCGCCGTCAGAGGCTAAGCGTCTGGCCATCAATCTAGCCGCATCCATTGATTCAGCTGGGGCCGAGTCCGACCGGCAGGTCCCTGGCTCGCCCGCAAGGTACGCCTGAGAGATTCGAAGGGGTCGAGTGTGTGCAGGTGTTCCTCCATTATGTAGCGCAGCACGGACCATATGCCGCGTGGCGATACGATAGACATCCACGTCCATCGTAGAGGATGGCTCAGCTAGCGAGGCGCTATTGTCGGGGCCCATCACCGCCTATCCCGGGCCCGCGTCCGCAATCATGCCGCAGGCGATCGGACCGCCGAAGCATCCGAAACTCCGCGTCACCCTGCGCTGTGACGCGGGACGGCTTGCGGGGGACGTATACGACCTGGGACCGGGCGACGTGTTTCCCCGCGACTCGGTCTTTCTCCAGCTCGTGGTCGAGGGCGGGGACGGGAAGCCGGTCGCGACCGATGGGGACGGCTTTCTCGAGGTCCACGCCGCCGGCTGGAAGCAGGAAGGCTATCTCTGGCGGGTTCGCTGGCGCCGGCAGCCCGACGCGGTGCGCTACCGGCTCGAGCGCCTGGGCCCCGACGGTCAGATGTTGCGGACCAGCGCTCCGGCGACCTGCTAACGCACTCTCACTGGCGCTGCCCCTCCTCCTCGCTCATCCGCACCACCATCGCGTAGCGCATCAGCGCCCATTCCGACGGGATGCCGAGCGCCTTGCGGATCCGCACGCGGTGGAAAGTGATGGTGTTGGGGCTCACGTGCAGCTCCTCCGCGATGCGCGCCGTGCTCTTGCCGTCTCCCAGCAGCCGGACGATCTGCTGTTGCCGCGGCGTGAGCCGCGCCAGATCATAGCCAAGATTCATCGCTGAGTATTGCGGGGGCCGCTTGCCGACGAGTGGCGACAGGTAGTGATGCCCCTGCAGCACCTCCCGAATCGCGCATTTGAGCTCCGCGACCTCCGCGTCCTTCGGGATGAAGCCCATGGCTCCGGCCTGCAGCGCCGCGTCGGCCAGCACCCGGTCGTTGTGCATGGTGACCACCAGGACCCGGGTCTTGGGGCTGGCCTCCTTCAGGTCGGTGATCACCTCGAGCCCGCTCACGTCGGGGAGGCTCAAGTCGAGCAGCACCACTTCGGGACGCAAGCGGCAGCAGGCCGCCGTCACCTCCGCGCCGGTCGCCAGCATGCCCACTATGTCGAACTCGTCCGTCAGCTCGAGCCGGAACCCCTCCAGCACGAGGTGATGGTCGTCGACCAGAAGGAGCTTGGCCCGCTCGCTCATACGGCTCCGCCACTGTCCAGGGGAAGCCAGGCACGCACCGTGGTGCCTTCGCCCGGCGCGGAGAGGATCTCCACTTGGCCCTCCGCGAGGTACGCCCGCTCGTTGATGCTGATCAGCCCGATGCCGGATCCGACGCGCGGTCTCTCCGGATCGAAGCCGCAACCCCGATCCGTCACCGTGAGCTGAATCCGGTCGCCGTTGCCGGCCAGGTTAAGGTCCGCGCTCAGCACCTGGGAGTGCTTGACCACGTTGTGTAGCGCCTCCTGCGCGATCCGGAAGAGCACCAGCTCGCGCTGCGGAGGAAGGCCTAGCGGCGCTTCCCCTTCCGGCAGGCTCAGAGACACCTTGAGCCCGTAACCGCGCTCCAGCTCGTCAACCAGTCCGCGCAGCGCGGCGCGCAGGCCGCCCTTGTCGATCAGTGCGGGATGCAGCCGGTGCGCCAGGCCGCGAAGGAAAACGCTCAGGTCCTGCAGCTCGGCCTGCAGCGCGTCCAGCCGCTTGGCTTCCAGGGGAGCGAGGGCCGCGACCGCGCCACTCGAATCGCTGCAGGCCCGGCCCATCAGCATGAGTCGCTGTACTGCGTCGTCGTGTACTTCCCGGGAAACCCACGCCCGCTCCTCTTCCTGCGCCTCGAGCACCCGCCAGGCCTGGCTGCGGCGCAGCTTCATGTAGCGACGCTGCGAGATGACCAGCGAAGCCACCACGGCGGCCACCAGGATGAACGAGGTCAGGGCGCCGAGGATGAACACCCACCAGAGGGCCTGGGCGTTGTCCGACATGTAATCGCAACGATGCCTCCCGGGACCCGAGGCGGCAAGAGGAAGGGCCTGTCCTTATATATGGGCCCCTATAAGATCTTATAGGGGTCCGCCGGAACGTCGGGCTAATCCCTTGTCATGCCTGACCCTGCGAGGTGGGTTGCTTCACTCCCAGCTCCTTGGCAAAGGGCTGGAAGGGCGCGGAGAAGTTCCCGAGGAGCCGAGCCGGCCCGCGGGCCGCCGACCGCCGCTGCGGAGGAGTGATCCGGGGCGGACTATCCCCCAGGAGATGGCAAGGAAGGCAAGGATCTCGACAAGGGCCTTGACCTGTAACGCGCGCACCACGAGGTGAGGGTGCCGGCCCAGCAGCTTGAGAGAAGCCGGCTGCAATGCGACGACAACTCCATGGTAGATCGCGATGCCTACCGCAATCCAGAACCAATCCTGACTGGATACGCTTTGTGTTTCGCGCAGCGCCCGCGCCACCAGTGTGTAGATCGCAGCGGACATAATGACGAGCCCTACAAACGGTTCGCCTAGCTGGCTGAAGGTCTGGGTGTCCTCGATCAGCAGCACGATGGGCAGCCATGCCAAGCAGATCAGCGGAATCAGCAGCCGAATGGCGAGCCTCGGCCAGGGCGCTGGCTGCCACCAGGCCAGCGCCCAGAGGACCAGCCCCGCCGCAATCGGCGTTACCACGTAGTGAAGCCAGTGGTTGTTCAGGCCCTTGAGCGCCAGGAAGAGGCTCAATCCGCTCATCGCAACCAGGAAGCCGCACCAGACCAGGACCCAGGTGCGCGCCGGGCCCAGCGCGGCACGCCGTGCCGCCGCGACCAGCAGCGGCAGGGCGTGGGAGCCGGCCCCGGCGTAAACGATCCACGGGATCTTCACGCTAGCCGTTCAGCGCACTGCCGTCACCGCAGAAGGGCGGGCAGAGGAAACAGACCTCCAGCATGATCCCTCCGGTGAGCTCCTTGTCGTTGGCGTCGATCCCGACCAGCACAAAGGCGGGATCCCCATTATCCTGCCGGCCGTAATAAATCCGGAGAGCTACGCAGCCGGGTTGGTCCAGCAGCTCGCGCACCTGAGTGGCGTGGAAGGCACCGGCCTTCATCGGGTTCGGTCCGGCACCTTCGCGATAGCGGCGGGTTATCGCAGCGCCAGCATCGAGCGAAATCCGATGGTTGCGGGCGGGCAAGGCCATGGCTCAGACTCCAGCGTGACGGGTTAGGGAGTGGGAGGACCCAGCGAATTTGCAGCGCAACAGTCGAAGCCGCTATCCTGCTGGGGAACCGCACTTTCGACCCCTATGAGATCTTATAGGGGCGAATCCCTTCGAGCGGGTCGCGCCGATGCGAATTGACGGGCCGAGCGGGATCGTCCTCTTCCAGACCCAGGGCTCCCTGGCCTACGAGGACTGGGAGCGTGAGGTGCGAGCCGCGCTGGCTGCGACGAACGGATCTCTACGGCACGTGCTGAGCGACCGCCGGGAATTGCCTTCGGATTATGAGCTGGGCGTGCTCGAGGGGGCCGTCGACTTCTTCCGCTCCCACGCCGGGGAGCTGGGCGATGTGCAGTGGGGCATCCTGGTCGCGAGCGCCTCGGCGGTCCATCGATCGGCGAATCTTGCGCAGGTATTAGCCGAGGCGACCCGGATCCGGATCAAGGTGTTCACCGAGTTGCGTGCCGCGCTCCAGTGGCTCCTCGGCGTGGTTGACGAGGAGGAACTCGAGCGCCTCGAGCGGTGGGTTGAAGGTCAAGGTTGACGAGCCCGATGGGGTGAGCCACAGGGTCATCTGAAAGCCAAGGGTCTTATCGCTCGATCCGCGCCCGCACGATATACGGTACGCCGCCCTGGTCGGACCTCTCCCAGGAACCGTCCCTCGAGGTCGAAGATCTCGAACACGCGCCGCTAGAGTCCGGTGTCGGCCTGCACCGAGCGGACCCAGAGGTAACTGCTGCTCGAGTATCGTGTGAACTCGAGAGCGACCCGCACCGGTTCGGGAAGCGAGTCAGCTGCCATCCTGGTCCGGGGACCAGCCGTACGCCTGCTGCACCAGCTCCTCACCGAGTCGGAGCGCTGCCAATCGCAACAAGAGCTCGCGCTCCGGCGCACCGGGGAATCGCTCCCGCCCGATCTCCTGACCATTCGACCGGTCTTATGCTCGGGCTTTGTGCTGGCGGCTATCGCGACGTCCGCGACAAGGGATACAGTTGGACCCGCTCCACGTCGAGGCTGTCCATGTGAGTTCCGAGCAGATACCGCTCACCGGCTCGATGGAGCCAGAACCTCCCTGGTAGCGTCACCGCACCCAGCCAGCGACCGCTCGGCTCGAGCACATCCCAGACTCGTTCCGTTTCCCACGGCAGCCGATACCGCTCCACCCAGATATGCCGAGTCTCGTCTACATAGAGATCCCGATAGGCGGGAACCAGATCGGGCAGCGGCAGGGAAAGCTTGTAGAAGGTCTCGTAGAGGCGCTTTTGGTCGGGGTTGCTGGTCTGCGCGAGGTCCGCGGACACATACCGCTGGTACAGCGCCGCCGTGACGCGCCGACGCTCGGGCTCCCACCGAATCCGCCCGATGACGCGTCCATTCTGATCGAGCCGCTCAAGCTCGGCATCACCGTCCCGTAGCAGCAGAACTGTAGTGCTATCGGCCGCGATGGCCGGCTCCACGCTGAAGGGAAGGTAGGGGTAGTGTATGACGTTCCCTTCCTGATGGACGTAGCGAGGGGCCGACGCCACCCGAGCCAGGAGCGCCAGTTGCGTCCCGGTCGGGCTGTAGCGCAAGTAGCGGACGGCGGACCGCACGACCTGTCCAGGCGGTCCGTCGTCGGGCTCATATGCCGCCACCAAGAGAGTCCCGTCCGCGAAGCTGCCAACCATGCTCGGACGGGCAGCGCTGGTGGGAAGCTCGAGGGTGACCGTCTTGAGAAACGCACCGACGGTATCAAACAGGTTGATTCGCTGGGGAGCATCCCGCACGGCGAGCACGCCGCCAGGCAGGCGCCACATTCGCATATCTGAAAGAGGACCAAACTCTCCGGGACCTTGACCTTTGCGCCCCGCCTTGCGAACGAAGCTACCTAGTGAGTCGTAGAAGCGAAGCTCCTGGGAGCCGGCGTTTCCTACGACGATGAAGCCCGATTTGAGGACGAGGGCATCCCAGATCCAGCTGAGCTGATACTCCTCGGGTCCATCAGCCGTCCCGATGGTCACCTGCGGGATGGCGCCGAGCTGCCAGCCGGATTCCTGGGTCCACAGCGGGGCCGAGGATTCTACCAGCGCCACGCCGGC
>DASYTT010000164.1:0-24299 GCA_036002045.1 Gemmatimonadales bacterium
CGACCGGCTCACGGATAGGAATCGCGTAGTCGAGAACGGCCCCGAAGAGTTCGAGCCATCGATCCCGCTCCGCTCGCGTCCATCCCGCACCATCTGTCGGAATGCTTGCCAAGAAGCCGCCTAACGCGGGCGGCAAACCCGGAGCATTCGGTGCAAGTGTCGCAGGGGCTTGCTTCTCTGGTTTCGATCGTCCGGCCGCCCCAGGGGCGGACAATACCTTTCGCGCTGATGAGCCCGAAGTTGTAGTCGCCGATTTCCGAGCCATGTTCGGGGGAATTATCCCGGCTGCTTCACAGAGACCTAAGAAGAGAGTCACCATCCGTGCGCGCTGACCGATCGGTTCGTATACCCTGAAGGCGTCAGCAATGCGCTTGGGGTCGTCCTTTGCGGGGTCCGTAAACTGGAAAACTTCCGAGTACACAGCGCGCACATGTTCTTCCAAACGGGCTTGGAAGTCCGACGACGGAGCGCGCCGAAGAGCTTCCATCGCCGGAGTTAGGCGACCCTCTCCGTCGATTAGCTCCAAACCAACGAGACTGCGGAGCGTGCGGGGGACCAAACTTTCAGTGATCCCGGCACGCAGCAGGACGTCGGCATTGATCGGCGTGGTCAGGCCCCGGTCTCGGAGGGCGTTCACGACCTGAAGTATCGTCGCTGGCGGTGCGTAAGGGGCTGGCTCTCCTGTACGGATTGGCATTGTACCACTCCTTGGTTCAGGTTACACGTTACAGTACCAAGATAACGAGATGTCGTCCAAGTTCAACCCCATACTTTCGAGTGTTACACAGCGCCGTTAACCTATTTTATAATAATGACTTACTTGACAGAGACCGAAGGCGTAGCTATCGTGTCTCTGTCTTCTTATCAAGGTATCGTCAATGCAGAGCGTTCTTGCAGTGTTCGGACAAATTCCCCCTGTCCTTCGCCGCTGCCAGAACGGTGGCTGGCTGGCAGTGGCGCCAGACGAGTCGCCGATCCATATAGGGGTCTTCGCCTGGTCAGCTGATGAGGCTCGGAATCGATTCGACAAGGCTCGCTCGGAGTGGTGTATATTATTGGAGGAATCCCCGGGCACGGGCGGTCAGTGATCCCGGCACGCAGCAGGACGTCGGCATTGATCGGCGTGGTCAGACCCCGGTCTCGGAGGGCGTTCACGACCTGAAGTATCGTCGCTGGCGGTGCGTAAGGGGCTGGCTCTCTTGTACGGATTGATATTGTGACGTGTGTTATTGAATCCGTAACTGTGGGACGTGACCACGTGGCCCTGAACTCCCCACTTGCGCACTCGCTTCAATATCCCCATTATAGGTGCAGGCGGCTCGCACAGGCGACCGTGCGAGGCTTTTAGGAAGGCCGGTCGAGGCGACCGGCGCTCCGCAAAGTTGGGGGGCCTTGGTGTAATGGCAGCACGCCGGTCTCCAAAACCGTGAAGCGTGGGTTCGATCCCCACAGGCTCCACCGTCTACAGCCCTTGGGTTATATCCCATTTTTTGTTATTATTGTCGGCGAACATCCAGACGCTTGGGGCCTTGGAAACCCCGCTGTAGGGCGTCCGATGTTCGTTCGACGGTGGAGCCTGTGGAAAGGCCCTGAAGTAATGAAGGCCCCCTAGTAAGGGGGCCTTCGTTCTTTGGGCGAGATTTATGTGCAGCCTATTCCCTTTATGTGCAGCTACCCTTTAGGGTGCAAAGCCCCCTCACCCCTCACCTCTTACTTCTCACCCCCTCACCGCAGTGTGATAACCCGCGCCGCCCCGGCGTCCTATAAATGGCGGACCCAATTTCATACACCGGAGGTGCCCCATGCGGGTGGATCCGAGGGTTCTGGTGGCAGCGCTGGGAGTGCTCACGGCAGGCTGCTCCAAACGGGATCAGGCGGAAATGGCGGCCGATTCGGCCCGCGTGGCTGACTCCATCACGGCGGCGCGAGCGGCGGATTCGGCCTCCGCAGCCAGGGCCGGAACGGCGGCCTCCGGCTCGGTTAAGCCGTCGGGGCGGGAGAACCTCGTCACGGTCACCGAGGCGACTCCCGGGCTGTTGGCCCAGGCCAAGTTCATTCCGATCGACGCCCAGCACATCGCGCAAACCAAGTTCCCCGAGGGCGTCGTCCAGAGCGGCATGATCGAGCGGCGCTCCGGCGAGCTGATTTACACCTTCGAGATCAAGCAAAAGGGCGTACCGGGTGTCGAGCTCGTCCTGGTGAACGCGATCGACGGCTCGATCGTGAACACGATCCACAGGGATTCCGCTATGGTGCAGAATCCGCCCCGAAAAGCGCCCTAGAATCGGCCTGTGGCGGGGGCCTGCGGGTGGGCGTCACCCAGGATGCAGGCCGGAAGCGTGTAGTCTTGCATGGGGGAGGTCACATGAGAGCAATTGTGTTGGCTGCGGCGCTGAGCCTGGGGCTGGCCGCGGCCGGGTCGGGGCAGGACACCATCAAGGTCGTCAATGACAAGAAGGTCCAGGACACCACTAAGGTCCAGGCAACGATTACCATCAAGGAGAACAAGCCTGGCTTGCTCGCGCTGGCGAAGATTCAGCCGCTGGACGCCCAGCATATCGCGCTGACCCAATATCCTGACGGCACGGTGCTGAAAGGTGAAATAACCCGCAAACGCGGCGGCAAGCTGCTGTACGTCTTCATGATTCAGCCCGCGGGCGAGCACCGGAAACGCCAGGTCCTGGTGGATGCGATTGACGGGGCGATTGTGAACACTATCCCTCTCGCCAAGCCCGATACGGCCAAAAAGGTGCCATAGCTCAGCGGCGGCACGACGGTTGTCGAAGAACTCCTGCCAGGCCAGCAGCGGCCCGGCAGGAGTTTTTCATAGGCGTCGCCTGCGCGCCGCTATTTGACGCGGATGCCGTCCGGGTGCACTCTCCCCCTCGCTCTCCCCCTTCCCCTCCTCTCCGAAGCCGAGGCGCTGAGCTCATGTGGCTTGCTCTGCTGATGGTTGTGGCGGTCCAGGGGCCGGCTCGCCCTCCCACCCCCCTCACGCTGGAGGACGCGCTGCGCCAGGCCCGGCTCGCCCGCGGCCGGCCCGGAGCCGCCGCCGCGGGCGTTGCCGAAGCGCGAGCCCAGCGGAGCCTCGCCGGCCGGGTGCCCAATCCGGACGTCAGCTACGAGCACACCGGCGACCCTCCGCGGCAGCACTTTTTCGTCGCTCAGTCCCTCTCCTGGCTGCTCACCCGCGGCGCCGACCGAGCTGCCGCGGCCGCCGACATCCGCCGTGCTCAGGCGGATTCTGTGGGGACGCTGGCCGAGCTGGTGCAGGACGTGCGCATCGCGTTCTTCAGCGCGCTCGGCGGCGCTGAAACCTTGCGCCTGGTGGAGGAGCAGGTCGGCTTCAGCGATTCGCTGACCCGGATCGCCCGGGCACGACTGTCCGTGGGGGATATCTCCCAGTTCGAGTACGCTCAGGTGGCGCAGGATGCCCGGCGCGCCCAGCAGCTCCTCTCCGAAACCAGAGAAGCGGCACTCACCAGCGAGGCGGCGCTGCGGCGCGCGCTCGGCTGGACCGAATCCGCCCCGCCGGTGCCGGCCGGCCCGCTCGATGCCGATCTCCTCACCGAGAGCGCCGCTCCCTTCGCTTCGGACAGCATTCCCGTAGTGCGCTCGGCGGTTGCCGACTCGCTCGCGGCCGCACTGAACCTCGTCAGTGCCCGGCGAGCTCGCCTGCCGATTCCCTCGCTCACCGCGGGCGCCGAGTGGGACGATCCCGATCAGCCCGGCCAGACCCTGGGCGTGATCGGGCTCGCCTTGCCGCTTCCGCTCTGGCACGTCTCGGGGGCGGAAGTCGCCCTCGCGCGCGCGCGTGCGGAGCTCGCCGCCTCGGAAACCCGGGAAACCCGGCTGGAGGCGACCCGCGCGGTGAGCGAGGCTCAGGTGCGGCTCGCGGAAAGCGCCCGCCGGGCCCGCTTCGCGAGGGATAGTCTGGTCCCCGCCGCCCGCGAGCTCAGGCTGCGCGCGGTCGCCGCCTATCGGGCCGGAGAAACCGGTGTCCTGCCAGTGCTCGATGCCATGCGGAGCGAGCGCGAGGTGGTGCTGGAAGGCGTGGCGGCCCTGGTGGCGTTTCAGGAGGCGCGCGCGCGATGGGGAGCTTTGTTGGGGAGGCTGCAATGAAGGGCCATTGGCTCTGGGCGCTTGGCTCTGGGCTGACTGCCCTGCTGCCGAGCGCTGCTTGCAAACGCAGTGGGGGGGAGGAAGCGGAGCTCATCCCGCGGGTTCCTGTCGCCACGACGGTCATCGCCACCGACACCATCACCGACGTCGTGACCGTCGTGGGACGGCTCACCGCCACGCCCGGCGGCTCCGCGTTGCTCACCGCGCCTGCTCCCGCCGTGGTGCGACGGGTGCACGCCCAGCTGGGCGCGCGGGTTACCCGCGGCACGCTGCTGCTCGAGCTCGACGCTCCGGAGCTCGTCACCAGCGCGCGGACGCTCGCGGCCCAGGCCGAGCTGGCCGAGCGCGATGCCGCGCGCCAGCGCGAGCTCTTTCGCCAGGGGATCACGTCCCAGCGCCAGGCGGACGAGAAGGCCGCCGAGGCGACCGGCGCCCGCGCGGCCGCCAACGCCGCGGCGGTACTGCTCGCCCGGGCGCGGGTTACCAGTCCCATCGCGGGAGCCGTGCAGCGCGTCGAGGTGCACCCCGGCGAGCGGGTCGACGCCGGGAAGGAGCTGATCGAGGTGATCAACAGCGCCACGCTCGATCTCCTGGCGCAGGTACCCGCCGCCGACCTGGCCCACCTCAAGGTCGGGGCGGTTGCGCTGGTGCTGAGCGAGGGCGTCGCGACCGGCGCCCCGGGCAAAGTTGCCGCGCTGGCCCCCGCCGTGGATTCGCTCACCAATGCCGGCCAGGCGGTCGTTCGCGTGCCTAACCCGCTGGGCGCCCTGCGCCCCGGGGCCGCCGCCACGGCCCGCATCGTGACCGGCGCAGAGCGTCAGGCGCTGATCGTTCCGGATTCCGCCCTGGTCGTGGTGGGAGATTCCCTCAGCGTGTTCGTGGTCAGTGCGGACTCCGTGGCGCATGCCCGCCCGGTCGGCGTCGGCATCCGCCGCGGCGGGCGCGCGGAGATCCTGCGCGGCCTGAGCCCGGGGGAGCGGGTGGTGAGCTCGGGGGCCTTCGGCTTGAGCGACGGGATGAAGGTGATTCCGGCCCAGCCCGCCAAACCGTGAAGCTGACCGGGCTCTTCCAGCGGCACCGGGCCGCGGTCTACCTCGGCGCGGTGCTGCTGGTCGCCGCGGGCGTCCGCGCCCTGCTGGTGCTGCCCGCGGGCGCCTATCCCGAAGCGATCTTCCCGCGCATCGTCGTGCTGGCCCGCGGCGCCAGCTTCGAGCCGCGCGACATGGTGGTGGCGGTCACCCGCCCGCTCGAGGAAGCGGTGAGCGGGGTCATCGACCTGCGCCGGATCCGCAGCCACACCGTGCGCGGTGGCACCGAGCTCAACCTCGATTTCCGCGCCGGCGCCGACATGCAGTATGCGCTGCAGCAGGTGCAGGGCCGCGTGTCGGGGGTCCAGGGCGAGCTGCCGGCGGGCCTCGAGATCGCCGTGGAGCGGCTCACCCCGTCGGTCTTTCCCATGCTGCAATACGAGCTCACCGGTGGGGATCCCGTCGTGCTGCGGGATTTCGCCCAGTTCATCATCCGGCCCCGGCTCGCGCGGCTGCCCGACGTCGGGGCGGTGGATGTTTCCGGCGGGCTGGTTCGCGAAGTGTCCGTGGTGCTCGACCCGGAGCGGATCATCGCGCAGAAGGTCGGGGTGCAGGAAGTGGCCGACGCGATTGCGGCCGCGAACCAGTTCGTCGCCGCAGGAAGGGTGGACAAGGAGTACCGCCAGTTCGGGGTGATCGTCTCGGGGCTTGCCTTCACTCCCGAGCAAGTCGGCCAGCTCGTGGTGAAGAGCGTGGGCGATCGCCCGCTCCGCGTCGCCGACCTCGGCCGGGTGGGCTACGGGGTGGAGGACCTCTTTCAGCTCGCCCGGGGCAACGGCCAGCCGGCGGCGCTGATCAACGTCTCCCGCCAGCCCACCGGCAACACGGTGCGGGTCGAGCAGGCGGTTACCGCGGCGATCGCGGCGATCCGCCCGCTGCTCCCCGCGGGCGTCAAGCTCGAGCTCGTCTACAACCAGAGCGCGCTGGTGCGGAGCTCGATCGCCAGCGTGCGCGACGCTATGGTGATCGGCAGCATTCTCGCCTGGCTGGTGCTTTTCCTCTTTCTGGGGCGGCCCGCCATCGCGCTGATCGCCGGGCTCTCGATTCCCCTCACCATCGCGGGGACCTTTGCCGGCCTGGCTCTGCTCCACGAGACCTTCAATCTGATGTCGCTCGGCGGGCTCGCCGTCGCCATCGGGCTCATCATCGACGACGCGGTCGTGGTGGTCGAGAACGTCGAGCGCAACCTCGCACTCCACCCCGGCGAGCCGGCCGCCGAGGTGATCCGCCGGGGCAGCGACGAGATCTTCGCGCCGGTCGCCGGGTCCACGCTCACGACCGTCGTCGTGTTCCTTCCCCTCGGATTGCTCGAAGGAGTGGTAGGGCAGTTCTTCCGCTCCTTCTCGATGGCGCTGGCGGTCGCGGTGCTGCTCTCCCTCGTCATCGCGATGGCGCTGATTCCGCTGCTCGCGGGCGAGTGGCTGCGCCGCCGGCCCGGCGCGCTCGACCAGCAGCCCCGCTTCCGGCTTTCCCTGGCGCCGGTATCGCGCCTGCACGAGCGCCTGCTCGGGAGCCTGCTCGACCGGCGGGCCCTGGCGCTGTTGCTTGGCGCGGGAGCCCTCGCGCTGCTGTTGTTTCTCTCCCGCACCATCGGTACCGGCTTCATGCCGGATATGGACGAGGGGGGCTTCATCTTGGATTACTGGACGCCCACGGGCTCCTCGCTCATGGAGACCGATCAGCTCATGCACCGGGTCGAGAACATCCTGCGGGAGGACCCGGCGGTGCAGTCGTTTACCCGGCGGACCGGGAGCGAGCTGGGCTTCTTCGCCACGGCCCCTAATACGGGCGACATGTCGGTGCTGCTCAAGCCCCGCGGCGAGCGGAACGCGTCGGTCTACCAGGTCATGAACCGGGTGCGCGAGCGGATCGAAGTCGAGTTGCCCATGGTCCGGGTGGACCTGATCCAGATTCTGCAGGACCTGATCGGCGACCTCGCCGGCAATCCGTCACCGGTCGAGCTCAAGTTGTTCCACCCCGACCTCGCCACCGCGGAGCGGGCCTCGATGGCTGTGGCCAAGGCGGTCGAGGATATCCCCGGGCTGGTGGACCTGTTCAACGGGGTGACCGGGTACTTGCCCGAGCTCAAGGTGGAGCTCGATCCTATCCGGGTGGCGCGGCTGGGCCTCACCCCCGAGGCGGCGGCTGTGCAGGCGCGCGCGGCGCTGTTCGGGGCCAGCGCCGGCTCGGTGCGCGAGCCCGACCGACTGGTCCCGATCCGGGTCCGGGTGGAAGACAGCCTGCGCCTCAACCCCGCGGTGGTGGAGCGGCTGCCGATCGTGGGCCCCAACGGCTGGGCGCCCCTGGGCGGGTTAGGGCGCGTGCACGACACTACCGACGCCGCCGAGCTGATCCGGGAGAACCTGCGGCCCTATACCGCCGTGACCGCGGAGGTGGACCCGACCACCTCGAGCTTGGGGCAGGTGACCAGGCAGATCCAGGCCAGGCTGCGCGCGCTGCCGCTCCCGCCCGGCGTGGTGCTGGAGCTGGGCGGACAGGGTGCGAGCCAGAAGCAGGCGTTCCGCCAGCTGCTCATGGTGCTCGCGCTCGCCGCGGGAACCGTGCTGCTGGTGATGGTGACCCAGTTTGGCAACTTCCGCGGCCCGCTGGTCATTCTGCTCGCCGCGATCCTCGGCCTCACCGGCGCGCTGATTGCTCTGGCGGTGACGGGGGTGCCGTTCAACGTCTCCAGCTTCATGGGGCTGATCCTGCTGATCGGGCTGATCGTGAAGAACGGGATCATCCTGCTCGACGCGGCACACCACTTTCGCGCCCAGGGCCTTTCCGAGCGCGATGCCCTGCTGCAGGCTGGCCGGCTCCGGCTGCGGCCGATTCTGATGACCACGCTGTGCACCCTCGCGGGACTCTTTCCGCTGGCGCTCGGCCTGGGCTCGGGCGCCGAGCTGCAGCGGCCGCTGGCGATTGCCGTATTAGGGGGATTGACGCTCTCGACCTTCGTGACCCTGCTGCTGCTGCCGGTGGGACTGGAGCTGACCGGGGCGCTGGGGAAGTCGGTGCCGGCTCCCGGCCACACCCGGTCGGCGTAGCGCTCTCAAGTCTTTCGTCGCTCCGTCGCCTCAGCCCTCCACGCGAATACTCGTCATTGGATCGATCCGGGCCGCCCGGCGAGCCGGACGCACTACCGCGAGCAGTACCGCCGCCGCCGTCACCCCGACCGCAACCAGAATCGCGAGGGGATCGGCAGGGCTTACCCGGTACAGAAACCCCTGCAGCAGGCGTGACGCAGCGAGCGCGGCGGCCAGCCCCGCAGCCAGTCCGATTCCCAGCACCACGAACCCCTGTCGCAGGACCAGCCGGTAGATCATCCCCTGGTCCGCGCCCATCGCCATGCGGATTCCCAGCTCCTTGACGCGTGAGCGCACCGTGAACGCGAGCGTTCCATAGAGGCCGACGGCCGAAAGCAGCAGCGCCGCTCCGGCGAACGCCCCGATCAAGAGCAGTTGGAAACGCGGACTCGCCTGGGTCACCGCGAGGCGCTGCTCCATCGAGGAGAGCTCCAGCATCGGCATGGCCGCGAAGCGCGTTCGCGCTATCGCGCGCCTGAGGTCCGCAGCCAGGCCGTCGAGCTCCCGCGTCGTCACCACGAGAACCTGCGCCCCGGCGAAATGCTGGGTA
The DNA here is from genome assembly GCA_036002045.1 of Gemmatimonadales bacterium. Lineage (GTDB taxonomy): Bacteria > Gemmatimonadota > Gemmatimonadetes > Gemmatimonadales > GWC2-71-9 > JABFSM01. The sequence goes on from DASYTT010000164.1 coordinate 8,847, forward strand.
TGGGGCACATAGAGGGCCGGCGCGATGCCATCCTCGACTCGCCGCTGCACCACGTCGCCCGCGACGCCCACGATCACGAGCTCGCGGCCGGGGCCGTTGTCGGCGAGCATCCTGAGCCGCTCGCCGAGCGGGCTCCGCAGCCCAAAGTTCGCCCGGGCAAACGTCTGATTCACGATTGCGACCGGAGCGGCGTTGGGCTGGTCCGAGCTATCGAAGGCACGGCCCTGCAGGATCGGGATGCCCGCGGCCGCGAAGAACCCGGGTGTCACTGCATAACCCGGGATGCCCGCGCCGGGCGCATCCCCGGTCTGCTCGGCGCGCTCGACCCGGGGCATCCAGTCCGGCATCTGCAGGGGAAGGTTCGAGCCCGCCGCGGCGGCGGTTACGCCCGGCACCGCGCGGATCGCGTCGAGCAGCTCATCCCACGCTTCCCAGGGCCGCTCGGCCTTAAGTGGCGCCGCGAATGCCACCAGGTTGGCCGGCGTGAATCCCAGCCGCTCGCTACGCAGCTGCACGAAGGAACGGAACAGCAGGCTCGCGGCAATGCCCAGCACCAGAGCGAGCGCGAGCTGGACGGCCGCCAGCGCCGTTCGCAGCCTGGTTCCTTTAAGCGTCACCACGTGCAGGGAAGCGCGGAGATTGGCCAGCAGGTCGGCGCCGCTCGCCCTGATTCCGGGCACCACACCGATACCGAGCCCAACCAGCAGGGAGAGCAGCGTGCTCGCCAGGGCGATCCGCTCGTTGACGGCGACTTCGGCGAGCCGCGGCAGCGTCGTGGGTCCGAACTTGTGAAACAGCGCCACGCCTACGAACCCGACGCCGAGCCCGACCACCCCACCGGCCAGGGACAAGGACAGGCTTTCGGCTACCAGCCCCGCGGTGAGACGGCCACGGCTGGCCCCGAGCGCACGACGGAGCGCTAGCTCACCTTCGCGCTCCAGGCCGCGCACCAGCAGCAGGTTGGCCGCATTGGTGCCGGCCAGCACCAGCAACAGCAGCGCGGCGCCCAGAAAGAACAGCACCGGCCGCCCCGCGCTGCCGACCGTAGCGTCACGCAGTGAATTGATCCCGGCCCCGAGCGGCTTGCCGTCCCGAGTCAGATTACCCGCCGGCTCATCCCGTACCAGCTGCGCTTGCGCCGCCGCCAGCTCGGCACGCGCACGTTCGAGCGACACACCGGGCCGGAGCTTCGCCAGGCCGTGGACTTCGCGGCGCCGGCGATCCTGCTGCCGCGGGCTGCCGGGATCGAGCACCATCCAGAACTCGGCGTCGGACCCGACCAGGGCTGCGGGCTGATAGAAACCACGCGGCAACACCCCGACGATCGTGAATGTGGCACCGAGGTTGATCTGCTTGCCGATGATCTTGGGATCGCCGCCGAAGCGGCGCTGCCAGCCCTGATAGGTGATCATCGCCCCCCAGCTGGGTGACTCACGCGACCACGCATCGCTCAGGGTCGGGAAGCGGCCCAATCCGGGCTTGGCGCCGAGCAGCTCGAAGAAACCTTCGCTGACCATGGCGACCGGAATGAGCTCGGGTCCGTTGCCGCGGTCGGGAGCCAGCCAGCGTGACCAGGTCACCGCGACTGGCCGGGTCAGCGCACTGACCCGCTGGCCGATGTCCAGCAGATTCGCGGTTGCGATCGGCTCGATCCGTTGCAGTCCTTCGCCGGCGCCCATCCACTCCTCCCCGGGCACCGTGTTGCCGATCATGACCAGGCGCGAGGCCTCGGGGTAGGGCAGGGCCCGAACCAGGATCGCGTCGACCACACTGTAGATCGTGGTCGTCGCGCCGATGCCGAGCCCGAGCGTGAGCACCACCATCGCGGCGTAGCCCGGGCGCCGGAGCAGACCGCGCCAGAGCTGGCGCAGCTCGGTGCCTGTTCCTCGCATGAGTCCTCCCGAGTTCGGATTGGCGCGGGACTCCCGCCTGCGCCAGGCTCCCGACAGCCACCAGCGAGTGAGCGACGCGAGCACGTCGCCCAGGTGTACGATCCGCGTCCCCAGCGTGGAGCCATCCTGTCTCGCGCGGAGCTGAAACGTTTCCTCGAGATCGCCCCGCAGGACCTCAGCATCCGGCCCGCGAATTAGCCTCGCAAGCACCCGCGCAATCCACGGTGGATGGGTCATTGCTTCAACGCTTGCGCATGGATCGGGAGGAGTTGCCGGGAAGCTGGAGAGCCGGCCGCGGTAGCAGGCCCCGGGACATGTCGGCCAGGACCCGTACCGATTGCTCGAGCATGCGAGCTCCCGCAGGCTCGAGCCGGTAAATGCGTTTTCGCCGCCCGCCACGCTCGGCGGAGGGCTCTCCCAGCCGGCTCGAGACCAGCCCTCGGCGGCTCAAACGGTCGAGGGCCGTGTAGACCGCTCCGGCAGAGATCCGGCGCCCGGTGCGCCGCTCGATCGAATCGCGGATCGGGACGCCGTAGGCCTCCGCGTCCCGGAGATCCAGGAGAGCCAGCAGAATGAGCTGTTCGAAGTCGCCGAGTCCACGAGACGTCACGGAGCCACCCACGAAGGATCCCGATATTAGTACTACAATGCAGTTATTATCGCAACAAGCTCTGTCCCTCCGTCCCTCCGTCCCTCCGTCCCTCTGTCCCTCTGTCCCTCTTACAACACCCGCCTCGGCCGCAGCGCTCTCAAGATCAGCAGCAGCACGCAGGCGCCGATGAAGGCGACGAAGATGGTGCCCAGGATGCCGCTGATGGGATTGCGGATGTGCAGCGCCTGGAAGAGCCAGCTGCCCAGCACGGCGCCGACCATCCCGACCACGATATCGCCCAGCAGGCCGTAGCCGATCCCGCCGATCGCATAGCTGGCCAGCAGCCCGGCCACCAGGCCCACGATGATCCAGGTGAGAATGTCCACAGCGCCTCGCTCTTCAGGGTCACGCAGGAGGACGTTCGTAGCCTGGTTCTGCCGCACTGCCGCACTGCCGCACTGCCGCACGGCCGCACTGCCGCCCTGCTAACGCGCCGCCGCCACGAACGCCTGGAATAGTCGCTGGGTCCGCGCGTCGCTGTGCTCGAACACCTCGGGATGCCACTGCACCCCCACCAGGAAGTGCTCGCTGCCGGACTCCACCGCCTCCACCAGCCCGTCCGGGGAGCGCGCCGAGACCAGCAGCCCGGGCCCGAGCGCCTTGACCGCCTGATGGTGCATGCTGTTGACGGGGACCCGCTCCGACTGGAAAGCGGCAGCGAGCCGGGAGCCGGGCGCGACCTCGACCTCATGCGCGAGATAGTCGCGGGCGTAACCCGCGGTCGGGAAGTAGTCGTGCTTGATCGCTCCGGGTACCTGTGCGGCGATGTCCTGAAAGAGCGTTCCGCCCAGCGCCACGTTGAGCACCTGGTGGCCGCGGCAGAGCCCTAACACGGGCTTCCGGTCCGCGATGGCCCAACTGGCGAGCTGGAGCTCCACCGCGTCCCGCGCCGGGTCGATCCGCCCGAGCTCGGGGTGCGCGGCTTCGCCGAAGCTCGCCGGGTCCATGTCCACCCCGCCGGCCAGCAGGAGCCCGTCGAGCCGGTCGTAGAGCGCGCGTAGGGTGTCCAGGTCTTGCTCGAGCAGTGGGATCATCACGGGCAGGGCGCCGGCTTCCGCGGTCGCGATGTTATAGCGCGAATTCATCACCCAGGAATGCGGCAGATTCTCCGGAATCCCGTCGATGGCCTGGAGCGTCTGGGTCGGGATACCGATCAACGGACGCCTCATGCGAGCACTTCCTCCGCGGTCTCGCGGATCAGCTGGTCTACCACTGCTTTGAGATCTCCGGTTTTTTCGAAGGTGGCCTCCTGCCGGTCGGCGCTGGTTCCTTCGGCCAGAATCTTATAGGCGTACTCGACTTCCTTCCGGCTCCCCAGCTCGTCCACCACGTCGTCAAGGAACCACTCCAGCATCTCGCGGATCAGCTCCCGCGCCGGCAGCTCCTGCTGCTTGCCCAGGTCGATCAGCTTCCCGTCCAGGCCGTAGCGCAGCGCACGCCACTTGTTCTCCTCGATGAACACCGCCGGATACTGCCGGAACGAAAGGTTGTCCCGCCGGAGCTTCCACAGCTTGGCGATGATCGCCTGAAAGATCGCGCCGATACAGACCGCCTCGTCCACCCGCGTGCAGACGTCGCAGATCCGGAACTCGAGCGTGGGGTAGTTCCAGTTCGGCCGCACGTCCCACCAGATCTTGCTGGCATTGGGAATCGAGCCGGTTTCCACCAGCGAGGTGACCGTGTCCTCGAATTCGCTCCAGGAGCCGAGGGTGCGCGGGATGCCGGTGCGCGGGAAGGAGCGGAAGACCACGCTGCGATACGACTTGAGCCCGGTGCGCCGACCTAGCCAGAACGGCGAGCTGGTGGAAAGACAGAGCACGTGGGGCAGAAAATAGCGGGAGACATTCATCGCGTCGATCAGGAACTCACGGTCCTCGATGCCGATATGCACATGCGTGCCGAAGATCAGCAAAGCCTGGGCCAGATCCTGCAGATCTTCCCGCACCCCTATATAGCGTTCCAGCGGCGTGATCTCCTGGTGCATCCAGGAGGAAAACGGATGACTTCCCGCCGCGGCCACCTTGAGCCCCTTCTTTGCCGCGAGGTCCATCACCAGCCGGCGCAGCCGCACCAGCTCGGCGCGCACCTCGAGAGGATTGCGGCAGACCTTGGTGCCCACCTCGACCATGGATTGGTGCAGCTCGGGCTTGATCTCGCCCAGCACCAGCGATTCGTCTTTCAGGATCTCAGTGATGTACGAGCGGAGCTCCCGAGTCTCGGGGTCGATGATCTGGTACTCCTCTTCGATGCCGATCGTAAGGGACGGTGGTTTCACGGCACTCCTTAGTTGGCTATGGGCTATGCGCTATGAGCTATGAGTCAACCGCTCTTCTGGAAGGTTTTCAGCCCATAGCCCATAGCCCATAGCCCATAGCTCTCCCATAGCCCATAGCTCATAGCGCATAGCTATCATCTCTTCTCGACCACGAATGTAGGCACCGTGCTCCCGCCACCAGCCGTCACATTCACCAACGTCGCAGTCGACACCCGGGTCAGGCACCCGTCCGCGTAGCGTCCCCCGAAAACAAATGGCGCGGTGTCCAGGATCCTATTGGCGTAGACCAGCTGGCCGTCCGCGTAGCTGGGGAAGCTCTCCTCGGGCAGTCCGATCCGCTCCTGCACGATGAACGGCTCGGTGAGCGCGCGCTTGACCGCCTTCTCCCAGACACTCTCGGACACCTCCCAGCCGAGCACGATGCCGGTGCCGCCGTAATCATCGTTCGGCTTGAGCACCAGCAGCTCGCGGTGCTCCGCCATCCAGGGAAGCAGATCGATGCGCTTGCCCCGGTATTCCGTACTGCGCTCCTCCACCAGCCGGGTCCAGGGAATGTGCTCGGCGATGCTCCGGCACTCGGCGCTGTCGAACCGCGCCGCGTTGCGCTCGTCGGAGAGCACCGCGAGCGAGGCTTTCTTATGGAGAATCTTGCAGCGAAAGGGGTTCACCATGCAGACCGCGCCGCTCCGCACCGCCCGCACGATCGGATGCTCGAGCCCTTCGCGCTCGACCAGCTCGCCGATCAGCACGCGTTTGTAGATCAGGTCGATCGGGGTGCCCCCCGCGATCAGTCTGCCGTTGACCAGCTCGCAGTCGCGCACATCGGCGATCACGCACTGCACTCCCATCGCGGAGAAATAGTCCCGGTACAGCACGAACTCGCTGTAGGTGGGGACCTCCTTCCAGTCGAGGATGCCGATCACCGGCGCCTGGCGCAGCCCCGACCACTGCTGATAGGCGGCGAGCAGGGCGTGCAGTACGTTCGCCCGCGCCGGGAGCGGCCGGAGCGCGTGGGTTCGTAGAAATGGGCCGGCGGCAGGGATCGCCAGAAACAGCTCGGTGAGCGCGTCGTTGTAGGCCGCACCGGCCGGGGTTTCCGCGTTGTATTCCGTAAAGCGCAACCGCCCGTCGCTTGGATCGAAGAATGCATCGAGGCGGGAGAGCGGACTTGCCGGGATCCGGAGATCCTCGAGCGCGAGGGTGCGCTCCCAGTCGAGCAGGCCGAACTGGTCGAGCAGCTTGGGCTCCGCGAGCGCCGCCTGGAGCACCCGATCGAAGGCGCCCAGCAGGACGACGATCTGCTCGCGCAGCAGGGTGTACTGCTCCGGCGTGAGGAAGCGGGGCCGCAGCACGGTGCAGAGCGGCCGCTCGCCGAAAAGCAGCCCCCGGCGCCGCAGGTTTTCGGTGAGCCAGGCCTCGGATTCCCCGGCCAGCTCCGGCGTGAGGCCGTCGTGCCAGGCGTCGATCGCGCCCTGCAGCGCGGCCCTCTGCGGTACGCTCACTCGCTCAGGCCTTCTTGCCGCCCCGCCCCCGCCCCCGCCCCCCCGTGCTGGCGGCGCGCTTGGGGGCGGCGCGGGGCGGGGCCTTGAGCGTGCGGCCCTTGAGGAAGGTCTCCCATGACGGCTTCGGCGCTGTGGGAGGTTGCTGCGCCAGCCGGATCGCGAGGTCCGCCATCTGGCTGACCACCCACTCGAAGTGGACCGGGGTGAGCGAGTAGATATCCATATCGGGCGCGGGGTTCATGAAATCGATCGCGTAGGGAATTCCGTCCCTGATTGCCCACTCCATCGAGTTCATGTCGTAGCCCAGCGCGCGCACCAGGGTACCTGAGTCGTCGATCACCCGCTGCATCACCGTGGGCGGCAGAAAGTCCAGCTCCGGGTGGTACTTGCGTTCCTTGGGGTCGTACTTGATCGGGCGGATGACTTCCTGGCCCAGGCAGAGGCAGCGCACGAACTCGTCCCACTGGATGAACTCCTGCGCAATCATGGTGAGCAGCCCGGAGTGATCGTAGTGATACAGCAGCTCCTCGAGTGAGTGGCAGACGTATACCTCTTTCCAGCCGCCGCCATGGGCGTCCTTGAGAATGCAGGGCAGCCCCACGTACTCCACCACGGCCTTCCAGTCGAGCGGGAACTCCAGGTTGCGCAGCGACTCGGTGTGGATGATCCCGGGGATGTACTCCTTGTTGGGGAGCAGCACGGTCCTGGGGCTGGCCAGGCCGAGTGCGGTGGCGAGGGTCGCCCCGAAGAACTTGTCGTCCGCGCTCCACATGAACGGGTTGTTGACGACGGTGACGCCGCGCAGCACCGCGTGCTTGAGGTAGGTCCGGTAGAACGGCACCTCGTGGGAGATCCGGTCGATGATGACCCGGTACTGCGCCGGGTCGTCCATCCTCGGCGCGCCCAGCTTCACCAGCTCGGCGCTGACGCCCGCGTCGCGCCGGTTGACTTCCTCGACGAAGGCGGGCGGGAAGGACCATTCCCGACCCACTATCAACCCAATCTTTGCTTGCATACCTGACCCTTCCCCAGGTGGTGGGTGGCGGCTCGCAGCTGGCAGGTAGGTTGTCACCTGCCACCTGCCACCTGCCACCTGCCACCTATCTAGTCATGTCCTCCGATATACAGCCTCACCATCCGCTCCCAATACGGCCAGTCATGCGCCCAGCCGTCCCACTCCCGGAGCGCGTTGCCAATGTCTTTCTCCCAGAGAATCCGGGAGAATTCCCGGTTGTTCTGGTACGACGGGTCTTCCTTGCCGATCGCGAAAATGATGTCCTGCCGGCGGAAGTCCGCCAGCCGCCCCGGGTCGTGCTCGTGCTGCATGAAATCGAATGGGTTGCAGCTGTACACGTTGAGGTCCGAATACCCCTCCGTCATGCTCTTGACGTCGTACATCCCGCTCATCCCCAGGATCCGGTGCACCCGGTCGGGGTGGCGCAGCCCGAAACACGCCGCATGGTATGCCCCGAAGCTCGCGCCTGTCGCGATCACGAACGGGTTCGTGTTGAGGTGCTCCGAGAACGGCAGCGCCTCGGTCAGCAGGTAGTGATCGTACTGCAGGTGGCGCCAGGCGCGGGCTCCAGGGTGCAGCTGCTTGTTGTACCAGCTCTCGTCGTGCACGTGGTCGAGGCAGAAGAGCTGGATCCAGCCGTTCTCCAGATGGTCGGCCAGCACCTCGTGCATGTGCCGGTCGCGCCACTCGTAGCAGCTTCCCAGGGTGGTCGGAAAGACCAGCACCCGGGCGCCGGCATGACCGAAGACTTCGATATGCATCTCGCGGCCGAGGGTGGGAGAGATCCAGCTATGGTGCTCGGTGTGCAATCGACTTCCCTCGTTAGAGAAAAGGGAAAGGCCGTTCCCTCTTCACGCTTCCCTATTCCCGCTTCCCGAGTAAGAACGGTAGCGCCTCCCGAAATCGTCGCCCCCACGCCGCCTCGGTATGCCCCGCACCGGCCTCCTCGACGTACGACAGATCACGTCCCGCCACATAACCCGCGCTCACCAGGACGTCCCGCAGCCTCCGCGCGTCGGCCAGCGTCTCGACACCCTCTTCGCTGCCCACGTCCAGGTGGATCCGCGCGCCACCTGCCGGCGGCCCGCGGTGCCGCTCGAGATAGCGAAAGATCGCGCGGCGCGCGAACCAGAGCGCCGGGCTCTGCACCGAGGCCGCGCCGAAGATACCGGCATGGCGGTAGAGTGCATAGAGGCTGATCAGGCCGCCCAGCGAAGAGCCCGCGATCACCGTGTGAGTGCGCTCGGGACGGGTTCGGAACGACGCGTCCACCAGCGGCTTGACGGTTTCAACCAGGAAGCCGAGGTAGCGTTCGCCCCCCCCACCTCCGTGCAGCAAGTCGCGGAAGGGACTGTACTCCGAGCGCCGCCGCCGGCCCCGATTGGGGATACCGACCACGATGGCCTCGACACCTTCAGCCCCCAGCTCGTTCAGCGTGCCGACCAGGCCCCAGTCTCCGGCAAAGCTGGTCGCCGGATCGAAGAGGTTCTGGCCGTCGTGCATGTAGACCACCGGGTATCTCGCGTTACCCTCGGCATAACCGGGGGGCAGCGCGACCAGCAAATCCCGGGCATGCCCGAGCTCAGCACGCCGGACCGCCGGAGCAACCAGCAGCCGGATTCTCCCGGGCTCCCCCGTTCCCTGCAGGGGATAGTCCTGCCACCCCGCGCCCGGCTCTCCGGTTCCCTGGCTCTCTGGCTCCTTAATACCGGCTCACCCTGAGGTAGAGGAAGCGCCCGGCAAATCCAAACGGCGAGTGATTGTTGTAGGGAAACACCCCGAAATTCGAGTTCCCCTCGCTGTTCGCATCACCGAATTGGTTCCGGTCCGGATACGTATTGAAGAGGTTTTCCGCTCCCAGCAGCACGCTCATCCGTCCCCGGTGATGGCTCACGCTCAGGTCAGCCAGCCACTTGGCAGCGTAGCGCTGATCGAGTGAGCCGTCCGCAGGCTTGCCGAAGCTGCTGACACTGCCGAAGCGCTGGGCGCGCACGCCGGCGCTCCAGCGTCCCCGCACAGCCACAGCCGCCAGCATCAGCGTGGCCCTCGGCTGGCCCCGTTCCAGGCGCGCGCGCTCTACCCGGTCGAAAAAGGTGTCGGTGAAGAGGCCCAGCAGCCCGGGGATCGAATCGGTCAGCCTCACGCGCGTGCGGTTGAGATTCAGCGCCCCTCGCAGCCGGAGCTCCGCCTCCCGCAGCGTGAGCCGATAGGTTGCGGCCGCATCCAGGCCGCTGGTCCGGGTTGCGAGTGCGTTCTGGAAGAAGCGCACCGAGCCGATGCCGGGATATCCGTGCTGGCCCAGAAAGTTCTGCACCGCGATGTGGCCGAAGCTTCCCGAGAGAATGATCCGGTCATCCACCGCGATCCGGTAATAGTCCGCGCTCAGCGTGAGCCGCGGCACCCCTGTCCACGCCGCGCCGGCGCTCACGCTGTGGGAATGCTCCGAACGCAGCCGCCTCACGCCGAGCACCACCGCCAGCGGGTCGCTCACCGGCACGGTGCGGTGATCGAAGCGGAAGGGTCCCGTGATCGTGGCGCTCCGGGAGGAGAACCAGGATTGAGCAAGCGAGGGAACCCGCACGCCGGTCCCGTAGGCCGCGTGCACGCTGATCCCGCGGATCGGCTCCAGCGCTCCCGAGAACCGGTAGACCCCGATGGCGCCAAGCGAGCGGTAATACTCGATCCTCCCGGCTGCCGCGAGCCAAAGGCGGTCGCGGATCCGCGTTGCCAGCTCGCCGTAGCCGGCGATCCTGCTCCGCCGCTCCAGCACGGTATCGGCGGGGCGAAAGGCGGGGAACCCCTGCGCGCCGGGCTCGGCGGGTTGGCCGGCGCGGGGCCCGTCCTGGATCGGCACCGCGCCGCTGCGGTAGCTGTCCGGCTCTCCGGCCTCGATCTGATAGCCCTCGGAGTGATGCTCTCCGCCGAGGAGTATCGCGACTCCCCTAACCCGCCGATCCAGTGCAATGCCCGCACTGAAGAGGTCGGCGCGCAGCCGGCCCGCTGCAAAGCTGGTGGGACTCCGCGTTCCCAGCGACGCATTCGCGGTATGCTCCAGCTGGTAGCGGATCGAGTTGCGGCCGTAACCCAGGCTCGCATCCCAGTTCCAGCCCAGCGCGCGCCCGCGCAGCCCGCCGGTCAGCGAGCCGTCGGACAGCCGGGGCACGATGAGGGGAAGAAATCCGTTGGGATAGAGCGTCCGCACGGTTCGGTCGTCGCTTGGTCGGCGCCAGAGCTCGCCGGCTTCACTCCGCCGCAGGCTCAGGTTCGCGAAGCCGTACCCCTCCAGCTTGTCCCGCAGGCGCATGCCCGCGTTCAGCACGCCAGCCAGTTCTCGTGACTCCGGGTCGCCGAAGCGCTGGGTCACCCGGTTGCTGAGCGCGGGGTCATCGTTGCGGGGATCGCCTGGGAAATACTGCGGCCTCAGGTCGGGCCGCGCCCGGTTGGTGGCCCCGCGCCGGGCGAGCTCGGCGCTCAGTTGCAGGAAGCCATCCCGCCCCCCCCAGCGGATCTGCTGGCTGCCGCCGGCCTGCAGCACGGAGCCGTCGCCCGCGGTGGTGAGGCCCAGCAGCGTGCTGAGCTCACTGGGTCCGCCAGCCCGCAGAATGATGTCGATGATGCCGGCCACCGCGCCGAAGCCGGAGCGCGCGTCCTGGCCCTCCCGGTGAATCTCGACCCGCTCGATCGCGCTCACCGGAATGGCGTTCAGGTCCACCATCCCCTGCCCACGGCCGATGCTGCCGTTCACGTTGACGAGCGCGCTCTCGCCGCGTCGCTTGCCGTTGACCAGCACCAGGAACTGGTCGGTGCCCAGCCCGCGCAGGGTGACTGGCCGGAGATGATCGGTGCCGCCGGCCCCGCTGGGACGCGGAGCGTTGAGCCCGGGCACCAGGGCCTGCAGCATCTGGCCCAGCCCGCTGCGGCCGGTGCGGGTCAGTTCGTCGCGGGTGAGGGTATCGACGGGAGAGATTGCCTGCGCAGAGAGCGCAACCGGCAGGAGCGGAAGCAGCCATCCTAACACGCGAATGCCGGCGCCGCGACGGCTTGCGCGCTGCGCCGTCACGGCCGCCGGCTCCGCCCCCCGCTGCTCAGAAGCGGGTGGTGACTCCCCCCATGATCCTGCGGCCGTTGACCGAGCCGCCGTACACGGAGAACGTCCGGTTGTTGAGTACGTTGTTGCCGTTCAGGAAGACCTTGAAGTTGTTGTTGATGTCGTATCCGACGTTGGCGTCGAGCGTCACGCTGGGCTCGATGTAGCCCGCGAATGCCCCCGCCGCCCAGGAGAACCCCTTCACCACCCGGAGGCTGGTCGCCGCGCTCAGCTGCCGCTCCGCATACGCCAGCGACAGCGTCCCCTTGGCGCTCGGCGTGTTGGCGAGCAGGCTGTCGCCCGCCTGCGCCTCTTCCGTGTCGACGCTGTAGTCGAACAGGGTGAGGGTTGCGTCGCTCCGCAGGCTCCGGGTGAGCTGCCAGCCCGCGCCCGCCTCGAGGCCCCACTGGTTCACTTTGCCCGCATTGGCATAGCTCAGCCCGATCACCGTGTTACCCGCGGCATCGCGGGTCAGGTTGGCCCCGGCGAATGGCGACGCGGCGGTCAGGTTGGTCTGCACCGCCGTGACCAGTGCGGCGCGCGCAGCGGTCGGCACCGCGCCCGGCGCGGTCCAGTAGGGATAGGCCTTCACACCGATCGCGCCCACCGGGAGCAGATCCGTGACGAAATTGCGGATCCGGTTGTAATAGGCGTCGAGCGTGACGTACACGCTGCTGCTCAGGTCGGCGCGCCAGCCGGCCTCCAGACCAAGCGTGGTCTCGACATCCAGGTTGCGATTCCCCATCGCCACGACCGGGACCGCCGAGCTGGTGGTGAACAGCGTGCCGCTGGGCACGCCAGCGAGCGCCGGACCCAGCGGAGAAGCGCGCAAGGCAGCCTCGAGGTTGGTCAGGTTGGCCGGCGCCGCCGCGGGAACGTGCAGGAAGAATTCCGAGTAGTTCGGCGTCTGGAATGCCCGATTCAGCGTGACCCGGAAAGAATGTCTGTCGTTCGGCGACACCACCACGGCCAGCTTGGGCGAGAACTGCGGATCGATCAGCGTGCCGATATCGACCCGTGCCGCCGCCACCCCGCGCACCTTCGGCAGGAGCTGGTACTCGATCTGGCCGAAGGTCGAGTAGTAGTAGTCGCTCCGGTGATCGTCACCGACGAAGGTCGCCGTCTTCTCGAGCATCAAAGTCCCGTGCGTGTCCACCCGGTAATTCCGCGCCGAGCCGCCAAACACGACGCGGCCCTTGTCGCCCGCAAACCGCTCGATGTCCTGGGCCTCGAGGTGCAGGATACGCGAGCGTTCCTTGAGCGGAGCGCCCGATGCCAGGGAGAACTGCTGCTCCTCGGGCTCCCAGGTATCCCAGGGCAGGCTGTTACGGCCGTTGAAGTAGGCCATGACATTGAAGCCCTCGCTGGCCCAGGCGAGCCGGGCATACGGCCGGCGGGCCTCGACCACCTGGACTCGCCCGATGCCGGTCACGAACAGCTCGTTCTGGACCCGCGCTCCCCCGACCTCCGCCGTGAGCACCGAGCCGTTCTTCGCGTAGTAATCGAAGCGGCCCGAGCCGTAGATGTTCCGGGTGGGATCGGGATCCCCGCTTACCAGGCCCGCGGCATCCCTGGTCTGTCCCTTGAGCGGGCGGACCTCGCAGCTCAGCTGGATGGGATGCTCAGTCTCGTTTTCGACGACCGGGGCGTACTCGCGTTGCAGGTCCATGCAATCCGCGGAGGTGCGCGACTGCGACCAGGAGTCGCTCTGGTTGTACCCCGCGTTGAACCGGTAGCCCAGGCGTCCGTTCATCACGACGCCCGCGGTTCGCACGTCGGCGCGGAGGCTGGTGCCGCTGAACGACTCACCGCTCTGCCGGTGGGGATTCAGCAACCCGCCGCCCAGGGTGATCCGGGTCCCTACCACCTCGCGTGCCGTCGGAGTGGTGATGTTGAGCACTCCGAAGAACGCGTTGGCCCCGTAGAGTGCCGAGCCCGGTCCCCGCACCAGCTCCATCTTGGAGATCTCGTCGGTCGGGACCGCCATCGCATTCCATTCCTGCGAGCCGAGAAAGGCAATGGCGAGGTCGCGCCCGTCCTGGAGCACCAGCACGCGTCGGTTGAGCGTCGAGTTGAAGCCGCGCGCGTTCACGTTGAAGTCGTTCATCCCGCTCTGCGCCAAGTCCACGCCGGGAACTTCCCGCAGCGCCATGGGAACTTGTCCGGTGATCCCGTTGGCCTGCAGCACGCGTGGCTCCACGATGGAGAACGCCGCCGGGGCTTCTACCGAGCGCTCCGGTACCTTCGAGGCACCGGTCACCATGAGCTCGGAGAGCTGGATAGGCAGCTGCTCCAGCTTGGCATCCACCGTGGTCGTGCTGCCGGCGGTTACCGTCGCCGAAGCTTGCACGGGCCGGTAGCCCAGCCAGCGGAACGTCAGGGTTTGCGCCCCGGCCGGAACATTCTCGATGGTGTAGACCCCGCGGGTGTTGCTGACCCCTTTGATGGTGGTTCCGTTCACGGTCACGTTGACCCCCACCAGGGGTTGCTCCGTTCCCGTCTGAGTCACGGTGCCCTTCACTGTGCCGGTACCCTGCGCCGCTGCGGGGAGGTGGAATACGAGCAGCCCACCGACGACGAGGAGGAAAGCAGGGGTCCGGGCCAGCAGCGAGGTCGGAAGACGCATGGGTCGGGCCTTGGCGTGGGTGACGCTGCTCAGTTTAACTCGCGAACGCGAGCGGAAAGACTGCTCGCATCTAGAGATACGGCGGCGGCGTAAAGTGCATCTTTCGGACACGTAACGGAAGGCCCCACCCGCACCCACCCGCCTCCATTAAGGGCGGCTGAGCCGGTGAATCCGGACCCCGCCCTGCGGCCCCGGAGCAGTCCAGGCAACATAGAGTTCCTGCCCTACCCGCGCCGCCCGAGCAAAGCCCGCTTCTCGGGTTGCCGCCGCCTCCCCCAGGGTCCAGCGGGCCTGGATGCGGCCGTCCGGCCCGATCCGCTTTCCCCGCCACTCCGCTCGATCGGCCACCCGCTCGAGCCAGAGCACCAGGACAGACCCGTCAGGAAAGAGCTCGACCTCGCAGCGGCCCAGTGGCGCTCCATCGTCCACCCTGAGCGGGCGCGCGAAGCTGGCGGCTGCATCGCCCGAACGTGCGAGCTTGACCCGGGGTGTATCCTCGGCTCCGGTATACCACGCGACGGCGACCTGCTGCCCGGAGGCTGCCACCGCGGGTCCGTTGACGGGGCAGGCCCGATAGACCCAGCCATCCACGGCCATCGGCCTCGGCTGGGTCCACTGGCCGTTCACCTGTCGCATGACGGCGATATCGCGTACCTCCGCGTCGGAGCGGTCGCGATACACCGCGATGAGGCCGGCGGCTGTGCGCGCCAGAGCCGTCTGGCAGCAATCGCAGACCCTGGGATCGATGATCGCGTCGGCTCCGATCTCCCCCCGCTTGTCGATGGATCCCGCCGCGAGGGCCATACTGCCCCGCTGCCCATTTGCCCCACTGCCCGTCTGTCTCCCATCCAGCCAGATAAGGTCGGCGCCGCCTGCCGGCCGCGGCAGCATGGCTACGAAGCCGTGCTCGGTCGCGGAGGAGTCGCTATGGGGCGTGACGGGCTCGCTCCAGCTGGCGCCCCGGTCGGCGGAAACGCTCACCCGGATGTGATAGGCGTAACTCTTCGCCGCGGTCTTTTCGAGCCAGTGCACGATCCAGCGGCCATCCAGCGACTCGATGGCCGAGGGGAAGTCCGCCCAATTCACGAAGAAATTCTGGCGCAGAACGACCGTGGCGGGCGCGCTCCAGCGTCCATCCCGCCGGCTCGCGATCCGCAGCGCAAAGCGTCCGCTATCGCGGGGCTCGAACCAGGTTGCCAGGAGGCCGCCCGACGGAGTGGCCGTGAGGAACGGTTTGGCGCTTCCGGGAGGGCCGGAAAATTCCAAAATGGGTGCGGCCGGCCCCGACGAGGACCCCGCCGCCAGCAAGCCAAGTAGAGGAACGAGGCGAGTTGCCCTCATAAGAGGAGAAATATAGGTCTCCTGGTCGAGCCAATAGCCAATAGCCAATAGCCAATAGCCAAT
>DASYTT010000165.1:0-14544 GCA_036002045.1 Gemmatimonadales bacterium
GCAGCTCGCGCCCCGGCTCCAGCACCCGGTACGTGATGGCGTTGGAGCCCTTGATCGAGCTGTCGCGAGGCTGAATGGCGACCCGGAGGTCGTAGAAGGTGACGTCCCACCAGGCGCGGCCGGGAGTGGTGAACGAGCCCCGCAGCGTATCCACGCGGGTGTACGCAGGACGCGCCTGGGCGACCACACCGGCTGGAAGGGCGAGCAGCAGCAAGAGCAGGCGTCTCATGTTCCAAAATATGCTGCTCCGCCCCTCCTTGACCCACCCCCCGCTCCCTCATACCCTTCCTTCGACGTTCTAAAGGAGAGTGCCCGTGGCGCGGAGCGACGGCGGCCTCGGACAAAACCTGTTGCAGGGCACCCTGGACATGCTCGCCCTCAAGGCCCTGCGTCTGGGCCCGATGCACGGCTGGGGCATCGCCGAGCGCATCGAGTCCGGCTCCCGCCGGGTCTTCGAGCTGAACGAAGGCTCCCTCTACCCTGCTCTCTATCGCCTCGAGAAACAGGGGCTGCTCCGCTCCGAGTGGGGCATCTCCGACAATAACCGGCGGGCCCGTTTCTATTCGCTCACCGCCGCCGGCCGCCGGCACCTCGCAGCCGAGCGGGCCAACTGGGATCGGATCTCCGAGGCCGTCAACCTCGTTTTGCGACTCTCGGAGGACTGACGATGGCGCGCGACGACCGGGACCAGCGCCTCGACGAAGAGGTGCGCTTTCATATCGAGATGGCCACGGAGCGCAACATCCGGCTGGGCATGACGCCCGAGGAGGCCCGCCGCCGGGCTCAAGTCGAGTTCGGGGCGCGCGAGCACTGGAAGGAAGAGGCGCGCGAGGTGTTTCGCCGGCCGCTGTGGGAGGACCTGCGCAAGGATTTCCGGCATGCCCTCCGCTCCCTGCGCCGGCATCTCGGCTTCGCGCTCACGGTGACGCTCACCCTGGGACTCGGCATCGGCGCCAGCACCGCGATCTTCAGTGTGGTCAACGCCGTGCTGCTCCGGCCCCTGCCCTACGCCGACGCCGATCGCCTGGTGCTCATCTGGGGCGACATGCGCGCCCGCAACGTCAGCGATTTCCCTTTCGCGCCCGCCCCCTATCGCGATTTCAAGAACGCCAACACCGCGTTCCAGGACATTGCCGCCGTGACGCCGTTCAATACTCCCTTCACCGTGCCCGGCGAGGAGCCGGAGCAGCTGCGGGCACTCGGCGTCACCCAGAACCTGCTCCCGCTGATCGGGGTGCGTGTCGTCGCGGGTCGTGGCTTTACCGACGACGATGCCGCGCCCGCGCCGCCACCTCCACAACAGCCGCCCGGCGCGCCGGCCGTCGCTCCACCACCCCCGCTGCCCGCGATGATCATCCTCAATTACGGCTTGTGGCAGCGGCGCTTCGCGGGCGACACCACGATCATCGGGAAGAGCGTGGAGACGGGGGGCGGGCCGGGCATCATCGTGGGCGCGCTGGGTCCCGGATTCGAAATGCTGTTCCCTCCCAACACCAACATCAATCGCCACCCCGACATGCTCGTGGCGCTGCGGGTGGACTACGAGCGTGCCTCCCGGCTCAACGTCTTCATGCGCCTGGTCGGCCGGCTCAAGCCCGGCGCCACCCTGACTCAGGCGCGGGTCGACGCCGAGCGGCAGGCGACCGCGCTCCGGGAATCCGAAGCGATCTTCAAGGCCGCCGATATCCATTTTCGCGTGGAGCCGATGCACGACGACCTGGTGCGCGACGTGCGACCGGCGATTTTCGCGCTGATGGGCGCGGTGATCTTCGTCCTGCTGATCGCCTGCGCCAACGTCGCCAACCTCCTGCTGGTCCGCACCGCCGCCCGCGAGCGGGAGCTGGCGGTACGCGCCGCGCTCGGCAGCTCCTCCTGGCGCATCGTGCGCCAGCTCCTGGCCGAGAGCCTCGTGCTGGCGGCGAGCGGTGCGCTGCTCGGCCTCGGGCTCGCCTGGGCCGGGATCCGGGCGCTGATGGCGCTGGCGCCGGCCAATCTGCCGCGACTCGATACGGTGCGCATCGACATGACCGTGCTGGGGTATTTATCGCTCGCCGCGCTGCTGTCCGCCACTCTCTTCGGGCTCGCCCCGGCGATCCGTGCCGCTCGGCCCGGCATCGGTGAGGTGCTCCGCTCGGCAGGGCGCACCGCGGGCCTCGGGGGCGGGAGCCTGCTGCGCAAGGGCGTGGTGATCGCGGAAGTCGCGCTATCGTTCGTGCTGCTGGTGGGCGGCGGGCTCATGGTGCGGAGCTTCATTGGGCTGGCGCACACGAACCCGGGGTTCGACCCGCGCGGCGTGCTCACCTTCACCGCCGGCGTCCAGGGGAATCGCGGCCCGGAGGAGCGCGCGGCTCAGGTACGCGCCCTGCGCGAGGGACTGGCCGCGCTGCCCGGGGTGCGCGCCGTCACCGCCGTGTTCCCGCTGCCGCTCGACGGCACCCAGATCAACTCGCGCTGGGGCAAGGAGGAGGCCGTTACCGATCCGTCCAAGTTCCAGCAGGCCAACGTGCACATCGTGCTGCCGGGTTACTTCGAGGTCATGGGGACCCGGCTGCTCGCCGGGCGCACCTATACCGAGGCGGACAACCGGAACGACTTCACCGGGATCGTGGTGGACGACCTGCTCGCCAAGCGGGCCTTTCCGCACGAATCGGCGCTGGGGAAGCGCCTCTACGTCCGGTCGCGCGGTCAGCAGCCCGAATGGCTCGAGATCATCGGTGTGGTGGAGCACCAGCGGCACGAGTCCCTGATCAACGAAGGCCGCATGGCCATCTTCTTCACCGACGGGTTCTTTGCTAATCACGGCGTCGTCAGCTCGTGGGTGGTGCGTCGGGATTGCGCGCCGGGAGCGTCGTGCCAGCCCACGGAGCTCGCCGCCGCCGCACGCGCGGTGGTGAAGCGCATTGAGCCGAGGGCTCCCGTCGCGGACATGAGGCCCCTGCAGGATCTGGTGGACCACGCGATGACGGGCACCCGGTTCGCGCTGGTGCTGATCGGGGTGTTCGCCGCCATCGCGGCGGCGCTCGCCTGCATCGGCTTGTACGGGGTGCTCGCGACCGCGGTCCGCCAGCGCACCGCCGAGATCGGGGTGCGCGTCGCCTTCGGCGCGACCGCCGCGAGCATCCTCGGCCGCGTGATTGCGGACGGCATGAAGCTGTGCGGACTGGGACTCGTGGTCGGTCTGTTGGCGGCGTTCTGGCTGACCCGCGCGATGAGCACGATGCTGGTCGGGGTGCGCCCCACCGATCCGCCGACTTACCTGGCGATCACCGTGCTCTTCAGCGTGATCGCCGTTGCGGCCTGCTGGATTCCAGCCCGGCGCGCCGCGTCACTCGACCCCACGGCTGCGTTGCGCTCGGAATAAGCGGGGAGGAACGGACTCTTCGACTGCGGCGCGGATGCAACGCTAGCCGATTGCGCCGGTGCGCTGCATCTTAGCTCAGGCTGGCTGACTAGTCTGAGGACTATGACCGACCATACCCGCCTGGTGAAGCAACCGGTCTCAGCGATCGTGCTGCTGATTCTTGCAGCGGGTTGCTCCCTCGATCGTGAGGATTTGACCGGCCCGGCGCCGGCCTCCTCCGCCGTGGCGGCTCCCTCCGCCGCGACGGCGGCGGTCGGCGTCTGCGATTTCAACCCCACCGAGAGTACGCTGACCGGTCCCGGCTGGAGCAAGGTCTTCGAGGATGGTTTTTCGGGGGATCTGTCCCAGTGGAGCATCTGGGTCGGTGGAGCGTTCAACGAGGAACTGCAGTTTTATCAGCCCTCCAATTTGCAAACCGCCAACGGGCTCTTGAGCATCATGGCGAGGCAGGAAACCGTCACCGGCCCGACCACCCCCTTCGACGCGACGCCCAAGACCTTCTCCTACACTTCAGGCCGCATTGAATCGAAGAGTCATTTCTCGGCTTCCCACGCCACCCCAAAGGTGCGGCTCTCGGCTCGACTCAAGCTCCCCACCGGCTACGGCATGTGGCCTGCGTTTTGGAGCTACGGTGATCCCTGGCCGACCCAGGGAGAGATCGATGTGCTGGAGGCCCGGGGGCAGGAGCCGTTTCAGTACCAGACTGCCTACTGGTTTGGGCGCCGACCGGGGAAAAATCTGGTTTCTAACTCTGCTACCGTGATCTGGTCTACCGTCAGCCTGACGGACTGCTGGCACGTCTACGAGGTGATCTGGACCAAGAGCGCGCTGACCTTCCTGTTCGACGGCCAGGTAGTGGATACCAAGTCGGGAGGCTACATCCCCAGCATGTACGGCAAGCAGGAGCGCATCACGCTGAACCTGGCGGTTGGCGGGCAGTTCTTCGGGGAGTACGATCCCACCGCCATCGAACCGGGTACGTTCCAGGTCGATTGGGTCAAGGCCTTCACGTCGCGCTGACCACCGCTAGCGGTGGGTCGGCGCGGCAGCTCGTAAGGCCGCCCACACGGCGGCGTCCTCCGAGCCCAACAGCCAGACGGAATAGCCTCTCAAGCCCCGCTGTACTGCCAGCCGGCGCTTGGCCATGAACGCGCGGGCGTCTTCGAGCCAGAGATGCTGAAAGACGCCGTTCGCCTCCCACATCGCGTAGGGGGCGAGCTGCACGCTGTCCCAGGCCGCCGTCACTCCTGCTCCCGCGAGGAGCTCGCGGCCCCGCGAATATGGGATATCACTGCCCCTGAGCCGCGCGCCGTTCTTCTCGTCGTAGCTCGGATACCACCAGTCTGAATAACCCGCCAGTCCCAGCGAGATCTTTCCGGGTGGCACCCCCTGCGCCAGCAGGTAATCGAGGCATGCCAGCATCCACGGATACCCCGCGACCGGACCGGGCGAGGAGCCGCCGGCATGCTGCGCGTAGGTCATGTAGGAGATGAAATCCAGCGTGTCCGCCAGCGCTTTGTAGTCGAAGCCGGCCCGCCAGTTGTCGTGAATCCACCGGTCGTAGCTGCTTGGCCCGGGAGCATCTCCCATGCGCGGCACGACTGCGGCGGAGAGCGAGCAGCCGGCCCGGTGCACCGAGTCCACCGCGGCGCGCGTGAAGGACGTGAACGCGTCGCGGTCGCTCACGTGGAAGTTCTCGAAGTCGAGCTGGATCCCATCGAAGCGATGCACCCGGCACAGCTCGGCCAGGGAATGCAAGCCGGTCGCCCGCGCCGCGAAGTCGGTGAGCACGCGATGAATGGACTGCTGATCGAAGCCGGGGTTCATCACCAGCGGGATGAGCTTGACACCTTTCGCGCGAGCGGTCGCGACTATGCGCGGGTCCACCCCGCCGCGGATCGCGCCGGTCGAATCCATCGCGAAGACCTGCGGGGCGATGATGGAAATTTGATCGGCGTGGGCCAGGAACGCCTGGATGCTCTCCTCCCCGCGCAGATACCAGAGCGACTCGAGGCCCTGCGCTCGCGCGTCACCCGCGCAGAGTGACAGGAGGACCCAGACCAGCAACGCCCGGGCCGCGCTCACCGAACCTTCTCGGCCACCACCCGGAATCCGTTGTTACGGCTGACCTCGTCGATCCGACCCTTGGTGCGTGTCGTCACGGAGCCTGCCATGGCGTAGAACGTGGTACCGCGCAGCAGCCGATACATGGGCTCATCACCCTTGACCACCGGACTCACGTCGGTCGCGGGGCTGGGCGAGGCATACCAGTCCAGGCACCACTCTTTGACATGTCCTCCCATGTCGTAGAGCCCGAAGGGATTCGCCGGCTTCTCGCCGACCGGATGGGTCTTGCCGCCGGAGTTGTTCGAGTTCCAGCCGATGTCGCCACGGGCATACGTGATCGTTTTGGTGCCGCCACGATAGGCGTATTCCCACTCCGCCTCGCTGGGCAGCCGATAGCGGAAGCCGTCATGTAACTGGTTGAGCCGGGTGACGAAGGCCTGCGCGTCGTGCCAGGAGACCTGCTCGACCGGGCAGTTGGCTCCGCAGTTCTTGAAGAAGCTGGGATTGTCGCCCATGACGGCCTGCCACTGCGCCTGGGTGACGGGATACTTCCCCAGGTAGAAACCGCTCTTGATGGTCACTTTGCGGCCGGGGACGGTCTGGCCGTCGGTCCAGCCTCCCAGCTCGAAGCTGCCGGGCGGAATCGCCACCAGCTCGATCTTGGGGTTGCTGTAGGTCTTGGGCCGCCCGATCAGCGATGCTTCTCCCGACGTCTGCCTGATCTTGTCGAGGAGCTTCTCGGCAAGCGCCTGGTCCATCGTCTGGAGCCGCTCCTGGACCTTGCGGGCCGCCTCGAGGTTCACCAGCTCGACATACGTGAAGCCGAGGTTGTACTGGTACATGGCGACCGAGGGATCGAGCCGGACGGCCTGCTCGAATGCGGGTATGGCCTCGGCAGTTTTTCCGAGGGCCCCGTAACTGATCCCGAGCCGGCTGGAGGTCTCTGCATCGGGCTTGATTTCCAGCGCCCGTTTGTAGGCCTCGACGGCATGCTGAATGTCCGTCGCTCCTGGCGCGTTCCTGCGAAGCAGGTCTCCAAGGTTCCGCTGGGCTTCGAACAGTTTCGGATTGAGCTCGATGGCCTTCCGATAGGATTCGATTCCCTTGGCGCGTGCTTCGTTGCCCTGCTTCCAGCTCTTTGCCTCGAAGAGTTTGATTGCCTCATTGAAGTACTCGTTTCCCTGTTTGAGGTGCGCCAGGGCGGGATCCGCAGCCTGCTGCGTCGCCGCAGCGGACGACACCAGCACCAGGAACGTGGCGAGGAAGCTCATAGGCCTTACCTCCGCTCGAATCGCATTGCGAGCCCAAAGGACGTGGTTTCATAGCCGTCGTTCACCCACTTGAGCACCATCGGCTCGGACTGGTCAAGTGTCGCGTGGACCACATCGCGTTCGATGACGAAGCTGCCCTGCTTGCTAACCGGCTGGCCCCCGGGCGTCGTCAAGGTCAGGGTGAGCTTGTTGTCGGGGTTGAACTCGAGCTTGAACTCGCCGTCGCTGCTGGTCGCGACCCAGGTGCCGGTCGTCGGGGGCGCGCTTCGGGTGGAGACGTTCGAGGCAGCGCCGGTCATGCCGCCGATGCAGAGTTTGCCGAATACCTGCTGGTTGTCCTCGATGCAGTTGCCGTCCTTGATGAAGGTGTAGGTGCGCCCACCCGTCGTGACGAGGAGCTTCTCGCCGTCCACCGTGTAGGTGCCGGTGGAGGACCCCAGCGGGCCTCCATTCATCTCGACAGTGCCGCCGGGTTTGAACTCGAACGAGAAGGGATCACCGTTGGCCGCCGTGTAGGTCCCCTCGACGCCTGAAGCGGCGGCCGCCGCGGCGCCGGCATTGGCCCCAGAATCGGAATTCGATGATTTGGAGCACCCCAGGCAGGCGAGCAGACCGATGACGATAAGACGTCCGGATTGCATGATGGCTCCTCTTGCGGTCGAGGGATGACCTTTCTCAAGGCTATGCGCAGAAGGTCCGCTTTCCCCATCACGGGGATCATCTCTGAAGCGCGACTCGCTGGGGCGGAAAGAGATGCAGGAAGTTCATCCCGTAAATGCTCGCCACGAAATTGGGCACCATGATGATAACCGTGATAGCGGTCAATGCCTTCGTCACCAGCCACGCCAGCCTACGAACCAATCGAACGACTCGATGTCAATCCGGCAGTGCTGGGCCGTACCGATAGACCGAGCCTGGGTTTCCACTGAGATAGTAGGTGAGCACCAGCTCCTGGTACGGGCCGAGGATCGGGCCCACCAGGTCGGTGCTCGCGATACAGAGGGCGAGCGGAGGACAGAGGTTGATCCGCAGTACGCCGGCCTCGATCGTGTAGTCGAGCTCGATGGTGGAATGGTGCACCGATTGGTCCGGCCAGCGGACGATGAGGCTGTAGCTCACCGTCCCGGAAGCTTGGCCCTCCGCGCGGGGACGATCCAGACCACCGAATCCCAGGGAGCCCGCCAGGAGCAGCGTGCCATCGGCGGCGTAAGGAACCGGGAGGAGCTGTCCGTCGACGCTCGACAGGAAATAGCTGGGATAGAGGGGCGACGGCGACGGTTGCAGCGCATCACTGCAGCCGAGGCTGAGCAGGACCGCCAGGATAAGGAGGGCGCGCTTCATGGAGCAGGCGACGTGTGTCGATCCGTCCCATCGACTGACACTGGCTGCCGGCCTTCGGTGATTGGTCGTAGCTAGGATGGCAACCGGGTGTGGAAGGCTTGCAGCGCCTCGACCAGAGCTTCCTCATCCCGTGGTCCGTCGTATCGAATTCCGTCGATGAAGAGCGTCGGCGTTCCATTCACGCCGCTGCGAGCGCCACCCAGGAACGACTGGTTCACCCGCTCGCTGTAACGCTCCTCTCGGAGATCCTCGAGTACCAGCTCTCCGTCGACCCCTGCCCGGGTGGCATAGCGAGCCAGGCTCGCGTCGTCCAGCGCGCTCTGATGCTCGAACAGGAGATCGTGCATGGCCCAGAACGCCGCCGGTCCGCCCCGATCGGCCACCGACTCGGCGGCCTCCGCCGCATGCGCGGCATGGCGGTGACTCTCGCTGATGGGAAAATTCCGGAAGACGAACCGCAGTTTGTCGCCGAGGCGTTCCCGTACCCGCTTGAGAATCGGATAGGCGGCCCCGCAGAAGGGACATTCGAAGTCGCCATATTCGATCAAGGTCACTTCGGCGGTCGCACTACCCTGGACATGATCCTGTTCGGTGACCTCGGGAGCTTTTCGCTGGCTCATGACCGACTCCTCGCCGCAGCCGCCTCCGGTTGGGTGAGCTGCTCCAGCGCCTCCAGGATTCCATCCGCGCCGGGGTTCAGCGCGGGCGGCGAGACGTAGCTCCAGCGAATCACGCCGTCGCCGTCGATCACGAATAGCGCCCGCTCGGTGGTCCCCTCCTGCGCGTTGTAGACCCCGTACTGCCGCGCGACTTCACCCTTGGGCTCGAAGTCGCTCAAGAGGGTGACCTTCAAATTGCGCGCGTCCGCGAACGCCACGTGACACCACGGCCCGTCCACGGAAATGCCGAGCACCTCCGCGCCGAAGCGTTCGAACTCAGGGCGGAGCGCGCTGTAGAGCGTCATCTGGTCCCCGCACACCGGGCTCCAGTCGGCTGGGTAAAAGGCGAGCACGACCGGTCGCCCGCGGAAGTCCGCCAGCGATACCCGGCGGTCCGGCGTGGCAGGAAGCGAGAACTCCGGAGCGCGCGTTCCTGCTTGCAGTACTGATTGCTGGCTCATGGTAGCTGACCTCCCTTAGCGCTTCCATCCTTGAACTACTGGAGCGATGCTCCAATGTAGCCCCCTCGAGCAAATCCCAGGACTGCGATCAAGGAGCGAGGGCAGCGACCTGGCGCAACCTTACGCCGCCTCCACCCTCCCGACATTCCCCGGCTCGCCGAGAAACTCGACCCATGCCTTCTTGATGCAGGGGTAGTGCTTCGCGGCTTCCACCAGATCGAGGAACGCGCGCAGATTCTGCTCGAATCGCTCGGCCAGCAGCCGATCGGCGAGCTCTCCGGTCTCCGTGAACGCCTTGTGGGCCTGCGCCAGCGAAAACATATCGGGGAACACCCGCGCGCCGAGGTGCTCCAGCGGGATCCGCAGCGACCAGAGACCCCGGTTGCCTCCCGCCATGGATGGGGAGGCGGACAAGAGGAGGGCATGGCGTGCGTTGAACGGCTGCGGCCGGATGCGCGACACCCAGTCGATCGCATTCTTCAGATGGCCGGGCATGGAAGCGTTGTACTCGGGGGTCGCGATCACGAACCCGTCGCACGCCTCGAGCCGGCGGTGCAGCTCGAGCGGACCTGCCGGGAACCCATCGTGTGCCTCGACGTCGAAATTGTAGGAGGGCCCGTCGAAATCCTGCATGGCGGCGAGCTCGACCCTGGCGCCGGCTCGCTGCATGACGGCATACGCCAGTGAGGCGAGCCGGGTATTGAGCGAGTCCGCCCGCAGCGACGCAGAAAAAAGCAATACCCGGACGACTCCCTTTTCGCTTGGGACATGCAGATCGGGCCTGGTCATAATGGCCTCATTACGGCAGGTGGTTGGCTAGCTCCTGGGAGGCCTCGTGGGCCGGAGCTCGACTCGAGACGGCATCGTGCGTCCGGGGACCTCGAGCAGATCCAGCACCACTTGGGCGATGTCTTCCGGCTGGATCTTCCACGCATCGGCTTCACCCGGCACGTGATCGTTGAAGTGGGTGGCGACGCTGCCCGGCATCAGATAGCTCACCCGGATGTTGTCGTTGCGGACGTCGAGCAGCAGCGCCTCGCTGAAGCCCACCAGCCCGAACTTCGAGGCGTTGTACGCGGTGCCCCCGGCCAGAGGATTCTTGCCCGCGAGCGAGGCGATGTTGATGATCCAGCCGCCACCTCGGCGGCGCAGCTGCGGAATCGCCTCGCGACAGCAGTAGAACACCCCGCTGAGATTGGTCTCGATCACCTGCTGCCAGTGCTCCACCGACAGCTCGGCCACCGGGCCGAAACGCCCCACGCCGGCGTTGTTGACCAGGATGTCAAGTCCGCCGAATTCGGCGACGGTGCGGCGGATGAGCTCAGCGACCGCATCGGGGCGGCGCACGTCGCAGGGCAATCCTAATGCGCGGCCCTTTCCCAGCGCGTTGAGCCGGGCAGCGGCGGCACTCACCTCCTCAGCATGGCGGGCCGAAACCGCGACGCTGGCGCCGGCGCGCACCAGCGTTTCGGCAATGGCATAGCCGATCCCTTTGCTGCTTCCAGTGACGACGGCGACCTTGCCAGCTTGGGACATATCCCTCTCTCTCCTCAGTGCGGCAAGGCAAACCGCTGCAGGTGCTCGAAATCATCGGCATCGAGCCGAGCAGCATAGATCCAATGCGGGTCGACGCCGACCAGGCGAGAGCCGACAGGCAGCTCGATCCGGTCTACCAGCTTGCCGGCGCGATCGAACACATCGAATACCCTGGTTTTCACTTCGAATGGCAGGCTGCGCTCCACCCACAGTCGGCCGCTCTCGTCGAGCAACGGCCAGCGGCCCTCGCGAAGATTGATCGGCGTTTTGATCTTTGCGAACAGCAATTCGTCCACGGGGATGGGTGAAGGTGTGCTGCGCCCAGCCGTCGGCGGACCGCCGGGAGGAACCATCCCAATGCTCACGGTGAGCCTGCCCCGCAAGCCTGCGGCACCTGAGGCGATCAGCTCCTTCTCGGCCTGGCTGATCCCAACGAGCTTGTGAGTGATGACAGGTCCGCTCACACGGGGGCCGGCGAGCGGGAACCACTCCACCCTATATGGTGCGGCTCGCACCACTGCAACCCACCCGTCGGGCGCCACGGCCCAGGCATCCTCAGGCGAAAAGAGCACGACCTGGTATACTCCCGCGCGAGTTGCGCTCTGCTGGAGCGCCTGGGTCACCGGCCTGAGCAACTCGGTCACGAGGTCGGGACGAGCGCCAGGACGGTATCGCGACAACGCGGACGTCGGAGCCGTGAATCCGCCCAGTCGATTCGCGCTGTACACGTTGCCGAGAGAATCGAGAGAGAGATCATCCGGGCCGCGAGCGGAATAGTCACCGGCGATACCGCCATACGGAACCGTGAAGGCATCCTGGAGGACACCGGACGGCGACACGGGTAGCAGCCGCCGGAGCGCGTGGTCGAAGAGCAACACTCCGTCTCCCTGCCCCCGATAGAGTCCGGCTGCCCGCTTGAATTCCCGCGGGCCTTCGCCCACGCGCCCGAGCTGCCGGCTCGTGCCGGTTGGAAAGTCGATCAGACTAACGCGGTTCTCCACGGGATCGGAAACAACGAGGCGCCCGTCCGGGAGGGCCATGACCGCCCGGATGACGGTGAAGACTGCCGGGAACTCGGCGGGAGCTTCGAGGCGCCGCGGCGGACGGTCTCCGTCGGTGGCGGGATCGATGGCAGCGGCGCGGCAGCCCGACAGCAGCTGACCGATGCCGGCCATCGCGTACAGCAAGTACCCGGCGCTAGCGACGCGCATGTTCCTCCAGCGCCATCCGAATCCGCCGGATCGTCTCGGGTGTAGTGCGGCAGCAACCTCCAATAAGGCGGGCCCCCTGTGCGAGCCAGCGAGGCGCAGCGGCCCCAAAATCGAAGGCTTCGTCACCTGGAAGCCAGCGCCGAGCCTCCGCATCCCAGCGCTCGCCGCTATTGGGATAGATCACCAGCGGTTTGACGGTGCTGGACGCTGCGGCCGCCAGCAAACCGTCGGCCAGCTTGGGCGCAATGCAATTGAAGCCGGCCGCCGCGACCTGAGGGTGGCCCGCCACCGCCGCGATCGCCTCGCTCACCGGCTGTCCCTCGCTTACCCGGAATTCGTCTCGACAGGTGAACGACACCCAGGTCTGAACCTGTGGCCAGGCCTGTAACAGCTCGAGCACCAGGACGGCCTCGTCTGGCGACGGAACCGTCTCGATGGCCAGGAGATCGGGCCCTGCGGCAACCAGCGCCTCGAGCCTCGGCCCGTGAAAGTCCGCCAGTTGCTGCCGGGAGATTCGGTAGCTCCCGCGGTACTCCGATCCGTCGGCCAGCGCGGCCCCGTACGGCCCGACCGATCCCGCCACCAGAGGCCACTCCCGCCCCTCGGCCGAGCGGCCCGCGACATCCCAGAACCGCTGGCGCGCCTGCTGGGCCAGCTCGACGCTCAGCGCGATCAGCCGCCGAGCCTCGCTGCGGGTTACTCCGCGGGCACCGAAGCCCGCAAGGCTGGCCTGATAGCTGGCGGAGACTGCGACGTCGGCCCCCGCGGCATAATAGGCCTCGTGAATGAGGCGGATCTGCCCGGGCCCCTCGAGCAGCTGCTTCGCCGACCAGAGCGGGTCGTGCAAATCCGCTCCGCGTCGCTCCAGCTCGGTGGCGAGTCCGCCGTCGAGCACCACGAATCCTTGTGAGGCGAGGATCTCCGAGAGTGCCATGGCATCCACGCGGCGAGGCCGGAACCTGGGCTAGCCGCTCCGCTCGATGAGGTACTGCTCGATCTTCCCGTCCGGCAGCGTCATCGTCGTCAGGCTCAGCACCAGGCGGCCGGCCCGAATCCGATAGGAGCGGATCGTCATCCCGCCCCGCAGGGACTCCCCCGTTGAAGCGAACTCGGTCGGCGCGCCGAGCGGCCCCAGGCTCGCCGCGTAATCGGCAATCACCTCGCGTGTGAAGTACGCCTTCGCGTTATCCGTGAAAAGCGTGGTGTCCAGCTCTGCTTTGGCTAACCCGTCGTAGATCCGCCGCGCCAGTTCCCGTGCCGCGCGGGACGCGCTGTCCACCTGAGCGAAGAGGATCTCCGCGATGCGGCCCGCGATCTGGCCTGGTGCACCCGCGGCACCGGGATAGATGTTGGTGAAGACAACGATCGCGGCCTTCTGGTCCGGATAGATGTCGTTCGAGGTCGTGTACCCCGACACCGCTCCGCCGTGCGAGAGCCGCCGAGTCCCGAATGCCTGGCCCACGTTCACGCCGAGCCCGTAACGCGTGGAGAGCCCGTTGCCGAGCAGCATATCCGTTTGCTGCGCCTGATACGACTCGGAGCGCAGCAGCGAGCGATTGATGACGGAGATGTCCCACAGCGCGAGATCGTGCGCCGTCATGCCAAGGTGTCCCGCGCCGAACAGCCAGCCGGCGCCCTCCTTCGGCGCGAGCCGGAGCGGCCCGATCGCGTGACGGAGGTACGGGCCGGCGTCCTGGGGAGACAGCGGTCCGGCGTCCACGTCCGCCACCGACTTCATGTCGAGCGGCATGAAGATGCGCTGGCGCATGAAGTCCATGAGCCGGATGCCCGCCACCTGCTCGGCGATCGCGGCCGCGATCACATAGTTGGTATTGCTGTACTGCCAGCGGGTACCCGGGTCGAAGTCGAGCGGCTTCCCCGCCCAGCGCCCCATGATGGCCCGCGCGGTGATCGCGTGCTGCATGTCCGTGAAGACGTAATCTTGCGGCCAGAAGTCCTGATATCCCGCCGTCATCGAGAGCAGCTGGCGGATACTGATCTCGTCCGCACGGGTCAGCGCGGGAAACCACTTGGCGACTTTGTCGTCGAGGGAGAGCTCCCCGGCTTCTGCGAGGAGCAGGATGGCCGTCGCAGTGAACTGCTTGGTCACCGACCCGATGCTGTAGCGCATGGCGGTCGTGGCGGGAACCACCGGGTCCACCCGTGCATTGCCGTAGGCGTGCTCGTAGACGATCGCGCCGCCCCGCACCACGGCGATCGAGGCGCTCGGCGCACCCGTGTTACGCAGAATCTCGGCGACGGCGCTGTCGATCTTGGCACGCTCGGCCGGGGCGAGGACCTGACTTCGCGCCGTACTCGGAACGGCGACCAGGGCGGCCGCAATGATCCGCTGAAGACTCGGGGCCATCCGCAGCATCGGAACCATCCGCTCTACGGAAACAGCGGCGGCGCCATCCGCTTCTGCGTCGCCTGCTCGAACGCGTAGGCCAGCTCGATCAGCTTGGGCTCCGAGCACGCCGTCCCCGTGAAGCTCACACTATAGGGCGACGGCTTCGGATCGAACCCCGCGGGGAACGGGTTGGCGCCGCCTCCACCGCCGCCGCCACCACCACCCCCACCCCCTCCCGCGCTGAACGGAACGAACCCGAACGGCACCATCACCGTGGGATAACCCGG
>DASYTT010000166.1:0-24471 GCA_036002045.1 Gemmatimonadales bacterium
TGCTCGAGCGGGCTGCTCTTGCCGTGGAAGTTGCGGAGGATACGCTCCTCCTGCTCGGCCAGAGTAAGAATCCGCGGGGGCAGCAGCCCGCGGAGGCCGAGGAGCTCGCGTTCGGCTTCGGTAAAAGCAGTCCCCTTGTTCAGGCGGGGATCGTGCAGCAGGGCATCGCGCCGGCCGAGCGGAATACGCATAAATGGCCTCAACACCGGGGATGGTTCGCAACCAATTCTCGCAAGCGAGCATCTACCGTAGGACGGCCTTGCAATCGCAACCACTCCGCCTGGGAGGCTGGACCATGTCACTGGGGTACCGCCCGCTCGTTTTCGTAGCTCTCCTGGCCGCGGGAGCGGCCTCCAGCGCAGCAGCCCAGCCCAGCGTGGTTCGGCCGAAGCGGCCTCCCTACACGTACTTCAAGTATCGCATCCCGCGCGCGGCACTGCCCCTCGGACCCAGGGTTCACCTGCGCAGCGACTTTGGCCTGCGTGCTCTGGAGCGCTCGCAGAACCGCATCGACCGGGTGCGGCAGCGTCAATTCGCCCTGCAGGATCGGGCGCTCCAGCGCCAATTCGATCTACAAGACCGGGCTTGGCAGAGGCAGCTCGAAGGGCGCGAGCGCGCCTTCAGCCGAATGCACGACCGGCTGGATCGGGTGCCCAAGCTGAGACCGTTCAGCTATCGCAGGCATTGGCGGACAATCTAGGGAATGGGGGATAGCGAATAGGCAGTAGGGAACCGGGGAGAGTGGGCCCCCAACCCTACTGCTTATTCCCTATTCCATTGTCCGCTCCTGGGATCCGCTGTTCGTGCGTGGGATTCTGCTCGTCTCAGCACCGCCGTTAACCGCCATATACACTGCAGGTTAGCCCGAGGTCCTTCTGGCACAGCCGCTGCATTGCGTGCCGGCGTGGCCCTTTTCTCGTTCCAGGATGCGCGGCTGGCCCTGCGCAGCCTGCAAAGCAGACCCGGCTTTTCCGTGGTCGTGATCGCGACCCTGGCGCTGGGCATCGGCACGACCACCGCGATGTTCAGCCTGGTGGATGCCGCGCTGCTCCGGGCGCTGCCCTTCGCCGAACCTGATCGCTTGATGGTTCTCTGGGGGGTGAGCGGTCCCGAGCGGAGCATCCGCGGCGCGTCCATCCCGGAGGTGGCGGACTGGCGGTCGCTAAACCGGACATTGACCGACGTCTCCGTCTGGGATCCCATCTCGCTCAATCTGAGAACCGAGAGCGGCCCCCTGCGAATCCAAGCCGAGCGAGTCAACGCCGGCTACTTCGAGCTGCTGGGAACGCCGGCGGAGCTGGGCCGCACGTTCACTGCTGAGGAGGACAAGGTGGCCGACGCGGTGCCGGTTGCCGTCGTCAGTCATGCGTTCTGGAAATCCCGCCTGGCGAGTGATCCGGCGGTGATCGGACGCACGATTGCCCTGAATGATCGCAGCTTCAGCGTGATCGGGGTGATGCCGGAAGGCTTCGGCGGGCTTTCATTCCAAGCGGATGTCTGGGTGCCGGTGGCGATGATCTCGGTCGACAATCCCGTCAGACTGCTTACCTCGCGGGACAGTCGCTGGCTCGGAGCAGTCGGGCGACTCAAACCAGGTATTTCGCGGGCTGCCGCGCAGCGCGACGTGGAACGCGTAGCGACCGGCCTGGCGGAACGGTTTCCGGAAACCAATCGGGAGCGAAGCGTCGATCTGCTCTCTCTCAAGCAGAATTTCCTCGGGACCACTGCTGCTCTCTTCGCGGCGCTGTTCAAGGCCGTTCTGCTGGTGTTGCTCATCGCTTGTGTCAACGTAATGAGCCTCCAGCTCGTGCGGGCCAATGCTCGGGAGCGCGAGATCGCGCTGCGGCTGGCGCTCGGCGGAGGCGGCTGGCCGCTGACTCGGCAGCTGCTCACCGAGGGGCTGGTGCTGGCGGGGCTCGGAGGAATCGCGGGCATTCTGGTGGCGCATTGGAGCATCCGCCTGCTCGCGCCCCTGGCCCCCGCCGGAGTACTGCCGCCGTATGCGCAGCTCGGAGTGGACACCCGCGTCATGCTATTCAGCCTAGGCATTACGCTGATCTGCGGAGTGGCGTGCGGGCTCACGCCGCTCCTGCGAAGGAACCGATCCGATCTCGCGGGAGCCTTGCGGGAAGGCGCGCGGGCAGCTTCCTCCGGACTGGGAAGGCTGCGCCATCCCGGGCTGCAGCAGGCGTTCGTCGTCGCGGAGGTGGCTCTCGCCTTGATGCTGCTCGCCGGAGCCGGCTTGATGCTGCGAAGTCTGCGGGAACGGCTTGCTGTCGCGCCCGGCTTCGATGCGTCGCCGGTAGTGGCCGCGCGCTTCTCGCTGCCCCGAACCAGCTACGCCGGAGCGGCAAGGGTGGTCTTCGCGGAGCGGCTCGCGGAGCGGCTCTCCGGTCTTCCGGGGGTGAGCGCCGCAAGCGTAGCGACGGATCTCCCGCTCCGGGGCACCTCGAATGCCGCGACGTTACTGGTGGATCAGCCGGGCGCCGAGCCGATCCGCTTCTTTCGGCACGGGATTACGCCGGGATTCTTCGCCACACTGGGCATCCCGATCGTCGCCGGGCGTGGCGTGAGCGCCGACGACCGGCCCGAGAGTCCGCGCGTCGCGGTCATCAGCCTGGCCATGGCCCGCCGGTATTGGGGCGGCACCGCCGCGATCGGGCACCGGTTCCGGCTCAGAGACGCCGGCGGGCCGGAGGTGTTGATCGTCGGGATCGCGGGAAGCGCGCGATTCCGCAGCCTCACCAGCGATCCCAACGATCCCAGCAGCGAACCAGATGTGTACTTCCCCATCGGGCAGCGGCCGGATTCCGACCTGGAAATTGCCGTCCGGTCGCGAAGCGGGTCTACAGTATCCGCGACGCAATTACAGCAGGAAGTCTCCGGGCTGGACGGAACTCTTCCCATCTACGCGGTCGAGCCGCTCGAGGCCGCCCAGAACCGCCAGAATGCCGCGCCGCGATTCGGCTCGCTGCTGCTGTCGGTCTTCAGCGCGCTGGCGCTGGGACTGGCCGCGATCGGCGTGTACGGCGTGATTGCGTTCGTGGTGGGGCTGTCGACCCGGGAGATCGCGATCCGGCTTGCGTTGGGCGCCGACCGCGCCAAGGTCCAGCGGGTCGTGATCGGGAATGGGATGATCCTGGTGGCGATTGGCGTGGGGCTGGGTATGCTCGGCGCGCGACTGGGCGGCAGAGTGCTGGAAAGCCAGCTCTACGGAATTCATGCCGGCGATCCGGCGACGCTCGGTGCGGTGACCCTCACCGTTTTGCTCGTCGCCCTACTCGCGAGCTGGCTGCCGGCTCGCAGAGCGGCCGCGATTCAGCCGCAGGTGGTATTGAAGGAGCAGTAACCCGCTCGCTCAGCCCGCGATAATACCCAGCGGCTCAGTCGTCTTCCAGCGGCCCCGGGTGAAATCAGGAACCCGGATCGGTCGGCTGCCGTTCTTCACCGACCATTCGGTCAGCGGACCGACCACGCTCCAGGCCGCGCCGTCGTAGACGTTCTGATCGGTGGGGAGGCCTTCGCGCAGGCAGCTGATCAAGCGCCAATCCTCCAGCCAATCCATGCCGCCATGACCGGCGCTCGCGGTGCGCACCGCTTCGCTTTTCCACAAGGGATGGTCATGACTCTCGAACCAGCGCTCGACCGGGTCCCACCGGTGCGCCGCCTGGCTCTTTCCCTCCACGTATACACGGCGCGGATACCCTTCGACCAGGCCCCGGGTCCCCTGAAGGACGTACTTCCTGCTGTAGGGCCTGGGCAGATTGGTGTCGTGGGTCAGGTAGATGGTCTGACCCCGCAGGGTCCGGAGCAGCGTGAGATTGATGTCGCCCAGCAGGTAGCGCTCACTCCGGCGGGGATCGTCCGCGGCCAGGTGCTCCTGCTGCCAGAGTTGCAGCCCGCGGGAGGGCGTGCTCATCGAGACGAGGTAGTCGAACTGATTGCCGCGGTTGATGCTCATTGCCTGGGCAACGGGACCGAGGCCGTGCGTCGGGTACAGGTTCCCGTTCCGCCGAGTAGCGTGCGCCCGGCGCCAGAGTCCTTCGCCTTCGGAGGAGAACTTCACCTCACGGAGGTCGTGGTTGTAGCCGCATTCGGCGTGCAGCAGCTCGCCCAGCAACCCGAGGCGCGCCAGGTGGAAGGCGAGCAGCTCGAGCCGGTCGTAGCAGCAATTCTCCAGCATGACGCAATGCTTGCGGTACTTCTCAGCGGCTTCGACGAGCGCCCAACAGTCGTCTACGGTATAGGCGAGCGGGACTTCCGACGCGGCGTGCTTGCCATTGCGCAGCGCGGCGAGGACCACGGGCACATGCCATTCCCAGGGTGTCGCGGTGAGCACGAGATCCAGGTCTGCTTCGGCGGCGAGCCGCTCGAAATCGCGCGGGCCGCGGGTATAGGCGGCGGGCTTGGGACGGCCCAGCGCAACGATCTTCTGCTGCCAGGTGGAGACTTTCTCCGGGACGATGTCACACAGGGCGCTGAGCTCGACGCCGTCCAGGGTGAGCAGGTTTTCGACGTGGACACTGCCCTGGCCTCCGACGCCGACGACGCCAATCCGCACGGTGTTGATGGGGGCGCTGCGAAGGTGCGGCGGTGCGGCAGAGCGGCGGTGCGGCAGAGGGTTTAAGGAGGTAATCCCGATCCCCGCGGCGGTAGCCTGCAGGAATTCACGGCGGGAAGTTTCATGAGATTCGGGTCTATCCATTGGCCCTCCTAGAA
Source organism: Gemmatimonadales bacterium (assembly GCA_036002045.1). Taxonomy (GTDB): domain Bacteria; phylum Gemmatimonadota; class Gemmatimonadetes; order Gemmatimonadales; family GWC2-71-9; genus JABFSM01. The sequence continues at coordinate 4,720 of DASYTT010000166.1, forward strand.
TCAGCCGCACTGCCGCACTGCCGCACTGCCCGCCTCAGCTCGCCGGTTTCCCGCCGGCCAGCCGCTTCACCAGCTCGTACCAGTATTCCGCCGCCATATGATACTCCTTTACGCCCACTCGCTCATCGCGCCCGTGGGCCCGGGAGTCGTTCATATCCTCGAAGACGGCGGCAACTCCATAGGTGCGGATCCCGGCATTGCGGGTGTAGAGCCCGTCGGTTGCGCCGGTCGACATCTCTGGGACGACCGGCACGCCCGGCCAGTACTGCCGGGCGAGTGCCTCGACAGGTCCCAGCACGTCCCGCCGGAGCGGAGAGGGGGGACTGGGATGGGCCTCTGCCACCCGGGAAAACCGAATCGCCGTGTCGGCTACCACTCGGCGAAGCCGGGCTTCGACACTGTCCACCGATTCGTCGGGCTGGATCCGGCAGTTGACCGTTGCCCGCGCAAGCTGGGGCAGGGCATTGTCCGCATGGCCGGCCAGCAACCGGGTTGCGACACAGGTCGTGTGGAGGACGGAGTTGTAATAGGCGGAGCTCGCCGAGAGCCGGCGCGCCGCAGCGAGGTTCGCGGTCCGGGCCACGAGGCGCATGTCGGCCGCGACCGCGGGGAGCTCGGCTGCGGCGCCGCGCGCGAAGAACGCCCGGGTTACTTCGTTGAGCCGCACCGGAAACTGGTAGTCGGCGAGCCGGGCCAATCCCCGCGAGAGCCGATAGATCGCGTTGTCGGGGACCGGGCGCGAGCTGTGTCCGCCCTTGTTGCGCACTTCCAGCGCGAAGCTCTGATAGACCTTCTCGGCCGCCTGGACGTTGAAGCGGATCGGCTTGCCGTCCCGGTAATCGCCGCCGCCGCCGTCGGTATTGAGCGCGTACTCGGCATCGACGAGCTCGCGGTGCTCAGTGACCAGCCAGCGAATGCTTTCGCTGGTGGTCTCCTCGTCGGCGGTGAGCACGATGATCAGGTCTCGATCGGGGACGAAGCCTTCCTTCTTGTAGCGAATGAAGTTGGCGACCAGCAGCGCCACGCCGTCTTTGATGTCGCTCGTCCCGCGACCGTAGTAGAAGCCGTCCTTTTCGACGAACTGATACGGGTCGGTCGTCCAGTCTTCGCGCCTGGCGTCCACCACATCGAGATGCGCCATCAACAGGATGGGCTTCCTGCCTCCCGGCCGGCCTCGGTAGCGTGCCACCAGGCTCTGGTAGCGTGGACTGTACCCAAGCACGCGGACGTCGGCTTCGGGGAAGCCGGCAGCGAGCAGGCGATCCGCCATCGCCTGGGCCGCTTCGGGCGTGTGACCTGCCGAGTCGCTGGTATTGATCTCGATGAGCTGCTTCAGGATTTCCCGTTCCAGCGCTTTGGCCGCGGGATCTTTGGCCGGTTGCGCGACGAGGGAATGGGGAAGCGCGAAGAGGCTCGCGCCGAGGACCAGCGACGGGATCGTGCGATGATACCAGGGCATCGGAAGGTGAGTTGGAAGGTGAATGCGAGCTACCCCAAAAAGTAAGCGGTGAGCAGGTTCCCCCGCTCACCGCTCACTCCCTGCTGTCTACTGCGTGCCGCGGGCTACCGCTCCACCAGAATCAGGAAGCGCGACTGCCCCCAGAAGCGCTCGGGCGAGGTGATCTGCAACGATCCCTTCACCCGGCCCTTCGCGTCCGGCGGGATGTTGCTGTAGGAGACCGCCTGGTTGGTCACCAGCTGATACTCCTTGTCCGGATTGGGCAGCTTGATCTCTGTCACTGTGCGCCGATCGATCGCGGTGAACGCCGAAGGATCCAGATTGGGCGCGGGCTTCAGGACTTCACCGGTACGGGTGAAGATCAGGAAGCGGGTGCCGCCCTCTTCCACGATGATGCCGCGATCCTTGAGCTCCTTGCGCGTGCCGATGACGTAATAGACCGTGTTCTCGCGCGTGGTGATTGCGGAAACGGTATCGGTCAGAATCGCCTTCTCTTCGGAGAGTGCCGTCACCTGCTGCTTGGTGCCGGTGAGGTCCGCCTCGAGGGTGGCGATGGTCTGCTTCTGGCTCTCCAGCGTCTGCTGGAGACCGTCGATCGTGGCCTGGAGCTCAGTGAGCGTGCTCTTCAGGCTGTCCGACTCCCCGGTCAACTGCCGGAGCCGCCTTTGGCTAGCGGCAAGCCGGGTCTCATTGGCCCTGAGCCGACTGGTCAGATCCTGCACTCGCTTGAGGACCATGGCCCGCTCGTTGGTCGTGACGCCTTCGGCGCCGACCACCGGCTCCACCGGCTTCTTGGTGGAGACTTTAAGGATCTCGGTATTGATGTCGGAGAGCAGTTTCGTGGTCTCCGCGAGATCCCGGACCAGGCTGTCCTTCGCCGCCGCCACCACGGTCATTTCCTGGACCTGGGTGCGGAAGTACTGGGAGGAATCGGCCGGGATTCGCTGGGCAACCTGGTCCCCCTTCGAGCAGGCCGCCAGCACAAGCAGCGCTGCCACGCCAGTTCGTGTCTTCATAAGCAATCTCCTTGATGTGGAATAGCTTCCGCCCCGGACGCGCGCGCAGCGCGGGCACGCTACTGACTGCTTCTGCTAACCTGTCGTTGCGCCGTTGCCAAGTTGACGTCTTGCCGGATTTTTGTTGCACAATTTTGAGCCTAGCGGTAATCTGGCTGCGGACCAGGCCGTATATTGACCGGCGCTGAGTCTCGCCCCCCAGCCAACTCGACGCATTCCGACCCGAGGTGCTCCGTATGACGCGCACGCTCCGGATTGCCTGCCTCACCGCCACTCTCGCCCTGCTCAGCCTGACGCCCAGTATAGCCCAAACGGGCTCGCTCAGCGGTCGGGTGAGTAATGCCGACGGAGGAAAGCCCCTGGGTGGGGCGGTGATACGGGTCCAGCTCCCCAACGGTGCGGTGATCGCCTCGGGAAGCAGCCGCTCCGACGGAAGCTACCAGGTGAGCGAGGTCGCACCGGGGGCCTATCTGGTGAAGATCGCGGCCGTGGGTTTCGCGCCGCAGGAATTCCCCGGTACTACGATCCGCGGGGGCGCGAGCACGACGCTCGATGCGGCCCTCGTGGTCCTTGCCATGCGGCTCGAGGATGTCTCCGTCAGTGCGGTGTCGCGCGAGCCGGAAAAGAAAACCGAAGCGCCCGCGGCGGTCTTCGCTGTTGGGCGGACCGAGGTGGAGGAGCGTCCCGCGCTCACGGTCACGGATCATTTGAGGAGCATTCCCGGCGTCGACATCTCGCAAGGTGGTCTGGTGCAATCGAACGTGGTTGCACGGGGCTTCAACAACATCTTTTCCGGGGCCTTGCTGACGTTGATCGACTACCGCTATGCCGCGGTGCCCTCGCTGCGTGTCAACGTGCCGACGTTCTTTCCGGTAACCAACGAGGACATCGAAACCGTCGAGTTCGTGCTGGGTCCGGGCGCCGCGTTGTATGGGCCCAACGCCTCCAACGGCGTGCTCAGCATCGTGACGCGCTCGCCCTTTGCGTCGACCGGGTCCACCTTGGCCCTGGAGGCCGGGGTTCGAGCCGGCTCGACCGCGCGGGTCTGCGCTGATGCAGCCTGCCGGGACCCCAGCTTCGAGCGGCTGGACAAGGCGCAGGGGCTCTGGCGGGTTACGGGGCGCCACGCCATGCGAGTGGGAACCAAGGTCGCCTTCAGACTTTCGGGAAGCTATCTCAAGGGAACCGAGTGGCAGGAGCGCGATCCGGCGGAGCCGGACAATCTGAACACCACGCATCCGGAGCTCGGGATTCCCGCCGGTACCTGCAACGCGGGGACCGGCTGCCGGGACTTCAATCTCGAACAGTGGAACGGCGGGGCGCGGGTGGATGTCCGGCCTGATCCCAACACGGAGGTGATCGGCGACTTCGGAATCACCAACGCGAAGAGCCTCATCGAGTATACCGGAATCGGCGCGGCACAGGCTCGCGGCTGGAAATACACTTCCGCGCAGCTGCGCTTCCGGCATAAACGGCTCTTCGTGCAAGGCTTCGGCGTTTTCAGCGGCGCGGGGCTCGACAGTGCCAGCTCGCCCCCGCGGGCGCGGGCCTTCCTGCTCCGGGACGGCAGCCCGATCGTGGACCAGTCGCGGATGTGGTCGGCCCAGGTGCAACACGGCTTCGAGGTGTTCGATGGGAAGGAGACCGTGCTCTACGGCGCCGATTACATCAAGACCGATGCGCGGACCGGCGGGACGATCAACGGCTCGAACGAGAACGACGACACGATCAACGAGTACGGGGCCTATGTGCACGGCGTCACCCATTTCACGCCCAAGCTCGAGCTGGTGGCCGCGCTCCGGGTGGATAAGCACAGCCGGCTGGAGTCGGCGGTCTGGTCGCCGCGGGTCGGGCTGGTGTACAAGCCGAAGGAATCCCAGGCGTTCCGGGTAACCTTCAATCGAGCTTTCGCCACGCCGACCAATAACAATCTGTTTCTCGACATTGTGGCGGGCCGGATCAACCTGAGTCAGACGATCGGCTACAACGTCCGAGCGCTGGGGGTCCCCGAGCAGGGATTCCGGTTCCGGGTGGACGGAGGCTGCACCGGCGGTGTCGATCAGCTTTGTATGCGTACGCCGTTCAATCCCACGGCTGGTCTGCTCCCCGCCAACGCGGCGCTGCTCTGGGCCGCGGCGGTGCAGGCGGTCGCGGCCACTGTGGGTCCGCAGCTGGCGCAGCTCATGCTCAACAACGCGCCGACTACCCAGGTGCTGACCCAGCTCCGGACGCTGAACCCCACCACGCAACAGTTCGTGGACATCGATCCAGAAGCGGTCCAGGACATCGGCACTCTGAAGCCGACCATCAGTCACGTCCTGGAGGGCGGCTACAAGGCGCTGCTCGGCAGCAAGTTCCAAGTCTCGGCCGACGCCTGGTATGAACACAAGCGGAACTTCACCGGCCCGCTGATCGTGGAGTCCCCGACGGTGTTTCTGGATACGCCAAGCACGATCAGCTATCTCACGGCGCTGTTTACGGCGGCGGGGGTACCGAATCCAGCGCAGACCGCAACGGCGGTCGGCACCGGCATGGGGGGCGTGTCGGCCGCAACCAGTCTCGCCACCACGGGCGTGCCGTTGGGGACGGTGGTGCCGACCAATACGGCGCTGACCGAGCGACCGGACATCTTTCTCACCTATAGAAACTTCGGCAAGGTGGACCTGTGGGGTGCCGATCTGGCCCTCGATTACGTGGTCAACAGCAAGCTCTCATTGTCGGGTAGCTATTCCTGGGTCAATAAGGATTTCTTTCCGAGGACGGAGGTGAATGGCCCTACCGACATCGCGCTGAATGCTTCGAGGAGCAAAGGATCCTTCACCGCCGCCTGGCGCGACGATCCGCAAGGATGGGGCGCGGAGCTGCGTTTCCGCGCGCTCAAAGGATTCCCGGTGAATTCCGGGGTGTACGTCAGCAATCCGGATCCCGCTGACCCCGGCAAGCTGCTGCCCACGGATTCGTACGGGTTGGTCGATCTGCAGGGGACTTGGCGGCCACCGCTCGGCGCGCGCAACATGTTGATCACCGCCAGCGTCCAGAACGTGCTCAACAAGCACTACGCCGCGTTTGTGGGCGTCCCCAATCTGGGGCGGTTGGTGCTGACGAAGATTTCCTACACGTTCTGAGGGCGGACGGGCAGCCGGGCAGACGGGCACAATGCGCCTCGCCGAGCGCTATCCCTCGCTGCCCTACGTTGCGCCCTTCGTGGCGTTCGTGGGCCTGCTCGCGCTGGGCTCCGCCTTGCCGCTGGGTCCCCGAAGCTTCGCCACACTGCATCTGGCAATCGTGGCCGGACTGCTCTTTGTCCTGTCGCGGCACGTGCTCTCACTGCATGCCCCCTCTTGGTTCACGAGCACTCTCCTCGGCGCGGGTGTCTTCCTCATCTGGATCGCGCCCGAGCTGCTGGTGCCCGACTGGCGGGAGCACTGGCTTTTCTCGAACGGTCTCACGGGCCGCATCGAGAAGGTCATCCCGCCGGACTGGCGGAGCGATCCGCTCGTCCTGGCGCTTCGGTACGCTCGCGCGGCGATCCTGGTCCCCCTCGTGGAGGAGCTCTTCTGGCGCGCCTGGCTGCCTCGCTGGCTGGACGGCAAGGGAGAGGATTTCCGGAAGATTCCCCTCGGGCAGTACACGCTGGCGTCCTTCTGGATTACGGCAATCCTGTTTGCGAGCGAGCACGGATCGAGGTGGGACGTGGGTCTCGCGGCAGGTGTCCTGTATAACTGGTGGATGCGGCGGACCCGAACGCTGGGTGATGTCGTCCTGGCGCACGCGGTAACCAACGCGTGCCTATCTGCCTACATCCTATTGCGGGGGAAGTGGGAGTTCTGGTGACGGTGAGAGGTGAGAGGTGAGAGGTCTACTCAGTTCTGGATGCGAAACCCTCCGATCAGGGTATCCGCGTCGAGCAGCAGACGTCGCGCACCCTTCCACCAGGTCGGTGCGGCCTGGGTGATGTCGCTCTCGATCACGCCTTTCCGGCGGTTGGCAGCGTGCACGTACTTTCCCGCACCGACGTAAATGCCGATGTGCGTGACGCGGCGGCCACGTCCGAAGAAGAGCAAGTCTCCCGGCAGGAGCTGGGCGGTGTCTTTCGGTACGGCCACGCCCAGCTTGGCTTGCTGCGCCGCGGTGCGGGGCAGCTCGAAGTCGAGCGCGGCGAGAACCCATTTCACCAGGCCACTGCAGTCGAAGGCGAGGCCGGGACGCACGGCACCGAGCCGATAGCGCAGTCCTACCTGCTGGCGAGCCAGGTGCACCAGTGAGTCGCGACCTGCCAGCAGGGTTTTGGAGAGAGCCGCAAAGGGCTTTTCCTGCGCCCTGGCAACCGTGGGAATCCCGAGTAGTGCAACTGCTGTGAGCAGGCCGGCGAGGGTGGAAGGACGCATCGAACGGAAAAGATACTGCCCAACTGCCCCTCTGCCAACTAAGATGGCCCATGCTCAAGACCACGCCCTTCCACTCCCGTACCGCACCGCTGGTTCAGGGTCAGGCCTGGCGCCGGTGGGCGGGCTACATGGTGGCGAGCGCGTACGAGCTGCTGCACGAGCGGGAATACGCGGCCATCCGGAACAGCGCGGCATTGTTGGACGTTTCGCCACTCTATAAGTACCTCGTTACCGGCCCGGATGCCGTGCGGCTGCTCGATCGGATGGTAACCCGCAATGTGACGAAGTGCGGTCTCAATCAGGTGATGTACACCACCTGGTGCGACGTGCGGGGCAAGGTGATCGACGACGGAACCATCAGCCGGCTGGGCGAACGGCAATTCCGGCTGACCAGCGCGGAGCCCAATCTCCGCTGGCTTTCGCTCAACGCGGCCGGGCTCGACGCGGCGATTGAGGAGGTTTCCGAGCGCATCGGCGCGCTGGCGCTGCAGGGACCGCTCTCCCGAGCAATCCTTGCGCAGCTCTGTGACGCCGACCTCGCCGGCCTCAAGTATTTCCGCCTGTTGCAGACCACCGCCCGGGGCATCCCGCTCACCATTTCCCGCACCGGTTACACGGGTGACCTGGGCTTCGAGCTTTGGGTGGACGCCTCGCGGGCGGTCGAGCTATGGGATCTGCTGGTCCAGGCCGGCACCGCCTACGGCATCACGCCTGCGGGTATCTGGGCGCTGGACCTGGCCCGCATCGAAGCGGGACTGGTGATGCTGGACGTCGATTATCACTCGGCGCAGCATGCGCTCATTCCGGCCCAGGAGTCTTCGCCCCTCGAGCTCGGACTCGAGTGGACGGTGAGCTGGGACAAGGGTCCCTACAACGGCCGCAGCGCCTTGCGCGCCGAGCGGGAGCGGGGTGCGGCGTGGCGGCTCGCCGGGCTCGCCGTGGATTGGGAATCCCTCGAGTCACTGTACCGTGAGGTCGGGCTACCGCCCCAGCTTCCCGGCATCGCCTGGCGCACCAGCGTGCCGGTGTACCGTGGCGGCCGGCAGATCGGGTACGCCTCGAGCGGGTGCTGGTCACCGCTGCTCAAGCAGTTTCTCGCGCTGGCGCACCTGCAGGCGCCGCATTTTGCGCCGGGCACGCCGGTTCGCTTTGAGCTGACGGTCGAACACCGGAGGCTGCAAGCGGATGCCCGGGTGGTCAAACTGCCTTTTTACGATCCGGCGAGGAAACGCGCGTGAGCTATGAGCCATGGGCTATGAGCTATTGGTCAACAGCCTTGCAGGGCTCATAGCCCAAAGCCCATAGCCCGCAGCCCACTCATGCCCCAACGCTACGACGCAATCCTGATAGGTGGCGGCCATAACGCCCTGGTCGCTGCGGCCTACCTGGCGCGCGCGGGACGCCGCGTCGTGGTGTTGGAGCGCCGGCCGCTGGTGGGAGGCGCGGCCGTCACCGAGGAGATCTTCCCGGGCTTCAAGTTCTCGGTTTTCTCTTACGTGGTGAGCCTGCTGCGTCCCGAGATCATCCGGGACCTCGAGCTGCCGCGTCACGGCTTGCAGATCCTCCCGCTGGAAAGCACGGTCGTCCCCCTCGACAACGGCGATCATCTCGGGCTCTGGAGCGACCCCGATCAGAGCCGGCGGGAGCTCGCGCGCCATTCGCCGCTCGACGCGGAGGCGGCGCCTCTCTTCGGGCGGCTGATGCACCACATGGCGATGGCCGTGAAGCCGATCCTGGCGATGGTACCGCCGGATCCCACCTCGCTCGCGCCTTCCGATCTGCGCGGCATGCTCCGCTTTGCCGGCCACTTTCGCTCGTTGGGCGCCGAGCGCTTTCACGCGCTGCACAAGCTCATGACCATGGCCTCGGCGGACTACCTCGACGAATGGTTCGAGCTGGACTGCCTCAAGGCCACCAAAGCCGCCAGCGGCATCATCGGAACCTTTCTGGGGCCTCGCTCGCCCGGATCGGCGTACGTCCTGCTGCACCACTACATGGGCGAGATCGATGGCGCATTCCGGGCCTGGGGCTTTCAGAAGGGCGGCACCGGCGCGATCAGCGAGGCGATCGCGAGCGCCGCGCGTGCGGCGGGCGCCGAGATCCGCACCGAGGCGCCCGTCGAGCGCGTGTTAGTGCGGAATGGACGGGCCACCGGGGTCGCGCTCGGCAGCGGCGAAGAGCTTGCCGCACCCGTCGTGGTGAGCGGGCTCGATCCGCGGCGAACCTTCCTCGAGTTGGTCGACCGGGCGTTGCTGCCCGAGGACGTGGTCACGGCGATCGAGCGCTTCAAGTTTCGGGGCTCTTCCGGGAAGGTGAATCTGGCGCTCTCCGAGCTGCCGAACTTCAGCTGCCTGCCGGGTCCAGGACCCCATCTGCGCGGGGCGATCTCGATCAGCCCGAGCGTGGATTATCTCGAGCGCGCCTACGACGACGCGAAGTACGGCGAGTTCTCGCGGGAGCCATATATGGATGTCGCCATCCCCTCGATGATCGATCCAGGAATGGCCCCGCCGGGTAAACACGTGCTGAGCGCGTTCGTGCAGTACGCGCCCTATCAGCTGAACGGCGGATGGAGTGACGCGCGGCGGGAGGCCTTCGGGGACGCGGTAGTGAACACCCTGGCGCGCTATGCACCGAACCTTCCAGGCGCGATCATCGGCCGCCAGGTGATTACCCCAGTCGATATCGAGCGCATCACGGGCCTTTCCGAGGGGAACATCTTTCAGGGCGAGCTGGCGCTGAGTCAGCTCTTCTTTCTCCGGCCGTTGCCGGCCTGGGCGAGCTACCGCACCCCGATTCGCGGCTACTGGCAGTGCGGCGCGGGGACCCATCCCGGCGGCGGGATCATGGGCGCCTCAGGCCGACTCGCCGCCCTCGAGATCCTCAAGGGGTCGCGCGCGTGACTCCACGCTACGATGGGATCGTGATCGGCGGCGGAGTGAACGGTCTGGTTGCCGCCACGGTGCTCGCGCGCGCGGGACGAAAGATCCTGCTGCTGGAGCGGCGCGATGGGATCGGCGGCCAGGTGCGCAGCACCGAGTTCGCGCCGGGCTTCAAGAGCGCGGCGCTCACCGGCGATGCAGGCTGGCTTCCGTCCGGTGTGGTTCGCGCGGTCCGGCTGGCGGTCCCCGAGCTGGTGCTGCCCGAAGCGACCCTGGCAGTTCGCGCAGACGAGCGGGAGTGGCTGGTACTTTCGCGCGACCTCGGGCGCTCCGCCGAGACCATTCGGCGGTACTCGGCGCGGGACGCGCAGGCCTGGGCGGGCTTCTGCACCCGGCTCGCGAAGCACGCCGGATTTCTGGCCGCGCTGTACCAGCTACCGCCGCCGGACATCGACGCCGCACGTCCGGGCGAGCTCCTGCCGCTGCTCGGCCTTGCCTGGAAGCTGCGTGGGCTGGGACGCCGCGATATGGTGGAGTTGCTTCGGACCGTGCCGCTGGCGGTGCAGGAGCTGCTCGACGACGAATTCGAATCCGAACCCCTCAAAGCCGCGATAGCCGCCAGTGCGATCCGCGAGCTGCGCCAGGGGCCGCGCTCCGGGGGAACTGCCTTCGGCCTGCTGCACTCCCAGGTGGGGGCAGCCCCCGGCGCCATTCGAGGATCGGGTTATTGGAAGGCGGGACCCGACGCCCTCGCCGCCGCGCTGGCTGCCGCCGCCCGGACGAGCGGCGTCGAGATCCGGGCTGGTGCGGAGGTGGCCGCCGTTCTCGCGCGGGAGGATCGCGTCACCGGGGTGGCCCTCGCGCACGGCGAGGAGATCCAGTCCCCCGTGGTACTTTCCAGCCTCGATCCCGCCCGCACGCTGCTGGGCCTGGTGGATCCGGTCTGGCTCGATCCCGAGTTCTTGCTCGCCGTGCGTAACATCAAGTTCCGGGGCAGCGTGGTCAAAGTGTCGTATGCGCTCGACGCGCTGCCGGACTTTGCCGGTCTCCCGGGTGGGTCAACGGACCTGACCGGCACGCTGTCCCTCTCGGGATCCCTGCTCGAGCTGGAACGCGCCGCGGACGCAGCCAAGTACGGGCGGATCTCCGAGCGGCCGCATGTCGAAGTGCAGCTTCCCAGTCTGCGCTGGCCGGACCTCGCGCCGTCCGGAAAGCACGTGCTGGTCGCGCACGCCCAATGGGCGCCCTTCCGGCTGCGCAACGGAAGCTGGGACGCCGAAACCCGGGAAGCTCTGGGCGATCGCATCTCGCAGACCATCGAACAGGCCGCTCCGGGATTCGGCGCACTGGTGCGGGAGCGCGAGGTCCTGACTCCCGCGGACCTCGCGCAACGCTACGGGCTCACGGAAGGTGCCCTGAACCACGGCGAGATGGGCCTCGATCAAATACTCTTCATGCGGCCGGTTGCCGGAGCGGCCCGCTATGCGATGCCGCTGAGCGGTTTGTACCTTTGCGGCGCCGGTGCCCATCCCGGATACGGCAGCTCCGGCGGGCCCGGCTGGCTCGCCGCCAAGCGTGTGCTCAGCGATGTCTGACCCTCACCCCAGGAGATCCTGCCGATGCCCTTCGACATGAGTCTCGTTCAGCGCGGGGCCCGCCTCCGCCGCACTCCGTTCTTCGAGGCGACCCAGCGCTACGGTGCTCGAGGGTATACGGTCTACAACCATATGCTGTTCCCGATCTGCTTCGCGGATCTCGAGGAAGAGTACTGGCACCTGACCAACCACGTGACGCTGTGGGACGTGTCGGTCGAACGGCAGGTGGAAATCACCGGCCCGGATGCGTTCGAGTTCACCAACCGGCTGACCCCGCGCGATCTGAGCCAGTGCGCAGTGGGGCAGGGCAAGTACGTCGTGATCACCGCAGATGACGGTGGGGTGGTGAACGACCCGGTGCTGCTCCGGCTGGGAGAGAACCACTTCTGGCTGGCGCTCGCCGATAGCGACGTGCTGCTCTATGCCCGCGGCGTGGCGCTCAACTCGGGACTCAAAGTCAAGCTGACCGAGCCGGACGTGTCGCCGCTGCAGGTACAGGGCCCCAAGGCGAAAGAGGTGGTGCGCACGCTCTTCGGCGACGCGGTGCTGGCGCTCAAGTACTACTGGTTCCTGGAGACCAAGCTGGACGGCATCCCCGTCGTGGTCACGCGAACCGGCTGGTCCGGCGAAATCGGTTACGAGGTCTATCTGCGGGATGGAAGCCGCGGCGATGAGCTGTGGGAACGCATCATGGAGGCGGGCAAGCCGCACAATATCCATCCGACGGGTCCCTCCGACATTCGCCGCGTGGAAGCCGGCATTCTCAATTGGGGCGCTGACATGACGCTGGAAGACAACGTCTATGAGGCGGGACTCGAATGGCTGATCGACGAGGGCAAGAGCGGTGACTACATCGGGCGTGATGCGCTCCGACGGATCAAGCAGCAGGGAGTCTCCCGCAAACTGGTAGGCATCGAGATCGCCGGCGCGCCGGTCGAATTCAATACTGGGAAATGGCCGGTCAGGGTGGGTGGTAAGCAAGTGGGGCGGGTGACCTCGGCGATCTGGTCGCCGCGGCTCAAGCAGAACCTGGGCTACGCCATGCTGCCGATCGCGCAGGCGGCGCTGGGCAGCGAGGTGCAGATCGAGCTGCCGGCCGGCGAGAGTCGCAGCGCGAAAGTGGTCAAGAAGCCATTCGTCGATCCGAAGAAGGAGATTCCCAAGTCATGACCGAGCGGGCACCACTCTTCCACCACACCGCAACTACCTACCGGCAGGGCTCGTTCACGCTGCCGCGGGAGTATTACACCTCGCCGGAAATTCTCGCGGAGGAAACCGAGCGACTGTTCGCCACGCAATGGAACTGTGTGGGCCGGGCCTCACGCGTTGCTCAACCGGGCGAGTGGTTCCTGGCGACGGTAGCGGAAGACTCGCTCATCGTGCTCCGCGATCGGCGCGGTGTGCTGCGCGCCTTCTTCAACGTCTGCCGCCATCGCGGAACCCGGCTCTGCGAAGCTCCGGCGGGACGCTTTTCCGAAAGCATTCAGTGCCCCTACCACGCCTGGACCTATGCCACCGACGGGCGGTTGATCGGCGCACCGCATATGCAGGACGTCGAAGATTTCGATGCCTCCCAGTACCCCCTCCACCAGGCCGCCGTGGCCGAGTGGGAGGGTTTCCTCTTCGTCAATGTGGACCCTGACCCGGTTCCCTTCGAGGAGGCCTGGGCCCCGATGCTGGGGCGGTTTTCCCGCTTCGAGCTGGGCCGGCTACGCGTGGGGCACCAGGTCAGCTACGACATCCGCGCCAACTGGAAACTGGTTTTCCAGAACTACTCCGAGTGCCTGCATTGCCCGATGATCCATCCCGAGCTCAACTCGGTGATTCCCTACCGGAGCGGCGCCAATGATCTGGTCGAGGGCCCGTTTCTGGGCGGCTACATGGAAATCATGGCGCCCCATCAGAGTGCGACGATGAGCGGCGCTGCCTGCGGCCTTCCGGTGAGTACCACGCTGAATCCGGAAGATCGCAGCCGGGGGTACTACTACTCACTGAAGCCGAATCTGCTGCTCAGCATTCATCCTGATTACGCCAACTATTACCTGGTGCAGCCAGTGAGCCCGGACCGCACCCTGGTCCAATCCGAATGGCTTTTCCACCCAGACAACGAAGGCAATCCCGCCTTTCAGCCGCAGGACGCGATCGACTTCTGGGATGTGACCAACCGGCAGGACTGGCACATTGTCGAGCGGAGTCAGGCCGGCATTGCTTCCCGCCGCTACACGCCGGGGCCCTACTCGGCCCGCGAGAGCATCCCGGCGGCATGGGATGAGGCTTATCTTCGCATGATGGGGAGGTCGTAAAGGAACAGCGTCATGCTGCCTTCCGCTTTCTCGCCAGGCTCCATTTCAGCGCGGGGGGCGTCACGAGTGTGGTGACGATTACCATGATGACGACCGCGGAGAAGATGGCCTGATCCACCACGCGCTCGCCGGCAATGGTGAGGCCGAGGCCAACATTGGCGAAGATGAGGCCGACCTCTCCTCGTGGGATCATGCCCAATCCGATGGTCAGTCGGTCGAGCTTCTGCCCGATTGCACCGAGCGAGCAGGCCTGCTTGCCGACGACCGCCGCGAGGGTCAACGCCGCCGCAAGGAGCAGCACCCCTGACTGGGCGAATACCTCGAGTCCGACCCGCATTCCCATCAGCACAAAGAAGACCGGAACCAAGAAGCTCGAGATCGGCGAAATCAGTTCCTCGAGCTGGTGCTCGCCCTGTTCCGTGAATCGACGGAAGTGCGCTTTCTCCAGCACCAGGCCTGCCGCGTAGGCACCGACGATAGGCGCGAGTCCTACCTGTGCGGCAATCCAGGAGAGCCCGAAGCAGAAGGCGAGCGCCACGGCTAGCAGCACGCCCCGGCCCTGGAGCCTCGAGGCGAACCGGAAGACCCCGGGCGAGAGACTGACGCCCAATACCAGCGCCCCGACGAGAAAGAGAATTGCTTTCCCCAGGATCAGTCCGATCTGCGCGGTAGAGAAGGCCAGCCCGGTGTCCGCCGCCGAGATCACTGCCGCTACCACGGCGAGAATCACCAGGCCGAGCACGTCGTCAATGACGGCAGCCCCCAGGATGACCTTGGCCTCGGCGGAAGTGGAACGGCCGAGGTCGCGAAGCACGCGCGCAGTGATGCCGACACTGGTGGCGGTCAGCGTGGCGCCGAGAAAGGCGTGGACGTAGCTGCTGTGCCCCGGCAACAGCACGGCACCCACGCCCCAGCCGAGGGCAAAGGGGGTGAGCACTCCGAGCACCGCCACGAGAAGGGATGCCGGCCCCACCTTCATCATTTCTGGGACGGTTGACTCGAGACCCACCTCGAACAGGAGGACCAGCACGCCAAGCCGGGCCAGGACGTCGACAGTTGCATCGGTCTGGATAAAATCGAGGAAACCGATGCCGAGCAGATCGAGGCTGCCGAGGAGCACGCCGACGATCAGCTCACCCAGGACCGCCGGCTGGCCCAGGCGGGTCGCGAGATCGCCGCCGAGCTTGGCTGCCACGAGGATGATCGCCAGGGCGAGAACGACAGTCGTAACCGGATCGGCGTGCGTGGCGTGGTCCGAGGCTGGAGTCGCACAAGTGTCGCGCCCATCCCCCTGGTCTTGCAACCCTCCCGTGCGGGTGGGATTGTTCGCTGGACTGCTGCATCGCCGGTTTCCTCTGACTCCCGTGGCCCTCATGCGACGTCTGCTCTTTCCGCTGCTGCTGCTCACGGCTGCTCCTGCGGCCGGACTCTCCCAGACCCGTCCTTTCGGCACGCTGCGCGAGCAAGCCGAGCTGCAACAGAGCTGGCTCGCGCGGCGGATGGACAGCGTGCTTCCAGTGCTCATGCGCAAATACCAGATCGACATGTGGGTGGTGCCGATGCGCGAGTACAACGAGGACCCGGTGTTTTCCTCGCTCGTGTCGCCCACCACCTTCGCAGCCCGCCGACGCACCATCTATGTGTTCTTCGACCGGGGCCCGGCCAAGGGTGTCGAGCGGATCGCGCTGGGAGGCTCGTCGCAGGGCGGGGTGTACGAGGCGGTGCGCAGCACCAAGCCTATTGCGGGCGCCGCAGGCGTCGGAGGTCGGCAGGCCGAGCTCTGGGGCGACGAACAGTGGCAGGTGCTCAAACAGGTCATCGCGGAGCGAAAGCCCGCCGTGATCGGCATCGACAAGTCACGCACCTTCGCCTTTGCGGATGGGCTTTCCGCGGGAGAGCTCGAAGGGATGAGCGAGGCGCTGGGCCCGGAGTGGACCGGAAAGTTCCGCCCGGTGGAAGGGCTCGCGGTGGACTTCATCGCGACGCGCTTGCCGGAGGAGGAGGTGTTCTACGGCAAGTTGTCCCAGCTGGTCTGGGACCTGATCGGTGAGATGTTCTCCAGCCGCACGATTACGCCCGGAACGACCCGCACCAGCGACCTGGTCTGGTGGTGGCGCCAGCGGGTGAACGACCTCGGGCTCGGCACCTGGTTCCAGCCCTCCATCGAGGTGCAGCGTCGGGGAGCGACAGCCGAGCAGCTCGGAGCGGATCCGGTAATCCAGCGGGGCGATGTGCTGCATTGCGACGTCGGGATCACGGCGCTCCGGCTCAACACCGATACCCAGCACAACGCCTACGTGCTACTTCCGGGCGAACGGGACGCGCCGGCCGGCCTGCGCAAGGCGCTGGCCAACGGCAACCGCCTGCAGGACATCCTGTTCGAAGCAATCCGTCCGGGCCGCACGGGCAACGAGGTACTGGCCGCATCGCTCGCGACGATGCGCGCAGAAGGGATCAACGGCACCGTGTATACCCATCCGATCGGGATGCACGGTCACGGAGCTGGGCCGCTCATCGGACTCTGGGATTACCAGGAGGGAGTCCCCGGTCGCGGTGATCATCGAGTCATTCCAAACATGTGGTTCTCGAGTGAGCTCCAGGCGACTACCGCGGTGCCGGAATGGGGCGGACAGGCGGTTCGGATGGCACTGGAGGAGGATTTCGTGCTCGGCGGGGACGGCAAACCACGGTGGGCCTTGCGACGACAGTCGGCGCTGCACCTCGTGAGGTAAGTGGTGAGAAGTGAGAGGTGAGAGGTGAGAGGGAAAGGCCTCCCTCCCCCGTCTCCCTCTCACCTCTTACCTCTCACCTCTCACCGATTTATCCTATTGGCATGAGCCAGGAACCGGAGTACCTCCAGCGATTGCGGCGAGCCCAGCAGGAACGGCTGGAGAAGGCCGGCAAGCTGGCCCCCTCGGCGCGTCCAGAAGGAAGCGCGCCGGCCTACAGCCCCCAGGAGCAGGAAGCGCTTCGCTGGGCCCGCGAGCTCGCCCAGGGGACCGAGCTCCGCTCGATTCGCAACCTGAGCGGTGCCCGGTTCGCCGTGCTGGTTCGTTTGCAGAGCGCGAGCGGGATGCGGTTCCTGTCGGTCGAAGGGCTCTCCAGCCGCGACGCGCTCAAGGAGCGGGTGAAACCGGGCGCGACGGTGGGCGAGGAGGTCCTGGGCGCTTATGAAGTCAAGGGCGGGCGGCCGGTCACCATTGCCATCGAAGCCGGCCAGGTCGCGCTCAAGATGGGCGAGCCGAGGCGCGGCGCCAGCGCGGTCAGTCCCGAAAAGATGCTGCGTCAGGCGGCAACCCAGGCCGAGCTCAGGGCCAAGACCCGGGCCAACAAGAGCCGCGAGCGCTGAGCTCAGGGCCGTTTGGCGCGAAGCTCCAGATCGTAGACCAGGACCGCATTGGGCGGGATGTTGTCACGGCCCTCCGCCCCAAACGCCAAGCCGGGTGACAGCACCAGCTTGCGCCGGCCACCCGGTTGCATTCCCGGGAGCGCGGCGTCGATCCCCGCCGGCACATCTCCCGCCCCGATGCGAAGGCCGGTGACCGCGCTGTCCACTTTGGTTCCGTCCGGCAGCCACGCCTGGAAGGCGACTTCGACCGAATCCCCGACGGCGACCGCTGGGCCATTGCCCGGTGCGAGCTCCGCATACAGCACACCGATGGGGAGCTTAGCCATTTCACTGAGATCGACCTGCAGGTCCGCCGCGTAGTCCAGCATTTCCGGAATGGTATCGGGCGGTGGTGGAGGCGGCTGCACCGCCGAGCGCAGCGACTCGAGCGTCGTTTTGCCCTTCGAGCCACAGCCGAGCAGTGAAGCGCAGAAGGCAGCCAAGAGCAGGAGCAACGGCATGAGGTCCCCCCATCTAGCGGCAAGGCCTAATCCCTTACATTATCGCTGACTCCTCGCGCGGCCGGGTCAGCATCGCCCTCGAGCTCGGGGTCCGTTCCAGGATGAACCATCGCTGCCTCCGCACGAGGTGCGGAGCTTACTGATCTTGGAGGTGACGTTCCATGAATTCCACGCCGTTGATCCATTGGTCCGCGGTCGCGCTGATGGGGCTCGCCGGGTGCGCTAAGAGTGAGAAGGCTCCCGAGTCGGACCAACCGGTGGCGGTCACCCCTCCCACGGTGCACGTCACCGCGACGGATTATTCGTTCGAGGCCCCAGACACCCTCCCCGCCGGCCTGACCTCATTCCACCTCATGAACAGCGGAAAGGAACTGCATCATCTGGTGCTGGTGCGGCTGGCAGAGGGGCAGAGCGTCGCCGATTTCCAAGCGAGCTTCGGAGGTCCGATTCCCTCGACCGTCGTGCTGATCGGCGGACCGAATCCGGCGACGCCCGAAGGCACGGCGGAGGCCACGGTGAACCTCAAACCCGGCAAGTATGCGATGTTCTGCGTCGTCCCGGGAATGGATGGGAAGCCGCACATCATGAAGGGAATGGTCCGCGAGCTCACGGTCACCTCGAGCGAGACCATAGTGACGGAACCGGTTGCCGACGTGACGATCAAGCTGACCGATTATTCCTTCGAAATCTCGCCCGCCCTCACGGCTGGTCGGCACACGATCCGGGTCGAAGACGCCGGATCCCAACCCCATGAGCTGGTCTGGTTCAAGCTCGAGCCGGGCAAGACGGTGGAGCAAATGCTGCATTGGTCGGAGAAAATGGAAGGACCTCCACCGGGCACGCTGCTGGGAGGAGTGTCGCCGATCTCCACGGGGGAAGCGAACTACATCACGCTCGATCTCACTCCGGGTGAGTATGGTCTGCTGTGCTACGTGGCCGACGCGAAGGATCAGAAGCCGCATTTCATGCACGGAATGATGAAGCAAATCACGGTGATATAGGTGAGGTAACCCGCCAGGGTTGTTCCAGGGAGCGAGCCGGTGCAAATTTCGGGAGCGCTGGATCAAGCGGTCCCCTGGTGCCCGTTCGGGCAATAACCGGTAAAGCCATTGAAAGCTGCAGCGATAAGTTTCCCGAACCGGGACTATACTGGTTTCGCCGAAGAGGTGAAGTCCCGGGTGGCCGCGTATTTCGAGACGCGGAAACTGAGCCGGAACGCCACGCCGGCGATGGTCGTCAAGACCCTGCTGCTGCTGGCGCTGACCTTCCTCCCCTACGGCCTGGCACTCACCAACAAGTTTTCACCGCTCACGCTGCTCGGCTTCGCGGTGGTCATGGGGATCGGGCTCGCCGGCATTGGCTTCGCGATTTCGCACGACGCACTGCATGGCGCCTACTCAGTCAATCCGCGGATCAACGCTCTCCTGGGCCGGAGCTTCGATCTGCTCGGCGCCAACGGCTACATGTGGAAGATCACCCACAACGTCATTCATCACACCTACACGAATATCGACGGCGTCGACGAGGATCTCACGGTCTCGCCGCTGCTCCGGCTTTCGCCGGGCGCCCCGCTGCTCTGGGTCCATCGCTTTCAGCACCTGTACGGACTCGCGGCCTACTCGATGTCCACGATCTTCTGGGTATTCGTCAAGGACTTCAAGTATTTCTTCAAGAAGGATCTCGGGCCCTACAGGGATAAGAAGCATCCGCGCGGCGAGTGGGTGAACCTGTTTGTCTCCAAGCTGGTGTACTACGGCTGGTCCATCGTCATCCCGCTCTTAGTGCTGAACGTCGCGTGGTGGCAGTTCGCGATCGGATATCTCGTCATGCACCTGACCGCCGGTGTCATCCTCGGCGTGGTGTTCCAGCTCGCCCACGTCGTCGAAGGCCCCGACTACCCGGTGCCCGACACGGCCGGGAGAATGGAGGAGGCCTGGCTGGTGCACGAGATGGAGACGACGGCCAACTTCGCCCGATCCAATCACCTGGTGTGCTGGTACGTGGGAGGCCTCAACTTCCAGATCGAGCACCATCTCTTCCCGAAAGTCTGCAGCATCCACTACCCGGCCATCAGCGGCATTGTCAAGGACACTGCGGCGAAATACGGGGTGCCCTACTACGACCAGCCAACCATGTGGTCGGCCGTGCGCTCGCACCTCCGCATGCTCCGGAAGCTCGGCAGAGAGGCGTGGCAGGAGTCAGGAAGCAGGAATCAGGAGTCAGGGGTCAGGAATCGGAGCCTCATTCCTGACCCCTGACT
>DASYTT010000167.1:0-6399 GCA_036002045.1 Gemmatimonadales bacterium
AAGATCTCGTCCAGCACGAGCAGCGAGAGCGGCTGCCCCGCCCGCTCGGCGATCATCTGGCTGATTGCGAGACGGAGCGCCAGGTTCGCCACGTCCTCTTCGCCTCCGGAAATGACCCGCATCGGCTCGCCCTCCTCGACAATGGTGGCCACGTAGTCCTCGTCGAGCTCCAGGTCGCTGTAGCGGCCGGTGGTGAGATCGCGAAGGAACTCGGAAGCAAGCTCGGAGAGATCGGGTCGCAAAGCGTTGTTGAGCTCGGTGCGAAGATCACCGAGCGCCCGGTCGAGCTCGTGCTGCAGGAGCAGCTCGTCGGTCAGCCGCTGCACTTCCAGCGCGCGCCGCTCGCGCTCCTCTTTGCGGCGAGCGACCTCGGCGCGCTGACTCAGCGCGGTGGTGAGCTCACCCGCGGCACGCACCTTGGCGATTTCGGCCTGCTGGACCACGCGCTCCGCCTCTCTGAGCCGAGTACGGATCTGGGTGAACCTCTCCGCGGACCAGCCCAGTCCGGCGAGCTGCTCGCGCAAGGCGCGAGCCTGGGTCTCGCGCTGGGAGAGCTCCTGCTCGGCGGCCGCGGCGCGGGGCACCAGATCCCTGGCGCGATCGGCGGCGGCGCGCAGCCAGACTGCGAGATCGGCCTGGGGCTCCAGTAGGGCGATCTGGCGCCGCACCTCCGCATGGCGCGCTTCGTCGTAGCGCTCCGGCGCAGCGGCGATCGTCGCCGCGAGCTCGGCGCTGTGTGCTGTCAGGGTAGCGCGCTCCGCTTCGAGCCGGCCCCGCTCGGCTACCTGCTGTCCCAGTTGCGCCGCCAGCTCGGTGAGCCGCCGCATCTCCTGCTCCACCCGATCCCGCTCGGCGACCAGCTCGAGCAAAGCCGCGGGCTCGGTGGTTAGCTGGGCGATCCGCTGGCGGTAGAACTTCCCCTGGGACACCACGTCCTCGATCTGGCTCGCCAGCACCTCAACCACGCCCTCGAATTCCGAACCGAGCGGGCGGCCGCAGGTCGGGCAATTACCCTCGGAACCCGCTGCCTGGAGCCGCCGTCTCTGCTCCTCGAGATCGGCAAGCTGCGCGTGGAGGTTCTTCCGCTGGGTCTCCGCATCCTGCTTGTCGCGCACCCAGGCGGTGCGGGCCGCTTCGGCGTCCTGAACCTTCTGGAGGTGCAGCGTCTCCGCCTCGGCGCGCTCCGCCGCCACGCGGGTGGCTTCCTCGGGCGGCGGGAGTTGGGTCAGCCGCTGCTCGAGCCGGCCCAATTGGGTCTGAATCTCGGCACGGGTCGCCTCCAGGCTGCGCCGGTTGCCGGCCGCCTCACGCTGAGCGTCCAGGGCTTCCCGCTCGGAGCGCAACGCAGTAAGCGGTTCCAGGGTGGGAAGCAGCTCATCGAGCTTGGCTTTGGCGCCGAGCGCCTCGGCCAGCTCCTGATCGAGGCGGGTGAATTGCTCGCGCGCCGCCTCGGCGCCGTGCTCGGCGACCTTCAGATCACCTTCCAGGGAAAGAACCGTCTGCTGCAGCGCTTCCCAGCGCTCGTGCTCCGGCCGGAGCGTGGCGAGCGCGGCTTCGGCTTCCCGAGCCGCTGCCGCGACTTTGGCGGAGGCGGCTTCCGCGGCACGGAGCCGGGTCGCCGCGAGCTCCTCGTCCACGGCAAGCTGGCCGGGATCAACCAGCTCGGACTTCCGGGCCTCGAGAGTTGCCTGCACCACCCGGCGGCGCTCCTTGAGGCGCTGCTGCGCGGTGCGCAGCCGCTCGTAGCCGAGCACCCGGCTCAGGAACTGGCCCCGCTCCGGCGCCGACATCTGCGCCATGATCGCCAGCTCCTTCTGTCCCGTGAAATAGGTATTGAAGAATTCCTCACGGGTCATGCCCAGCACCCGCATCAACCGCTCGGTGACAGTAGCGAGGCTGTTGGCGATGGGAGCCGCGTCGCCATCCAGAAAAAGCTCAGCGTGCTGCAGCGAGCGCACGATGCGATAGCGGTGCGGCCCGAGCTCGAATTCGAGCTCGACCTCGACGCGGGAGCGCGGCGGGGCGCCGCGACGGCGGATCGTGTCCTTGGTGCCGCGCGCCGCATCGGTGCCGTAGATGGCCCAAGCGATCGCCTCGAGCAGCGTGGTCTTCCCCGCCCCGTTCGGGCCGATGATTCCAGTGAGACCACGCCCGAACTCCAGCACGGTGTCGGCGTGCTGGCGGAAGTTGAGCAGGCGGAGCCGGCGAATCTCCATCAGTGTGCCTCGCCCAGCGACTCGTCGGGCTCCTGCAGCAGCTCCAGCCCGAGCGACACGAAGCGCTCGCGAGACAGCCGCTCGGGAAGGGGACGCCGCTTGAGGAAATCAGCGAGCAGCTCGGGCAGGGTCTGGCGACGCCCGGGCGCACCGCTGGCCGATGCTCCGGACGCCTCGGGAGGGTAGAAGGCGAGCTGGAGATGGAGCGCCTCGGTCTTGGCGGCGCGCAACACGGCGTGGTCGAGCTCGCGCGAGACGTGACGCGGGAGGTTGCCGACGGTAATGCGGACGATGGCGTCGGCCAGCCCGCCTGGCACTGCCGCAAGCTGGCGGGCGATCAGCCGGTCCACTTCCGCGGGGGATTTACCCTCGGCCTCGATGCGCGGCGCGTCGTAGACCGTTCGCGCCCGGGGAACGAGCTGAGGAACCACGTCGCCTGTATCGAGGTCGGCCAGCAACCAGCCCTTGCCTTTGATGCCGCGGACCCGCTCATCGGCCAGGTCGCCCCACAGATTGGGGCCCACATAGTCGAGCGCGCCGCTGTACCAGATGCGGTCGTCCACGCGATGCTGCACGTGGTAGTGGCCCAGAGCCACGTAGCTCCACGCCTCGCGCCGCAGCAGCTCGGGATCCAGCACGGCACCGCCGTACTCCATCACGGAGCGGTTGAGCGGCAGCAGGCCCTCGAGCTCCCCGTGCAGGGTCAACACCTGGTAGCGCTCCGCTCCGGCGGGCCGGAGATCCGGCCGCTCGGGCGCGATGAGCGCAGCGTGAGGAACCGCGAGCACGGACAGGTCGAGCGCGGGAAAGGAGAAGCGGCGCGACTCGTCGAGCGCGAGGTGCACGCCGAGCTCCTCATAGAGGCGCAGAATGGAGCCGGTCTCGCTGCTCCGAGGGGTGTCGTGGTTGCCGGCAATCAGGATCAGCGGCGCGCCAGGCAGCGCCTCGGCCAGTCGCTGGAGCTGCCGGAACGCGAACACGATCGAATAATTGGTGGGCCGCACCGCGTGGAAGAGATCGCCGGCGATGATCACGACATCAGGGCGCGCGGCGATGACGCCATCGATTGCGGCGCGAAAGGCCGCCGCGAGGTCGGCTTCGCGCTGATTGATGCCGGCCGGGGTCTGACGGTAATACTGCCGAAAGCCGAGATGCGGATCGGCGAGATGGGCGATCTTCACAGGGGAGAAACTAAGGGCAGCGGAGGGTAGGGCTAGTAGGGGTCCCCGCTGGTCCGGATGGGCCGGACCCCGGGCCGGGGCGCGACAGTTTCCGCCTTGACCTCTCGACCGAGGCATTTGACGAAGAAGGCGAGCGGCTGGTCCGGGCGGGCGCGCACCGTCGCATTGAGCGCCTTGCGCACGTCCTCCTCCCGGCGGCCCGCGATCAGGTCGAGGATCGGATCGGCAGAGAGGGAAGGATCCAGGGCGCGGAGCCGCCGGGCCACGGCCTGGGCAAAGCCGAGCTCGGCGCGGGGCGGAAAGCGCTCGATGCCTTCCCGCCCCGAGAGTACGGCGGGACGCGGGAAGCGGATGAAGATCGGCTGGGTGAAATGCGGGTGCCGCACCAGCAACTCGCCCTTGGGGAGCGCGGCGAGCCGGGCGCGGGTCGCGGGGCTCAGCGTGTTATAGGACGGGAGGGCGAGCTCATCGCCGTCCATCCGCCCCAGGATCGTGGTGCTCGCGTTGCCGACGACGCGGCGCTGCACCTGGGAGCGGAACTGCTGGGCGGAAAAGAGTACCAGGCCCAGGTAGCGGCCGCGCTCCGAGATATCGAGCAGCATCTTGCGAACATACGTATCGGGCCCGTCGGCGGGCGCATACTTATTGAGCTCGTCCACGAAGACGACGACATGCTCCACACCGAGGTCGCGCCGCTCGAGGTGCTCGCGGAGCTTGGAGACGATGCGCGCAAAAACCAGGTCCTGGGCGAGCGGATCGATCCCCGCCACGTCGACCACGTAGAGCCCGCGGTCCTCGAAGCCACCCCAGGGCAGATCGTTGACCTCGCCGTCGTCGGTCACCAGCCCCTTGGAGCGAGTGCTGATGTTGCCCAGCCGGTTACGGATCTTTCGAATCGTGGCGATATGGTGGGTCCGCCAGACCTCGCTGCCGCGGCCTTCTTCGAGCAGGGTGAAGATCGCGCGGAAGAACTCATCGAGATCCGCGAAGCTTCGCACGTGGAAGCTCTTCGGCAGGGTATTGTCTTCGTACTGTTTTCCCACCACGCGCTCAGCCAGGAAATCGATGAAGGCGTCGGCCTTGGCGTCCACGTCGTCGCGGTTGAGCAGCACCTCGGCGTAATCGAGTACTTCCCGCAAGCCCCAGAGCAGCGGCTCGGTGTTCGCGGCGAGCGCCTCGTGGGTGCGCAGAGTATTCAGGTTGACGCCATCCGCCTTGTAGGGCGCGTAGTAGCGCACCCGGTCGAAGGGAACCGGCTTCAGGCCGAGCCGGCCGTACAGCCTGAGGTCTTCCTCACCCAGAATGGAGGGCTGATCGAGAAAACAGAGATCGGGACCTTTGACGTTGAAGCAGAGCGCCGCAATGCGTCCTTTGTGGGCGGGAAAGCGCTGGAAGAGTCCGGTCAGAAAGAACTCGACCGCACTGGTCTTGGTCGCAAGACCCGACACGCCGGTGATGTTGAGATGCGCCGCCTCGGGCCCCAGCAGGAAATCGGCGTCCACATAGATCGGAGCTTCCAGACCTCCCGCCGCGTACACGCCGATGGGCACTCCGGTAGGCTTCTCGCCGCCAGTGTAGGAATCCATCCGCAGCGCGGCCACCACGTCACCATCGCTGGCAAGGTGCACGGCTCCGAGAGGGACCGGCTGGACCGGTTCTTCCGGAATGTGACGGAGCACCGCGGCGGCGTAGAGGCGGATCTCGGCGCGCCGGGTCGGGGGCTCCGGGGCTCCCGGATCTCCATCGGCGCCGAGCACCGCGTGCATCGGAGTCTGCAGGTCGGAGTAGGCGAAGCCGTCGGTCACCACGCCGAACACCGTGCGGTCCTCCGCCTCGACCCGGACGATGGCCCCGATGCCGATGGGTGAATCCTGCGGCGTCCAGAAGAAAAACTGGTGGGGCGTGCTCGGCTTGAGCTCCGTCGCCACCACGCGGCCGATCACGCCGGAGGGGGAGTCAGCGCTCACTGGTCGCCCTCAGAAACTGCTGCACCGTATGGATTCCGTATAGGAGTCGATCCCAGCGCACGTCGGCACTGATCGGGGCGCGCTCGGCGAGGATCCAGCGCGACAGCGTATCGACCAGAGCAGCCGTTTCCGCAGTCGGTGCCGCCTCGACCCGGACGAGCCCGTAAAACAGGTCCTTGCCGGTCCAATCCCAGAGCCGCAGTCCCCAGGCATAGACCGGGGCACGCTGGCGGGAGGCCGGCCGGAAGAGGTTCGAGCGGAAGCCGCAGGGAAGCCGGAGGTACGTGACGAGGGCTTCCCCACCGAAGGGCAGTGATGCGTGGCTTTTCGCGATGCCGAGCATGCGGGGGTCGCCGGCCCAGGCGGGACTCTCCGCGAGGGAGCCGTCCACGATCAGCCAGCCGCTGCTCCGGCGGCGGTAGAGCGCGGCGACCCGCCGCTCCAGCTCACCGCGAGCAGCGTCGACCAACGCCCGGCCCAGCTCGAGATCACCCAGGGGATGCACTGCGTCCTCAGAGGTCAGCGGGAGGGTGTCGACGCCCTCGAGCGCCGCCGCGGCAGCCGCCAACACTTCCGGCCGCGCGATGGCAAGCCGGCGCCGCTCGACCACGGCCGTGCTGGTGATCCCCGCGGTTCGCTCGCGCACCCCCGCCGCTATTTCCGCGAGGAGCAGAGGCGCCGCGCCCACATAGCCAGCGACCTCGTAGCGCTGGGTTCCGTCCAGAAAGGCCAGGTTTTCCGGGCAAGGCAGCGGAGTGCCCACCGGCCGAGCGCTGAGGGGGCCTGGCTCCACCAGCTCGGCCGGCACGATGCGAGCCTCCTCGCTCCGCACGACGCCGGCCGAAGGGACGCAGGACGCGGCGGTCACGCTGCGCACCTCGGCAAGGCGGCGCCTGAGCTCGGCGAGCGAGGGCGCGGCAACGACTTTAGTCACCACGATTCAGTCGCCGAGGGTGCCGATGAAACGGATGATGCGATCGAGCGCGGCGTCGAGCTCGCGCTCCGAGACAGCGTAACTCAGACGCACCCAGCGGT
>DASYTT010000168.1:0-2169 GCA_036002045.1 Gemmatimonadales bacterium
TTTCCGTCCCGGCCCGGCTGAATCTCACCGATGCTGCGACCGGGCACAGCCAGGAGCGACTCCGGCGCCCCACTTCCGTCGGTGGCAATGCTGAACACGCGTCCGCGGCTCAGATACACCAGGCGCTTCCCGTCCGATTTCCACTCGGGATTGATGCTGGCCGAATCGAAGGTCGCTCGCGAAAGGCTGCCGCTTCGCAGGTCATAGGTCCAGAGATCGACCAGGAGCCCGCCTGCGACATCCAGGACCTGGAACGCGAGGCGCTGGCCATCCGGGGAGAACCGGGGACCCACGTAGAGCCTGCTGGGGACAGCAATCGGAGTGATGCGTCCCGGTCGTTCCACCACGACCAGCTCACGCAGCGTGTTCTGGCCGCCGAGATATGCCACCGCCCCGGTGCGGGCGATTCCCAGTTTGGCGGGGAACGCCGGCCCGAACCGCACCCCCTCCGCGACCGGCCCTGGAGCACTGGTCAGCCGGAACCGGCGGGCGTCGTACCGCGCGCCGAACAGGGTGCCGTCGGTTTGTACGAAGGCGATGAACCCGCCATCTACCCAGCGCGGATACATCCCGCCTTGCCCGATCTCGTGCAGCCGTCCGTCCGGCAGCGAAATCGCCGCCAGACTCGGCGCACCCTGCCGCACCAGCGTCACCAGTACGCTCTTGCCGTCAGGCAGCGGGTCGGGCCAGCGATACGAGTCGCCTTTCGCGCTATCGGGTGCCGCGACGAGCTCGGGCTGCCCGCCCGCGGCGCTGACCCGGAAGAGTCCCGCCAAAGTGGAGAAGTAGATCAGGTCGCCCAATCCCCAGGCGGGAGAGCTGGTACTAGCCTCGGAGATGGTCGTCACCGCGCCGCCGGCGAGCGCTACCTTCCGAATCCGGTTGTCCTGTATGAAGCCGAGACTCGCTCCATCGGGCGAGAAGAACGGGGCCATGGCTCCGACCGTTCCGGCGATCTCTACGGGATCCTCGCGGTCCAGGGCACGCGTGTAGAGTGCTCGCGATCCCGTCGCATTTTCTCCCAGATACACGATCCGCGAGCCGTCGGGAGAAACCGCGAGCGGCGACCCCTGCGCATCCACCACACGGCCCGCCCCCACGAACTCGATGGAAAACCGGGTTACCGGTGGGGCTCGAGGCACCGACTTGGGCCGCAGCCAGCCCCAGGCACCGAGCGCGACGGCTGCCAGCACCGCGGCCCACAGCGCCCAGGTGGCTGGTCCACGGCGGACCGATGCCAGGCTGGGTGCGGTCGAGGTGGTGTGGCTGATCGGCCGGGCCAGGCTCGGATTGCCGAACGCCTCGGCGAATTGCGCCGCGCTGGCAAACCGGTCGGCCGGCAGCTTGGAGAGCGCCATGATGACGGCCGCTTCGACGTGGAGCGGGATGGTTTTCCGCTGCAGCGTGAGCGAGCGCGGCTCCTCGGTCACCACCCGCGCGAGAATCGCCTGAGCAGTGGGGCCGGTGAAGGGCGGCTCGCCACTGAGCATCTCATAGGCCACGCAGCCCAGGGCATACACGTCGCTCCGCGCGTCGAGCTCCCGCTCCCCCATGGCTTGCTCGGGGCTCATGTAATGCGGGGTGCCGAGGCTCATGCCGGTCTCGGTCATGCGGCCCGCCCCGGTGCGGCTCGCGGCGAGTGCGATGCCGAAGTCGGCCACCAGCGCGCTGCCGTCGTGGAGCAGGATGTTCTCCGGCTTGATGTCCCGATGAATGACCCCATGGCGATGGGCGTAGTCGAGCGCGCTGGCCACCTCCCGGGTGATCCGGACGGCCTCCTCGACGGAGAGCTGCTTTTCCCGGGTTAGGCGGTCGCGGAGCGATTCACCCTCGACGTAGGGCATCACATAAAAGACCGTGCCATCCACCTCGCCCGAATCGTGCAGGGCGAGGATGTGAGGGTGCTGGAGGTTGGCGGTGGTCTTGATCTCCTGGAGGAACCGGGCGGCGCCGATCACGGCGGCGAGCTCGGCTCGTAGGACCTTGAGGGCGACCTTGCGGTCGTGCCGCAGGTCCTGCGCGAGGTAGACCGTGGCCATGCCGCCCTGACCCAGCTCGCGCTCGATCCGGTACCGGTCGGCCAGGGCGGCCGTGAGCCGATTCAGGGCGTCACTCACCGCGGTGTCACTTTCACCTTCAGCTCCTCGATCCAGTTCTCGACCACCACGA
>DASYTT010000169.1:0-6033 GCA_036002045.1 Gemmatimonadales bacterium
CCGCTTGCCCGACGGGCCTATGCTCAGGAAGTTGGCAACAATGCTCCGGTGAAGTCCACCGACATCTATTTTTCGCCGCCCGGCAGCCTTCAGGATGGCAATCCGCAGCTCATCTTGGACCGCCGCGAGGCGGTTGGGCTACCACCAGTCCTGTTGCTTCAGGGCAGCGCGGACGCGAATGGCGTCGTGAAGGACAAGAACGTGTCGCCCGAAATTCAGCAGCGATTCGCTGCTTCGTATCAAGCTGCAGGTGGCAAGCTCCAGCTCGAGTTGCTGCCTGGCGGCCCGCACAACTTCGTCAATACGGCCGGTGCGAACTTGGACCGTGCGCTCGGCTTGATGAAAACCTTCATCGGACAACGGCTGGCTGGACAGTAAAGAAACCGATGCGGACCGCGAGGTCTGGGAAGGGCGACCTTCGGATCATCGATGAGATCAGAAGCTCACTCCTTCGTCGATCGGAACAGTTTCAATCCGCATAACAGCATGTTGGAACGGACCGCTGGCTCGCGTTCGCTCGCCGCGGCCGCTCAACATGAGCGTTGGACGGCTTAGTCGATCGATCGGTTTGCAGGACCGAAGACCATGACAACCAGACCACAGAGCTGTGGGCCCCCAAGCGCGGCGCAGGACGTTGCGAATCTCGGTCTCATTCGCCCGCCGCTTGTGTATCTGACTTCGCTCGTCTCAGGGGCGGTGATCCAGCTCGCCACGCCATTTCCACTCCTTTCCGGAACGCTCGCTGTGCCGCTCGGAGCGCCTCTCGTTGTGGTTGCCATAGCGCTGTTCGCCTACTCGGTCACGACATTCCGGGCGGCCGGCACGCCCGTGCCCGCCCGAAAGCCCACCACCATGATCGTGCGGACGGGGCCCTATCGCTTCAGCCGGAACCCGATCTATCTGGCGTTCTCCCTGTTGCAGCTCGGTATCTCGATCTGGGTCAACAGCGTGTGGCTGCTGGCCACGCTCGCCGGGGCGGTGGCGCTCATTCACTACGTCGTCATACGCAGAGAAGAGCAGTACCTGGAACGGAGATTCGGTGCGCAGTACTTGGACTATAAGGCGTCCGTGCGCCGCTGGCTGTAAGCCGCCCAACCAGCGGCTGGAGCGGGCCGGCGCATGAAACGCGAGTCGCTACGCCGCACATCGTGGTGCGCCGGCCGCTCAGCCGTGCGTTGGGCAGACCAGTCGGAATCGACCACGACAATGACGACTCAGGCGGTCATTGTCGGTCGCGGTGGTGGATTGCTTACTCGGGACGGACGGTTGTGAGGCTCGCGGTTATCCGGCCCGCCACCGCCGTGGTCCTTCTGCTCTTTTCAGCGTCGCTCGGCACGGCTACGGCCCAGCCCCCGGCGAAGGTGCCTCGGGTAGGTTATCTGACGCCAGGTTCCCATTCTGACCAGGGAAGACAGCGCCGTTTCGAGGCCTTCCGCCTAGGCCTGCGCGAGCTGGGCTATGTGGAAGGTCAGAACATCGCTATTGAGTCCCGATGGGCCGAGGGGCATCGGTACCCCGCCCTCGCGGCCGACCTAGTCAGTTCGAAGGTGGACGTCATCGTGGCGGTGGGTGGGGCAGCGACGCAGGCTGCCCAACAAGCGACCAGGACGATCCCGATCGTCATGTCGCTCGTTAGTGATCCCGTAGGCAGCGGACTCGTCGCCAGCCTTGCGCGCCCCGGAGGGAACGTCACTGGGCTGACGACAGTGTCTCCCGACCTGGTCGGGAAGCAGTTGCAACTGCTCAAGGAGGTGGCTCCCAAGGTCTCTCGGGTGGCCCTCCTTCGGCATCCGGACAATCCAGCGAGCGCAGCCCAGTTGCGAGAGGCGGAGGCTGCAGCTCTGGCCTTGGGGGTGCGGCTTCAAACCCTGGAGGCGCGGAACCCCCAGGAGATCGACAGCGCCTTCGCGGCGATGACCAGGGAGCGGGCGGGCGCGCTCCTGATTCTCGCGGGCGCCATATTCGGGAATCAGCGAAGGCAGATCGCTGAGCTCGCGGCGAAGAAGCGCCTGCCATCAGTATCTTGGCTGAAGGAGTACGCGGAGGCCGGTGGTCTCATGATCTTTGGCCCAAACCCTCTTGACTTGGAGCGGCGCGCCGCCACCTTCGTGGACAAGATCCTGAAGGGCGCCAAGCCCGCCGACCTCCCTATCGAGCAGCCCACGAAGTTCGAGCTGGTCATAAATCTCAGAACCGCGAAGGCGATCGGGCTGACGATCCCGCCAACGCTCTTGCAGCGCGCAGATCAGATCATTGACTGATGGCGGTCGAGCGCCAGGCAGTACATGCTGGTCGCTGCCCAACTTCGCAGTTGAGCGGACCGCCGGCTCGCATGCGCTCGCCGCGGCCGCTCACCGCAACGTTAGGCTTTACCGGTCACAAAGGAGGCAGGTGATGAAGCAGCGGCGCATGGATCGGGCTGCCCTCGAGGGCATCGAACTTGAGTATGAGATACGGGGAGCCGGGGACTCGGTCGTGCTGATCCATCCTGGGCACTTTGCCGATTGGTTCACGCCTCTGTTGGATGAGCCGGCCCTCACCGATCGTTACCGCGTGGTGAGCTACCATCGCGTCGGCTGCGCGGGCAGCAGCCGTGTCGCTGGTCCGGTCAGCCTTGCGCAGCACGCCGCCCACTGTCGCTCGTTGATGCTTCTTCTCGGGATCGACCGGGCGCACGTTGTCGGCCACTCCTCCAGCGGGAACGTTGCGCTGCAACTGGCCCTGGATGCGCCAGACGTGGTGCACTCCCTTGCCATTTTGGAACCGGCGCTGTATTCGGTGCCAAGTGCCCAGACGTCAAGAGCATTCGTCGGGGCTGCTGTCCAGCTCTACCGCGCGGGCGACAAGGCTGGGGCCATTGATACGTTCTTGCGGGGCGTCTGCGGGCCGGGCTACCGTGCCGTGTTGGATCGGACG
Organism: Gemmatimonadales bacterium; assembly: GCA_036002045.1. Lineage (GTDB taxonomy): Bacteria > Gemmatimonadota > Gemmatimonadetes > Gemmatimonadales > GWC2-71-9 > JABFSM01. Next base: position 2,917 of record DASYTT010000169.1, read on the forward strand.
CTGCCCGGCGCATTCGACCAACACGTGGCTGACGCGGACACATTCTTCGAACAGGAGTTGCCCGCGCTGCAGCAGTGGTCGTTCCGGCAGGAGGACGCCAAGCGCATCATCCAGCCGGCGTTGGCGGTGGTGAGCACGCGGGGTCTGGAGCTCGATCCGATTTGGGGCGAGCGACACCAGCTGTTGCTCGACTGGCTGCCCAACGTCGAGTCGTTTGTGCTTACCGACGCGACGCATCTGCTGCAAATAGAGAATCCCCGCGGCATGGCCGAGGGGTTGGCGGCCTTCTTTGCCCGCCACCCGCTGTCGGCATCGTCATAATCGGTGGCAGGCAAGGAGGTATGAAGCCTAACAACCGGTTGGAGTCCGACGCTCGCTACGCTCGCGCGGCTCAACCGGCGCGTTCGCCGCACCGACACATGAAAAGAGGCGTGAGGGCTGAGTTGCTCCAGCACCTCGAAGAATTTAAGTAAGCTCAGCAGAGGACAAGACGATGACGCGGACGTCGCACCATCGAACGCTTGGCGGCTAATGACGCGTCTTTTCTTCGCTGTCGTGGCGCTCGTCTGCTTCGCCGCAACGCTGGTGACGAGCGCGCAGCCGTCCGGAAAGCTTTACCGGGTCGGCATCCTCAGCGCACGGTCCGCCACCGAACCGAACGCCGACATCGAAGCGTTTCGGCAGCGGCTTCGCGAGCTGGGCCAACGCGAGAGCGACAGTCTCAGGTTCGAGCACCGATGGGACGAAAGGCGCGAGCGACTTCCCGAGCTCGCAGCGCAGCTCGTCCGCCTCAACGTCGACGCGATCTTCGCAGTAGGGACTGAATCGGCCCTTGCCGCAAAGCACGCGACGAAGACGATTCCGATCGTGTTCGCCCCGGTGGGAGATCCCGTGGGCAGCGGCGTCGTCGCCAGCCTGGCCCGGCCTGGAGGCAATGTCACCGGCTTCACGCACATCCCGCGCGATCTGATCGCAAAGCTCGTTGGGTTGCTGAAGGACGTGGCACCGAAGACAGCGCGGGTTGCCGTCCTCATCCGCACAAGAAATCCCAGTGCTCCGCTCGTGCTGCAGGAGGCTGGCGCCGGGGCGCGCTCGCTGGGGGTTTCGCTTGAGATCGTTGACATCCCAGGCCCCAAGGATATTCCGACCGCATTTGCCGCGATCCGGCGGAGCAAGCCTGACGCACTGATCGTGACTGCCGCCGCCCCTGTCACTGCCGCGGAAGCCACTGAGTTCGCCAAGAAGGCGGGGCTGCCGGCAATCTCCGAGCGTCGGGACTTCGTCGATGCGGGCGGCCTCATGTCCTACGGGACGAACTGGCTGGAGATGTTCCGCAGGGCCGCCGGCTACGTCGACAAAATCCTGAAGGGCGCAAGGCCGGCCGATCTCCCGGTAGAGCAGCCGACGAAGTTCGAGTTCGTCGTCAATCTCAGGACGGCTAAGGTCCTCGGATTCACGATCCCGCCCTCGGTGCTTGTGCGGGCGGATGAGGTCATCCAATAGCCAATGCAGACTCACGGTCCAGGTACTCCCGCGGTTTGGTGGAAGGCAACCCTCCGGCCGTCCGCCGGGATGTCGAACTTCTCGCTGCAGCGGACCGGCGGCTCGCCTTGCTCGCCGCTCGGCCGCTGAGCGATGCGTTCGGCGGCGGGGCATGCAAGCGGGCAGGCGATGAATTCGTGCGCTAGTCCGGCAACACGCAGCCGAAGTATCCGCATCCGGTGGAAAGTCAGGTCCTGTATGACGACTGTGCGCGTTGTGCTCCTGGCGGTCATCAGCCTCGGCCTGCTTGCTGCGCCGCGTGCCGCCCAGGGGCAGAGCCAGGTGCCGCTTCGACGGATTGCTTTCCTGGGCGGTGATACCCCGCTTTCACCGACGTGCACATCCACTCGGCCTAACCTGGCCTTTCGCGGGTTCCTCGAGGGACTTCATTCGCTTGGATACCGGGACGGCCAGAATGTTGCCATCGAGTGCCGCTCCGCCGAGGGCAAGTACGAACGACTCGACGCGCTCGCGGCGGAATTGATACAGCTCAAACCTGCGGTGCTGGTCGCAGGCTCAGCGCCCGCGTCGCTTGCCGCCAAACGCGCAACGTCCAGCATTCCCATCATTTCGGTCTACACGGCCGATCCCGTTGGGCTCGGACTCGTGGCAAGCCTGGCCCGGCCAGGTGCCAACGTCACGGGAATCTCTGCACTCTCGTCGGACTACGTGGCCAAGTCGCTGCAACTGCTCAAAGAAGCGGCGCCTCGGACATCCCGCGCGGGAGTCCTCGGACACGCGCCAAATCCGACCTCCGCGATATATCGACGGGCGCTCGAGCCGGCTGGCCGGGCCCTGGGGATGGCGCTCGACTTCGGGCTGGTCCACTCGCTCGCCGATATCGAGGCGGAGCTTTCGGCAATGCGGAAGCGCGGGGCTGATGCATTCCTCGTGATGCACCAGCCATTTACATTCGAGCATCGCGAGCACATCGTCAACGTCGTGGCACGACTTCGATTACCGGCGATGTACGGAAGCCAGGAGGCGGTCGAGTTGGGTGGCCTTATCTCTTACGCGGTGAGCGTCACAGACGCATTTCGGCGTGCTGCGTTCTTCGTGGACAGGGTTCTCCATGGCGTCAAGCCCGCTGACTTGCCTGTCGAACAACCCACGTCGTTCCAGCTGGCGATCAACCTCAAGACCGCCAGGTCGCTCGGGCTGACCGTCCCACCGCCGCTGCTGGTTCGGGCCGAGCGCGTGATCGAGTAGGGAGCAGCAGATGGCGCTCCGCACTTTACCGAGAAGGCCAGTAGTGCTCGTCGCTCGGATGACAGAGGCGCCCAGATCTACAGTAGTAAGCGCCCAACTGCGGCATACACCCGACGGTCGCTTCGCGCCCGCGGGTGATGCTGGCGTTGGGCCGATTAGAGTCGGTGGAAGCGGCTCACCAGAGAACTGCCGTGTACGCGGATCGTTCGGCGAGAGCCGAGTTGTGGAGGCGGAGATAGCATGCACTGGCCACGTTTGGTGCTGACCGCTATCCTTGCCGTCGGTTTCCTCGCCATCCCGCTGCTGGCTGGGGCCCAGCCGCCAGCAAAGATCTACCGGATCGGGGTCCTTGGAAACGAGAACAAC
>DASYTT010000170.1:0-3602 GCA_036002045.1 Gemmatimonadales bacterium
GCCCGCCCTTCGCAACGGTTTTGCGCGGCATCCGCGGTCCCGCCTCTCCTCCCGACGCGAATGGAGGCGAGGGGGATCGAACCCCTGACCTCGTGAATGCCATTCACGCGCTCTCCCAACTGAGCTACGCCCCCGCTATACTTCCGCTCGCTCGCCGGGAGGGCGGCCGCAGGCGGCAAAATAGTCCGCGGTTGGAGGTGAGTCAAGCGAAAATCATACCATCTCGCCATGAAGAAACCGCGTAACCGGAAACGCGAATCTGCCGCCGCGCTCGGTGTACACGGCGCGGAACGCGACATCCTGGATCTCTACCTCCAGGAGGTGAGCAAATCTCCCTTGCTCACGCCGGCGCAGGAGATCGAGCTCGCCCACCGGGTGCAGCGCGGCGAGGAAGCCGCGATGCACGAGCTGGTAACCAAGAATCTCCGCTTTGTGATTTCCATCGCCAAGAAGTACCAGAATCGCGGCTTGCCGCTCGTCGATCTCATCGGTGAGGGCAACCTCGGGCTGCTCACGGCGGCCCGGAAGTTCGACCCCGCGCATGGCGTGAAATTCATCAGCTACGCAGTCTGGTGGATCCGCCAGGCTATCCTCGCCTCGATCGCCCGGCACGGCCGGATGGTGCGAGTGCCGCTCAACCGCACCGCCGATCTCTCCCGCGTCGTCCGCGCCTCGGAGAACCTCCGCCAAAAGCTGGGCCGCGAGCCCACGGCCGAGGAGATCAGCGAGGCGGTGGGCCTCTCGGTGGAGCTGGTGCAATCCCTGGCGGCGCTCAATACGGCCGAAGTGCGACTCGACGGCCCGCTCGCGCCCGAGGGAGACCGCTCGACAATCGAGCGTTTTATCGTCGAGGGGCAGCCCGATGCCGAGTCCCAGGCGATGGATCAGTTCCTGGTGGAGGAAATCGACGCGGCGCTGCGCACGCTCGCTCCCCGCGACGCACGGGTGCTGCGACTGTATTTCGGGCTGGGCGGCGGCCAGGAGCACACGCTCGAGGAGATCGGTGATCTGTTCGGAATCACCCGGGAGCGCGTGCGCCAACTGCGTGACCGCGCGCTCAAGCGGTTGCGGGAAGGAGAGGTCGGCCGGGCCCTGGCGAGCTTCGCTGCATGAGCGCAGCGGAGCCGGCCCCCTTTCCCGGCCGGCTGCACGAGTTGCTGGCATTGAGCGGTCGCTGGGTGATCGAGGCCCGGCGGGCGCTCGCCGATGTCGCCACCTGGCGGCCGCAGCTCTTCCCGCAGATGAAGAAGCTGGGCGTCGATTCGGTGCCGGTCGCCCTCTTCCTCGCCGTGTTCACCGGAATGGTTCTCGCCCTGCTCTCGTCTTATATGTTCACCCGGGCGATTCCGCTCTACTTCGTGGGGACCCTGGTCACCAAGGCCGTCATGCTGGAGCTGGGTCCCGTCCTCACCGGGATGGCCCTGGCCGGGCGGGTCGGCGCCAATGTCGCCGCCGAGCTGGGCACCATGCGGGTCACCGAGCAGGTGGATGCCCTGGAGACCCTCGCCATCAGCCCGCACGCCTATCTGGTCACGCCGCGCGTGCTCGCGGCAACGCTCATGTTTCCGGTCGTCACCGCCATGGCGATTGCGGTGGGGGTGCTCTCGGGCTGGTTCACCGCGGTCAACCTCCTGGACCTCACGACCTCAGAGTTTCTCCGTGGCGCGCAGCAATTCTACAAGTTCAAGGATATCTGGTTCGGCCTGGTCAAGAGCGCGAGCTTCGGCACCGCCGTCGCCACCATGGGCTGCTTCCAGGGCCTGCATGCGCGCGGCGGCGCGGAAGGCGTGGGAAAGGCGACCACCCGCGCCGTGGTGCTTGGCTGCCAGGCCATTCTCGTGCTGGATGCGTTCTGGGCCGTGGTGCTGCTGTGATCCAGTTCGAGCACCTGGCGAAGCATTTCGGAGACCGGCGCGTGCTGGAGGATTTCAGCCTCACGATCCCCGAGGGCGAGACGACGGTGATCATGGGGTACTCCGGCACCGGCAAGAGCGTCTTGCTCAAGCATATCGTGGGGTTGCTCGAGCCCGACGGGGGCCGGGTGGTCGTGGATGGCCTGGTGGTTCACGAGCTGGGCTATGACGAGCTGATGCAGCTGCGCGGCCGGATCGGCTTCGTCTTCCAGTTCGCGGCCTTGTTCGACTCGCTCAGCGTGGCGGACAACGTCGCGCTGGGCCTGCGCCGGCAGGGCCTGGAGCCCGCGGCGATTGCGCGACGCGTCCTGGAGTGCCTGCGCCTGGTGGAGCTCGAAGACACCGCGGAGCACTATCCCGCCGAGCTCTCCGGGGGCATGCGCAAGCGGGTGGGAATTGCGCGGGCGATCGCGCTCCGCCCCCGCTACATTCTCTACGATGAGCCGACCACCGGACTCGATCCGGTGACCACGGCCGCGATGAACGACCTGATGATCCGGGCTCGCCGGGAGCTCGGCGCCACCAGTGTCGTGGTCACCCACGATCTCAGCAGCGCCTTTACGGTCGCGGACCGGATCGCCTTCCTGGATCAGGGACGCGTTCGGCAGGCCGGTACGGCGCAGGAGATCCGCGCGAGCAGCGATCCGCTGGTGCGGGCATTCCTCGCGGGTTACTCCGACGGGGATCACGGAGGAGGTACGTGAGGCGCTCGAACGAGTTCGCGGTTGGACTCACCGCGCTGCTGGCGGCGCTGGTCATCGTTGTCGGGGCGATCGCGCTGGGCCGCCTGCCGCTCGGCCGGCGCGATGAGATCCGCACCGCCCGCTTCCGCTCAGTCGGGGGCTTGGGACCCGGCGCCAACGTCACCCTCCGCGGGGTGAAGGTCGGCCGTGTCGCGGTCATCCGGGTGGCCGCGGATGACTGGGTCGAGGCGGACTTCCGGCTCAAACCCGATCTCAAGCTCCCCACGCATCCTGCGGCGATTGCCGCCCCTGCCACCCTGTTCGGCGAGTGGCGCGTCAACATTCTCGCCTTCGCTGAGGCGCCCTCGGAACTGGTCCAGCAGCAGCTCGCCGAAGCGGCCGCGGTCGGCGGCGACATCTGGCCCGGCACGACGCTGCCCGATATCGGCGAGATCACTCTCCAGGCGAGCCGCATCGCCGGCGACATCGGGCTCATCACCAACCGCCTCGGCGGTGCGCTCGATTCCACCGCGGTGGCCGACGTCCGCGCCAGCCTCAAGGATCTGCGCGCCACGGTGGTGCGGCTGACCCAGATGGCGAATGCGCAGACCGAGAACCTCTCGACGCTCACCGGGAACCTGACCCGCGCCTCCGGTGACGTGGATGTGGCCTCGCGCCGCTGGAACACCGTGATGGGGCGAGTGGATTCGGCCACCATGAACGGCCAGCTGCAGGACGTGGTGAGCTCGACGCAGAAGACCAGCGCGGCGCTGCGCCAGATGACCGCCGACATGCAGGAGATCGTCAACGACGTGAAGGAGCATCGCCGGAGTCTGGTGCGGGTCCTCACGGCCGGAGATTCCCTGCTGACCCGCGTGCAGGAAGGCCGCGGTACCCTCTCGCTGCTCGCCAGCGATTCCGCGCTCTACCACGAGGCGACCGGGGCGGTGAAGCAGCTCCGCACCTTACTCGCGGACATCCAGGCGAATCCGCGCCGCTATTTCCG
>DASYTT010000171.1:0-31288 GCA_036002045.1 Gemmatimonadales bacterium
TGCGCTTGACCTACGGCCAAAGCCGACGTCATGACGACTCCGAGGAATGCGGATGGAGGAAAACTAGTTAAACGGATCGGTTCATGCGTCCGGCGCGGCGAGCCCCACCGACCCGAACACCTCCGCCATACTGCCGTCGCCGCGGCGAATCCGCAGTAACCCGGCGGCGCTGATGCCTTCAGCCGTTCCGGCCTCCGGCGCTTTGAGCCGACGACCCCGCAGCCAGTCGCGCAGCCGGAATTCTTCCAGCTCGTCCGGGCTGAGCGGCTCCGCGCTGCGCGTGGCCCGCGCCACCACGCGCGCGACCGGCTCGGCGAGGTCGACCGCGGCGAGCGACACCCCGGCGTCGAGCAGCCGAGCGGCTGGCGGGGCGGTCCCCTTCGGGAGGTCGTTGCGCACGTTGAGTCCTACCCCGACGATGATCCAGGCAAGCTCGTCGCCCTGCCAGCGCGCTTCGGTCAGGATGCCACCCAGCTTGCCCGTACCCAGCAGCAGATCGTTCGGCCACTTGAGCGCGATTCGCGCGGGAGGCCGCACGATGCCGTCGAGGAAGCGCGCCAGCGCCAGACCGGTCCGGACCCCCACCACCTCGACGGCCGAGCCCCGCGCGGGCCGGCACACTACGCTGAGCCAGAGGCCGCCTTCCGAGGAGATCCAGACCCGGCCGCGGGTACCGCGACCCGCGGTCTGCACCGGCACGGCGATGGCGCTGCCGTGCGGCGCGCCGGTTGCCGCAAACTGATGTGCCTCGTCCTGCGTGGAGGCTGCGCTCTCGAGCCAGCGGATCCTGACCTCGCTCATCGGCCCAACCAGCCGAACCAGACGAGACAGAGCACGCCGAGCGCGGCGCAGTACGGGGCGAACACGTGGAAGCGCTGGCGCTTGAGCAGGTCCACCAGGAAGCGGATCGCCCAGATCCCGGAGAGCATGGCGGCGATGAAGGCGCCGAGCAGCGCCAGCGAGAAGGGATCCGTCCCCGGCGCTAGGTGTCTCGCCTCCAGCAGCCCCGACCCGGCGATCACGATGATGGACATGAGGAAGGAGAATTCCGCCGCGGGCGCCGCCGCCAATCCGCACCAGAGTGCGACCGCGATGGTGGCGCCCGAGCGGGAAATGGCCGGGACGATCGCCACGGCCTGTGCCACGCCGATCAAGAGCGCTTGCGCCGCGGTCACCCGCACGCCGGTGGCGCGCGGCAGCGCCCAGCGGGTGCTCCAGAGCAGCGCGGCCGTGAACAGAAACTGCCAGCCGAGCGCCGGGAGCGAATGGAAGGAGCGCTCGAAGTAATCCCGCAGCAGCACACCGGCCAGCGCGGCCGGCAGGGAGGCGAGCAGCAGCAGCCCGGCGTAGCGCCACGATTCCCGGCCGCCGGCCAGCATCCCCCGGAGCAGCTCGGCGATCCTAACCCGGTACGCGACGAACACCGAGAGCAGGGTGGCCACGTGTACCGCGACCTCGAAGAAGACGCCTTGCGGCTGGTGGCCCACCAGGCGCTCCGCCAGGACCAGGTGTCCCGAGCTCGAGATGGGCAGGAACTCGGTGAGTCCCTGCACCAGGCCCAGCAGCACACCCTGCCACCAGGCCAGGTTCACCCGAGCACCGACCGATAGAGGCTCTCGTAGCGGGGTACGATCAGGTCGGCGTCATAATCGCGCGCCCGCGCCGCCGCGCGTTCGGCCATCGCGCGATGGCGCTCCGGATCGCGCAGCAGCTCCACGGCGCGGCGGCCCATCGCCTCGACCGAGCCCGCGGGCTCGAGGATTCCGTCCTCGCCGTCCCGGATGATTTCGGGAAGCCCGCCTGCCCGGCTGCCCACCACGGGTACTCCGCAGGCCATCGCCTCGAGCGCAGCGAGCCCGAACGATTCACTCTGGGTGGGCAGCACGAAGAGGTCGCTTTGCTGGAGCAACGGCGCGACCGTGTCGATCCGGCCGAGGAAGCGGACATCCGCGGCCACGTTGAGCTCGCGCGCTTCGCGTTCCGCGTCGTCGCGCTCGGGCCCGTCGCCGATCATGATCAGGGTCGCGGGCATAGCGCGGCGGATCCGCGCGAAGACGCGCACCACGTCCTTGACGCGCTTCACCTCGCGGAAATTGGAGACGTGGCTGACCAGCTTGTGGTCCGCTGGACACAATCCTTCGCGGTGCCTGACCGCCACGGGATGGTACTCCTCCAGATTGACGAAATTCGGAATGACCGAGATCCGGCACTGCGTGCAGCCGAAGGTGCGAATCGTCTCTTCCTTCAGGAACTCGGAAACGGCGGTCACCGCGTCGGAACGCTCGATGGAGAACTTGGTGATCGCGTGGAAGCTCTCCTCCTGCCCCACCAGGGTGATGTCGGTGCCGTGCAGCGTGGTGATCACTTTGAGCCGGTGTCCGTTGCCGAGCATCTCCCGCGCCAGCCAGGCGGTGGTGGCGTGGGGGATCGCGTAGTGCACGTGCAGCACCTCGAGCCGCTCGCGCAGGGCCACTTCGTGCTGCTTCGAGGCAAGCGCAAGGGTGTAGGGGAAGTGCTCGAAGAGCGGATAGCGCCCCGACACGGTGTCCACTTCGTGGAAGAAGACCCGCTCGGAATATTCCCGCAGCCGGAACGGCATCGCGTAAGTGATGAAATGGACCTCGTGCCCCCGCCGGGCCAGATCGAGGCCGAGCTCGGTGGCGAGCGCGCCGGAGCCGCCATACGTCGGGTAGCACGTGATGCCGATTTTCATCGACTGTCCTGCTCCTTGTTCGTTGTATCCACAGATGTCACAGATTTCACAGATTGCTCGGGTTGTCAGTTGTTCTGTTGTTTTTTCCGCTTTGGAATCTGTGTCATCTGTGTAATCTGTGGATCAAAATGTCGAGGAGCACGATCTCCACCCGCGCTCAGACCGCGCCATGCTTGCGCAATCTCTTCAGCAAGCTGCTCCGGCGACCGCGAGGCATCCAACGTCAGGATCGGTTCTCGCAGTTGATGTCTGAACCAGGTTTCCTGTCGCTTCGCGTATTGGCGCGTGCTCGTCGCGATCGCATCCGCTACGCTCTCCCGCTTGCGCCGCCCATGCAGGTACTCCACCGCTTCGCGGATCCCCACCCCGTCGAGTCCGGGGGCGCCGGCAGCATGGCCCTCACTGAGCACGGCGGCGACCTCCTCGAGTAACCCGCGCCTCAGCATCTCTTCCGCTCTCGCCTGAATGCGCTGGTGCAGCACCGGCCGGGGCGCGGTGAGCCGCACGTACCACGGCGCGATGCGCCCCTGACCTCGCGCCCGCACGTGCCAGGCGGAAAGCGGCAGCCCGGTGAGCAACGCGATCTCGATGGCGCGCGTGGCCCGCTGCCGCCCTCCCCCCGCAAAGCCGGGATCCAGCCGCCCCGCCCAGCGGATCAGCTCCGGCGCCGTGAGGCCGCCGATCCAGTGCTCCAGCGCGCGACGCCGCTCCCTGTCGAGCGCGGGCTCGACGAACAACCCTTCCGCGAGTGCCCGCACGTAGAGGCCCGTCCCGCCGACTACCACTGGCAGCCGGCCGCGGCTCCGCACCTCGCCGAGCCATTCGGCGGCCTCACGGGCAAAGCGGCCGGCGCTGTAGCGCTCGCCCGGCTCCGCGACGTCGAGTCCGTGGTGCGGCACCCGCTGGCGCTCGCGCCGGGTCGGCTTGGCCGTACCGACGTCGAGCCGGCGGTAGACCTGCCGGGAGTCGGCCGAGATCACCTCGAGCGGCAGGTGATTCGCGAGCGCGAGCGCCACCGCGGTCTTACCGATCGCGGTGGGTCCGACCAGCACCGGGAGCCTAGCGCCGACCAAACCGGCGCTCCAGCTCTTCGCGCGGCAGTTGGACGATGGTGCTGCGTCCATGGACGTCGTGCGGCGGGAGCCGGGTCTCGAAGAGCCGGAACAGCAGCGCGCGCATCTCCGCTTCGGAGAGCGGCGTGCCGGCCTTCACCGCCGCCCGGCAGGCATAGCTTGCGGCAAAGCGCTCCAGCCGGTTGGCCCAGCCGCCGAAGCGGCCCCGCGCGAGGTCCGCGACCAGCTCGCGGAAGCAGGCGAGCCCGTCGAAACGGGGATGCGGCGCGGGCACGGCGTGCAGGATGACGGAGCGCCCGCCGAACGCCTCGAACTGAAAGCCGATCGCTTCCACCGCTTCGCAATAGCGTTCCAGCGCCTCGAGCTCCTCGTCGACCAGCTCGAGCGTCTCCGGAAAGAGCAGCCGCTGGCTCGCGGCGCCGCCGCTCTCGAGCTGCCCCAGCACTTCCTCGAATAACACGCGCTCGTGCGCCGAGTGCTGATCCACGATGACCAGTCCCTCGGGACCTTCGAAGCACAGATAGCTGGCGAACAATTGGGTCACTCGCGCCTGAAACTCCCGCGGAGCCGATCCGGGCGCCTGCGTCTCGGAGTCCGCCTGCTCGAGTGGCGCAAAAAAGGATTCGGGCACTCCGCCCTGGTCCGGAGCGCGAGGAATCGGACGCCAGCTCCCCACGGCAGCGGCGGCCTCCAGCCTACCCAGCGCGTCGCGAATGGCTTCTTCCACGACCCGCTCGACGGCGATCCGGTCGCGGAAACGGACCTCGAGCTTGGCGGGGTGCACGTTCACATCCACATCGGCGGGATCAACCGCGAGCTTGAGCAGCAGGCTGGGCCGGTCGCCCGGGTGAATCGCGGAGCGATAGCCCGCCTCGGCGGCGCGCACCAGGAAGGGATCGCGGAAGGGGCGCCCATTGACGAAGAGCTGGGTCCGCCGGCCGGTGGGGGCCGCGTCGCCCGGCCGCTGCGCATAACCCGCAACCCTGAGCGCGCCGGCGGCATAACTCACCGGGATCAGCGTACCGCTGAGGTCCCTGCCCCACACCCCCGCCAGCCGGGCCGACTCGTCCTGCTCCGGCGGCACCAGAAGCCGCGTGGTGCCGTCGATCACCAGCTCGAAGCCCACCCGCGGATGCGCCAGCGCGAGCGTTGCCACCGCCTCGCTGGCGACCCGGCTCTCGGAGGACACCGAGCGGAGAAACTTGCGGCGCGCCGGGGTGTTGAAGAAAAGACCCCGCACCGTCACGGTGGTGCCGCGCTGGCGGACCGCGCTGCCCACGTTCTCCAGCCGGCCGCCCGTTACGCTCACCTCGGTGGCCTCGCCGCCGTCCGAGCTGGTGAGCGTAAAGCGGGAGACCGAGGCAATGGCGGGCAGCGCCTCGCCCCGGAAGCCGAAGGTCGGCACGCCGATCAGCTCGGCCGCGCTGGCGATCTTGCTGGTCGCGTGGCGCTCGAGCGCCAGCACCGCGTCTTCCCGGCCCATCCCGGAGCCGTCGTCGCTCACCACGATGAGCGTCTTGCCGCCCTGCTCCAGCTCCACCCGCACGTGGCGCGCGCCCGCGTCGATCGCGTTCTCGACCAGCTCCTTGACGACCGACGCGGGCCGCTCGACGACCTCGCCGGCCGCGATCTGATTCGCGACGGCATCGGGCAGAATGGCGATACGGCGAAGCACGGCAGGTGGGGAAGCCATCACCCTAATTTAACGCCGGACTCGGTGCCAGGATCTCGACCGGGACCCACCCCTCCACGCCATTTGCTGCACGCACCAGCCACCAGGATCCCAGCCGGCGCTCGAGGCGGACGATGCTGAAGCCGGGCAGGGTGCCGCGCTCCGGCGCGAGCCCGTGCGGCGAGGTGCGCAGGCTCACCCCACCCGCCAGCACCGCGCGCAGCCCGGCCCGTTGCGCGCGGAGCCCGGCTCCCATGACGGCAAAGCCGGCGGCCAGCACGAGCACCGCCATCCAGATCACGCGGCGCCGAGACAGCCCGACGAACAGCAGCGCTCCCAGCCACAGGCCCAGCAACGCAAGGGCGAAACATTCCTCGGCCGCCAAGGGCCAGACCCGCTGGGTCCGGCGCAACTGCTCGTGCTCCCGGCCCAGCGCATTCCACAAGAGGCGCACCCGCTCGTCGCGCGGGGCGAGAGCGCGCGCGGGCAGGAGCGCGGCCACCGCCTGCGCGTCGTGATGCGCCAGGTACTCGGCGGCGGCCAGATCGTACCAGCGCCCGAGAGTGGCTGGCGCGGTTTCGGCTTCGGCTCGGAATGCCCGAGCCGCCGCCGCGTAGTCCCCGTTCACATACAGATCGAGCCCCGCTTGCGCGGCACCCCTCGAACAGAGCGCAAGGAGCCAGACGGCCGCGATGCCCGCGGCGCGCCGGATCCGCCTGGGCAGCGCGGCGAGCACCGATTCGACTTCCTTGTCGAGGGCGGCGTTGCTCGGCGCGGGCGGAGGCGCCGGCGCGAAGCGCTGCGCTTCCAGCGTCAGGTGCAGCCGCACCAGCCGTTCGGCTTCAGCACGGGGAAGCCCGGCTTGGCGCAGCGCGGCGATCAGCGCCCGGGGAGCAGCCGGTGTGCCGGGAGGCACCAGCGAATAAACCAGCGCCTCCAGGCTGGCCGCGGGGGTTTCCGCCGGGGCTGCTGCTCGCACGCGGGGTGCGCGCCGCCGCCAGAGAGTGGCTGCCAGCATGAGCAGCGGCGGGAATCCGATCAGCGATAGCAGCGCGAAGGGAGGCAACCCGATGAGCCGTTGAGCCAGCGTCCGGTATCCGGGCTGGAGCACCGGCAACGGATTGCGACGATCGGCGACCGGCAGCGGCTCCAGGACGGGCACCACGATGGCCGGCGCTTGTGCTGATCGATACGTCGCCGAACCGGGATCGAAATAGGGATACTCGAGCGGAGGCAACGCCAGGCTGCCCGCCGAATCGGGCACGATGCCGAAGCGGAACTTCTTGCTGCCGCCCATGCGGAGCCCGCTCAGCCGCGGTGAGTTCTCGGTTCCTTCCTGATAGACCCGCACCGTCGCGGGCCAGGAGACCGTGGGCGGCGGCCAGAGCGGCAGGTTCCCCGCCCCGCTCACCACGATGTCGACCGGCAACGCCACGCCGGCCCGGCCCGAGCTGGCACCCAGCTCGTATTCGATTTGCAGGTCGTGAGCCACTGGTCCGTCGAACGCCGCGGGGCGACCCGCATCGGGAAGCGGCCGCACACTCAAGAGGAGCGGCGCGCTCTCCACCGATTCACGCCGGTCGATGCCGGCGGATTGCCGACCGCTCGGCTGGACCCAGGCGAGCCGCGCGGGAGGAATCGTGAGTGAGCCCGGATTCAGCGGATAGGCGGTTTGAAAGCTGACGTAGAGATCGTAGGTCTCTCCCTCCATCACCCGGCTCGCGACAGCTCCCGGCACGGCCCGGCGCGGGGTGGACCAGACGCTGGCGAGCGCCGGCGGGGTGAGCGTAGGCGCCTGCCGCAGCCGCAGCCGGAGGCTCCGCGGGAGCCAGGCGGCGGTGAGCACGTTGACTTGATCGCCCGCGAAGACGCGATCGGCCGAAGCCACCAGGTAGACCGAGGGCCGGCCGTAGCGGGGCCAGGGGACCCGCGGGATCAGCGCCAGGAGATCCGGCTCCAGGCCCGAGGCGGCGCTGCTGCTGCTCGCGCTCGTCACCGACACGGTCTCCTCGTGTGTAAAGCCCGACGCGTCTCCCTGTTCGACCCGGATGGCGCCGATGGACCAGGTGCCCACTTGCTCGGCGCGGAGCAAGAGCGTGAGGGTAAAAGCCCGGGTGACCTGCGTGGTTCCCACCACCACATCGGTCCGCTCAGAGCGGTCGAGCAACTCCAGCCCGTCGAGCGGCGGCAGCTCCACCCGGAAGGGAGCGGTGGAATGGCCGATGGCCTTGACGGTGTAGGAGAATTCTTCCCCGACCGCAACGCGGGAGCGGTCGAGGGACGCGGTCACCTGGAGCGCCTGCCCCTGCGCCAGCGCGAAGAGCAGGACGGGCAGCCTCACCAGTCTTTCCCCGCCGCGCTGTGGGCCACCCGGCGGCGCCGCGCCTGCTCGGCGCGCACGTCGCGCTCGGTCCGCTCTACCGAATTGAGGATTTGCTCCGCCTCCGTCTGCGAAACCTCACTCGCTCGAGGCCTGGGCGACGGCGGTGCCCCTGAGGGGGGCGGTTTGGCACTGCCGCCGCCACCGCCGCTCTGCGGCGGGTTAGGATCCTGCGCTAGCTCCAGATTCCATTTGGCCTCCGGCGAACCTGGGCGCAGCAACAGGGCCTCGCGGAACCGGGCGGCGGCTTCGGCCCGGAGCTCGGCGCGCTTGGCGGAGTCGCGCGGGGCCTGCAGCAGCGCGGCCAGCCCGAGATTGTAGAGCGCGCGAAAGCGGAGCTCGGGATCGAGCGAGCGCGCCGCGCCGGCCAGCCACTGCGCCGCGGCGGCGAGCTCGCCTCGCGCGAGCGCGGCGGTCCCCGCGTTGAAGAGCGCGGTATCCGCGGAAGCCCGGCGCGCCGCCTCCTCGACGAACGCGAGCGCCGCACCCGTGGTGTCGCCCCGCCGGAGCAAACGGTCTCCCGCCGAAGGCCGCTGTGCCCCTGCACCGCCGAACGGAACCAGCGTCAGGGCGACGAGCGCGAGTGCGGGACCCCGCCGCAGCAACGCTTGAAGGCCGAGCAGAGTCACCGCCGCCAGGGCGAACAGCCAGCCCCGCGGCGTGAGATCTTCGCGGCGGCGCTCACGCGTGGCGCTGCGCTCGAGCCCGTCCACGACGCGGCGAACCGCGCCGGCCTGATCGGCCGTGTTGCCCGACACCAGGATCCCGCCGGCCGCGTCGGTGACGCCACGCAGCACGTCGTCGCGCCGCCAGGTGCGCACCAGGCGTCCCTCGTCGTCTGCCTTGTAGCCCAGCAGCCGGCCGCTCTCGTCGCGCAGCGGGATCCGCGCGGCGAGCGTGTCCCCTTCCCCGACCATGATGAGGGTGATGCCGGCGGAGCCGAGCGTGCGGGCGGCGGCAACCGCGGCGCCCACGGTGTCGTGCGTTTCGCCGTCGGTGAAGACCACCAGGACTTTGGCCCCGCCCTCCGCCGCGGCGGTGAGCAGGTCGCGCCCCTGGAGCAGCACCTCGGCGAGCTCGGTGCCGCCCTCGCTCGCTATGTCGGGATCGAGCGCGTCGAGCTGCAGCGTTACCGCCGCGTCGTCCAGCGTGAGCGGGGTGAGGATGTAGCTCCGGCCCGCGAAGGCGAGCAGCGCCAGCCGGTCGCCGCGCGCATCCTGCACCAGGCGCTGCGCCTCCCGAGTGGCTCGCTGCAGGCGGTTCGGGCTCACGTCCTCCGCCAGCATCGAGCGGCTGATGTCGAGCCCGAGCGCGAGGTTGAGCGCGCGACCCTGCATCTCGCTCGAGCTGCGTCCCCAGCGCGGGCCCGCCGCGCCGACCCCGGCGAGCAGCGCTGCCACGCCGATCAGGAGCGGGGCGGTGCGTCCGCCCTTGAGCGAGAGCCCGGCGAGCGCGGGGGCCCAGAGCGCGGTGGCGCGAACCCGGGCCCGGCGCGCCAGCCAGGCCAGCACACCGAGAACAATGGCAAACCCCGGCGCGAGCAGCAGGAAGAAAAAGGAATCGAAGCTCATGGCGAGCGCACCGCCACGCTGGAGCCGAGCAGCAGCGCCAGGGCAAAGAGGCCTAACCCGCCAAGCAGGAACGGCCGCGGCGTCTCGTCGGCGGCCCGGTATTGCCGCCCCTCGACCCGGGTGCGCTCCAGCTGGTCGATCTGCTGAAAGATGCGGGTGAGCGACTCGGTGTCGGTCGCGCGGAAGTAGCGCCCGCCGGTCTTGCTCGCAATGTCCCGCATCAGCGGCTCGTCGATCTCGACCGGCAGCAGCTCGTAGCGGAATCCGCTCAGGCCGCGGCCGGTCGGAATGCGCGCCTCGCCCTGCGTCCCGACCCCGACCGTGTAGACCTTGATGCCGAACGCCGCGGCGGCGTCGGCCGCGGTGCGGGGATCGATCGCGCCGCGGTTGTTCACCCCGTCGGTGAGCAGCAGGATCACCTTCGATTTGGCGGGAACCCGCCGGAGCCGGTTGACCGCGGTCGCGAGCCCGCTGCCGATCGCGGTGCCGTCCTCCAAGATGCCCACCCGCAACGCGCTCACCGCCGCCTCGAGCACGGCGTAATCCAGGGTCACCGGGATCTGGGTCAGCGCGTCGCCCGCAAAGGCCACCAGGCCGATCCGGTCGGCCTCGCGGCCGCGGATGAAGTTGATCGCCTGGCGCTTGGCCACCTCGAGCCGGTTGACCGGGGCGAAGTCCTCCGCCAGCATGCTGCTCGAGATGTCGATCGCGATCACGATCGCGATGCCGTCGCGCCGGATCGTCCGGGGCCCGCCGGGAAGCTGCGGGCCGGCCGCGGCGACGATCCAGCCGGCGAGCGCCAGCGCACGCAGCACCGGGGGAATCCAGGGCAGCCAGGCCCTGCGGGCTGCGGCCGCGGGGAGCGCACCGTCCCCGACGGTGACCGCGTTGCCACGCCGCGAGCGCAGCAGGAGCCAGAGCGGCACCAGGAGCAGAAGCAGGAGCAGCGGGCGCGCGAAGCTCATGCAGCCTCCATTCGAGCGGCTCGCTCGCAGAGGCGAGCCAACTGTCCGCTCTCGCCCGGCAAGTAGACCTGCCGGGAGATGTCATCCAGGAGCGCTTGCAACTCGACCAGCGCCTCGTCCTGTTTTCCCGGCGCAATTCGTCGCGCCAGTCGCCAGCTCCAGCCCTCGAGCGCCGCGCGATACTCGCCCGCCTCCGCCCAGCGCTCCAGCTGCTCCGGAGTCGGCAGCACCGCGACCGGTGCTGGGCGCGGCGGAGCCCGGCCGCGCCGCCGCCGCCAGAGTGCGGCTAGCGCGAGCCCGAGCAGCGCGCTCCCGCCGAGCAACACGGGCGGAATCCAGCTCACCTCGGCGATCCGTACCGTGCCCCGCGCGGGTTTGGGTGCCAGCGTCGACTTGGGCACCCCGCTGGGGAGCACGCTCTCCACCTCCACCCGGTAGCTGGAGGTCGCCAGGGTGTCCGAGCTGCCGTCGCGCCGCACCACGACGGGACCGGGCATGGTGATGGTTTGCGCACCGGGATACCACAGCACGAGCGCATAGCGTACCACCACCCCGCGGGCGCCCTGGACGACTTCGGCGGGGCCCAGCTGCTCGCCCAACTGTCCGAGCGTCCAGAGCTGCGGCCGCACCACCGCGTTTCCCACGTCGCCCACCACCCGCTCGATCCGGATCGTGTCCCCGACCGTGGGAGCGGCCGCCTGCGCCAGCAGGAGGAGCAACATTCCGCTCATCGCCGCCGGCTGCCTTGCCGCCTCCGCCGCGGCGCGAAGGCTCGGCGGAGCACCACCCCGTAATCCGTTTCGACATCGAGCGGGATGTGCTCTACGCTCGCCGCGCGCAGTCGCTCGGCGCGCCGCGTCCGCCGGGACAGCACCGCCGCTGCCCAGCGGCGCCGCGCCTTGGGGCTGCTCGTATTCACCAGCGCCCGGCGTCCGTTCTCGGCGTCCTCCATCTCGACCCAGCCGGCGGCGGGAGGCGCCTCCTCACGCGGATCGTCCATGGTGATCGCGATGACCTGGTGCCGGGCCGCCAGCTCGCGCAGCGCCTTGTCCCAGCCCTCGGCGAGGAAATCCGAAAGGATGATCACCACGCTGCGCTGCCGCAGCACGTTCGAGGCATAGTGAATGGCCTGTACCAGGTTGGTGCCGCGCCGGCTGCTCGCGAAGGCCAGCAGGTCGCGCAGCAACCGCAGGGCATGCCGGCGTCCCTTGGCGGGAGGCACCACGTGCTCGATGCGGTCGCTGAAGAGCAGCGCGCCGACGCGGTCCTGCTCGCGCGCGCCCGCCAGCGCGAGCACCGCGGCCACTTCGATCGAGCGCGCCGCTTTGGTGACCGGCACGCCCACCCGGGTCGAGGCCGACTGATCGACCACCAGGAGGAGCGTGAGCTCGCGCTCCTCCGTGAAGGTCTTCACGTACGGCGCGCCGAGCCGCGCCGAGACGTTCCAGTCGATCGCGCGAAAGTCGTCGCCGATTTCGTACGCGCGCACCTCGGCGAACTCCATTCCCTGGCCCCGGAACACCGAGCGGAACTCACCCGAGAAGAGCGAGTCCACCACGCCCCGGGTGCGGAGCGCGATGCCTTTGACTTGCTTGAGTAACTCGGGAGGAACGCTCATAAGAGGTGACAGGTGGCAGGTGGCAGGTGGTAGGTGGTAGGTGGCGGGGAGTAGGAGGTGGCAGGTCGCGCGTTGCAGGTGGCGGGGCACCTGCCACCTGGCACCTACCACCTGCCACCTTTCAAGGCGCTTTCACGGCACTCAGAAGTTGGGCAACTATCCCGTCCGCCGTCACGTCTTCGGCCTCCGCCTCGAAGGTCAGCACCAGGCGGTGACGCAGCACGTCGGGCGCCAGCGCGCGCACGTCTTCCGGCACCACGAACGAGCGACCCTGCAGGAAGGCATAGGCGCGCGCGGATTGGGCCAGTGCGATCGAAGCCCGCGGCGAGGCTCCGAAGGCGATCAGCGGCCCCAGCGCTTCCAGACCCACCGTGGCGGGCTCGCGGGTCGAGCGGACCAGATCAATGATGTAATCGACCAGGCGCGGATCGAGGTGCACCGCGGCGATCGCTTTCCGCGCGGCCAGAATCCCCCTCGGCTCGAGGATCCGCTGCACCGGGATCGGCTCGCCGCCGCTCATCCGCACCAGCACCTCGCGTTCTTCCAGGCGCGCGGGATAATCCACGTGCACCTTGAGCAGAAAACGGTCGAGCTGTGCCTCGGGCAGCGGATAGGTGCCTTCCTGCTCGATCGGATTCTGCGTCGCGAGCACCAGGAACGGCTCGGGCAGCGGGTAGGTCGTGCCGCCGATCGTCACCTGCCGCTCCTGCATCGCCTCGAGCAGCGCGGATTGCACCTTGGCCGGAGCACGGTTGATCTCATCTGCCAGCACGATGTGGGCGAACAGCGGGCCCTTCTTGGGATGGAACTCCTGGGTCTTCTGGTCGAAGATCATGGTCCCGATCACGTCCGCCGGAAGCAGATCGGGAGTGAACTGAATCCGCGAGAAGCTGGCGTGCAGGATCTCCGCGAGCGTGCGCACCGCGAGGGTCTTGGCAAGCCCCGGGACGCCTTCCAGCAGGATGTGGCCGCCGGTGAGCAGCCCGATCAGCAGCCGCTCCACCATCGCCGTTTGCCCTACTAACCGGCGTCCGACCTCGAGCTCCACCTGCCGCAGCGGAATCGACTCGGGAGGGGGAGCCGGTGCGGGAGCCTTCGCTGGCTGGGTCATTCGGGCTCACTCATGGGAAGGGACCAGATGAATGGCGCGATAGATCGCGCGCTCCTCCATCGCTGTGAGCGCCCGCCATTTTCCCACCGGCAGCTCTCCGAGTCGAATCGGTCCGTAGGACAGGCGCGCGAGCCGCTCCACCTTGAGCCCGAGCTCGGCGGCCCAGCGCCGTACCACGTTTTTGCGTCCTTCCGCGAGGGTGACGTCGAGGATGCTGCGCCCGGCCACACCGGGGCGAACCCGCACCGCGAGTGGAACCACCGGCCGGCCCTCGAGCACAATGGGACGCTTGACCGCCTCGGCGATCTCGGCCGTGGACAACCCGTGCACCAGCGCCGTGTAGCGCCGGGGAATCCGGTACTTGGGATGGGTGAGCCGGTGCACCGCGTCGCCATCCGTGGTCAGCAGCAGCAATCCCGTCGTCATCACGTCCAGCCGACCCACGTAGTTCAAGCCTTCGGCGCGCGGCACGAAGTCGAACACGGTGCGGCGGCCCTCTTCGTCCTTCGCGGTGGTCACTACGCCGAGGGGCTTATGAAACACGATCCAGCGGCGCGGCTTCGCGGCCACTCGTTTGCCGCGCACCGTGATGCTCTGCCGCGCCGGGTCCACCTTCGATCCCAGGGTGGCCACCTGACCGTCCACCCGTACCACGCCCTGCTCGATCAACTGCTCCGCGGCCCGGCGCGACGCCACGCCCGCGCGCGCCAGAGCCCGCTGCACCCGCATCACGCTCATGCGTCCGCGGCGACGTACGCGGCCGCGTCGTCCGGACCGATCGGCTCCGGCTTGGGCGGCTGCAGCGCGATGGAGAGCTCCTCGGTCTTGGGGAGATTCGCGAGATCGGCCAGGCCGAGCAGCTCGAGGAATAACGGCGTGGTACCGTAGAGCAGCGGACGCCCCAGTCCCTCGCTCCGCCCGGTCACCTCGATGAGGCCTCGCTCCTGTAGCGCACGCAGGACCCCGCTCGCCGAGACGCCGCGGATCTCTTCGATCTCGGCCCGGCCGACCGGCTGGCGATAGGCGATGACCGCCAGCGTCTCCAGCATCGCGGCGGTAAGGCGCGGCTGCCGCGTGTTGAGCTGGGCCCGCTCGATCGCCGCGGCGAACGCGGGCCGCGAAAGGATCTGGTATCCCCCCGCCAGCTCGATCATCTCGACGCCGTGCCCGTCGAAATCGTAGTGCTCCCGGAGCTGCTCGAGTGCAGCGCGCACATCGTCGAGCGAGGCGTCGGGGTCCAGGGTGACCAGCTCCTCGGCGGTCACCGGACGTGCCGCGGCGAACAGCGCGGCCTCAAGCAGCTGGCAGAGAGGATTCACGGCGGATCACGAGCGGCGAGAACGCCGCGGGCTGAGTGAGCGAGCAGCGACCTCGCCGGGCCAGTTCGAGCAGGGCGAGGAGCACGGACAGCACATCGGAAATGGTGGGATGGGGACCCAGCGCTTCGCTCCAGCTGAACTCGTCCTGCTCATCGAGCAGCGCTTGCAGGCGTCGGGTCGCCCCTTCGACGTCCAGCGGGCGTGCGACCACGCTGTGCAGCACCGGATGCAGGATCCCGCTCACCACCCGTTCCACTGCGGTGAGCAGCTCCAGCAGGTCGAGCGTGAGCGGCGGCGGCGGGAGCTCCGGCGGCTCCGGCAGGTAGCCACGCGCAAAGCGCAGCGCCCGGCGCTCCACCGCTCCAGCCATCCAGTAGGAGATCTCTTTGATTTGCTGGTACTCGAGCAGCCGGCGAACCAGCTCGGCACGCGGATCTTCCCAGGCTTCGCCGTCGGCGCGCGGAAGCAGCATCTGCGCCTTGAGACGGACCAGCCGGCTGGCCATCTCGAGGTAGTCGGCGGCTTGGTTCAGGCCCAGCTCGTGAATCGCTCCCAGGAACTGATCGGCGATTCGCGCGATCGGAATGTCGGCGATCTCGAGCTGCTCTTCGCGCAGCAGATGCAACAGCAGATCGAGCGGTCCTGAGAAGGCCTCGAGCTCGACGACGAAGCCACCTCCGGCGCGAGACTCGATCGGCGGTCCCGCCGACAGCACCACCGGCCCCAAGGCGTTCGAGAGGGAGGGAGTAGCCGCGGGGCTGGTCATGAGGGAAAGATGTTCCAGTTGGTCCCCACAGCGTAGGGGGAGGCCAGCCGCAGGAAGAGGGCGACCCCGGCATAGGCCGGCGTCAGCAGCACCTGAATCACCCGCGGAAAGACGAACATGATCAGCATCAAGGGGAGGAAACCCAGACGCTGAAAGGCCCGGTAGCGCTCGCGCAGTCCCTGCGGCAGGATGTGGTAGACGACGTGGGAGCCATCCAATGGCGGGAGCGGAATGAGATTGAAGAAGGCCAGCATGAGATTGAGCACCACGCCCCAGAAGAGCATCCGTTGCGCGGTGCCGAAGATGTCGCTCCCGCCGGGAATCGCGCGAGCCAGCATGCCGACGCCGACGAACAGCCCGGCGCAGCCGAGCATGATAGCGAGGTTCGTCAGGATGCCCGCCAGCGAGACGATGATGTCGCCCCGGACGTAGTTGCGAAACCGATCCGGACGCACCGGGACCGGCTTCGCGCCGCCGAAAATGAAGCGCCCCTCCGAGACGTACCACAGCAGCGCGGGCATGATCAGGGTAAAGAGCGGATCGATGTGGGGAATCGGATTGAGCGTCAGGCGTCCGGCGACGAGGGCGGTGTCGTCACCTTGTTTGAGCGCCGCGTACCCGTGCGCATACTCATGCGCAACTACGGAAAAGACGAGGATGGGGAGGGCAAGGATGAAGTCGCTCAGGGGCGCTCGTCCCAAACGAAGAGATGGCGGAAGATTACCCCCTCGTTCTCTTGCGTCAAGATATTGCGGCGGCTATACTTAGCGCCCGGAATGGCACCCCTGCCGCTTCCGGCGAGCGCCTCAGCCTAAGGAACGCCAAGAGTGCCGAGAACCAAGTCCGCCAAAAAGCAGATGCGTCAAGCTGTGGGCCGCACCGCGCGCAACAAGAGCCAGCGGAGCGCGCTCCGTACCGCCGTGAAAAAGCTGCGCGGTCTCCTGGACAACAAGGAGGACGGCAAGGTCGCGTTTCTCGAAGCCGAAAAGCAGCTGGATCGCGCGGGACGCAAAGGCCTCATCCATCCCAACACCGCGGCGCGGCATAAGAGCAGGTTGGCGAAAAGAGTGAAGAGTTAAGAGGGAAGAGAGAAGAGGGAAGAGAGAAGAGGGAGAAACACGAGGGGGGCTCAGTCTAGCGACCAGAGCCCCCTCTTCGCTTCTCTCTTCCCTCTTCCCTCTTCCCTCTTCCCTCTTCCCTACAACGCCGCCAATTCCGCCCCACAGCGTTCGCAGTACCACTCCGTCGGCCGATTCAGCGAGCCGCATTCCGCGCACTTGAGGGTCTTTGCCAGCGGCTGTACCGGCCGATCATCCCGCTCGGCCGGAGTGCTCGGCGTCGTGGGGCTTCGCTGCGCGGGAGACTCGAGCGTCACCGAGCGAAGGAACGCCAATTCATCCTTGGGCGTGGCCACTGCGGAAGCAGAGGCGGCCTGCTGCTGCGGCGGCGGGAATGGAATCGCCCGGCTGGGTCCCGATTCGCGAGGCTTCGGGGTTCCGCCGCGAGGAACGAAGCGCGGGGCTTCCGGTCGGGCGGCTGGCGGAATCGGCTCCGACTCCCGCACCAGCGTGAGCGGAGGCATCTCAAGATCGGGTGGATTCTGGATCTCGAGGTGCTCCGGGATGGTTTCCGGCTCCGGCGGGAAAGATTCCACCGCCTCGGGCTGCCGGATGCTTTCCGGCGTAATCAGTCCCTGTACCTCCTCGAGCCGGTGGATCTCGCTGGTCAGCCGCTCGAGCTCTTCATCGTACCCGCCGATCTTGCCGGAGCTCTCGAGCTCCACCAGCTGCCATTCATCGTCCGTGTATTCGCCCACGGCGTGACGCAGCTCCGCCTCGGCACGGACCTCGTCCTCTTCCGTGCGGAGCTGCCGAAAATCCCTGGCGTCGGTGCGCAACCCCTCCAGGGTACTGGCGATCAGTTCGCCATGAGTGGAGAGCTGCGACACGACTTGGGCGAGTCGCGCTCGGTAATCCGCCTGCACTTTAGCCCGCACTTGGCGAGGCGCGCGTGAGCCCGCCTCTTCGAGCCGGTCGAGCCAGCTCATCAGTCGGTGCCGTGAGGCGAGCAAACCCTCGATTTCGGCGAGGTTATGCGGCTTCGGCTCGCTCATGCCAACCTCTAAGGAAAGACCACAGAGTCCCGCAACTCGTTCCAATCTAACGAAAAGGCGCAATAGCGAAACGTGTTCGCTTCCTTGGCGTCAAGAAGTCGGACGGCCCGGGCGCTGAAAAACGACCCGTCCCCCGACGACCGTCACATCCGCCTGGCCTCTCAGGGTTTCCCCCAGAAAGGGAGTGTTCATGCTCTTCGAGTGGAGCGCTTCGCGCCGGACCTCCCAACGGCGCTCCGGGTCGAAGACCACCACGTCGCCGGGTGCTCCCACTGCCAGGGTGCCTCCGGGGAGATGGAAGATGCGGGCCGGGATCGTGCTCATCCGGGCGACCAGGTCAGCCAGGCTCAGGAGCCCCGGCTCGACCAACTCCCGCAGCGCAAGCCCGAGTGCCGTCTCGAGTCCGACGATGCCATTGGGCGCCTCGTCGAATTCCCGCTCCTTGGCATCGTAGTGGTGCGGCGCGTGGTCCGACGCGATGCAGTCGATCGTCCCGTCGGCGAGCCCCTGCCGGATCGCGTCCCGGTCGGCCGCTTCGCGCAACGGCGGATTCATCTTCGCGTTGGTATTGTAGCCTTCGCAGCGTTCCTGGGTGAGGGTAAAGTGATGCGGCGTCGCCTCCGCCGTCACCCTGAGGCCCTTGCTCTTGGCCCAGCGTATCAGCTCGACTGAACCGCGTGTGGACATGTGACAGAGATGGACGTGCCCCCCGGTCAGCTCCGCCAGGATGATGTTGCGGGCGACCATGATCTCCTCTGCCGCAGCCGGAATCCCCTTGAGGCCGAGCCGGGCGGAGACGATCCCTTCGTGCATCGCCCCGCCCTGGGCGAGCGAGGTATCCTCGCAATGGTCGGCGACGGGAATCCCGAAATTCTTGGCGTACTCGAGCGCGGTTCGCATCAGGTGGCTGGAGCGGATCGGCTTCCCGTCGTCGCTCACCGCCACCGCGCCGGCCTGGATCAGCTCCCCGAACTCGGTGAGCTGCTCGCCCCGCTGCCCCAGGGAGACCGCCCCGATCGGATAGACCCGGGCCTGACCCGCCCGAATCGCCTGGCGCACCACGAACCCGACCGTTGCCAGACTGTCGGTCACCGGATCGGTGTTGGGCATGGCGCAGACCGCGGTGAATCCCCCGGCCGCTGCCGCGGCCGCCCCGCTGGCGATGGTCTCAGCATGCTCGAAGCCAGGCTCCCGGAGATGGACGTGCAGGTCCACCAGGCCGGGGGCGACAACCTTCCCGGTGGCGTCGATCACGCTGGTACCCTGCTCCATGGGAATGTTGCGCCCCACCGCCTCAATCTTGCCGTCGCGAAGCAGCACGTCGGCCGGTCCATCGCTGCCGCGCGAAGGATCGATGACCCTGCCGCCCCGGATCAGGAGATCGCTCATTCGCCCTCCCCGCCAGCTGCCACCTGCTCCCTGCCACCTCTCCAATCGGGCCCGCCTCCCGCGAGCAGGTAGAGCACCGCCATGCGGACGGCCACCCCGTTGGTCACCTGCGGCAGGATGACGCTGTGAGGCCCATCGGCCACGTCGCTGTCGATCTCGACGCCGCGATTCATCGGGCCCGGGTGCAGGATCACCAGCTCCTTGGGCGCGCGCTCCAGGCGCTCGCGGGTTACCCCGAAGACCCGGTTGTACTCGCGCAGCGACGGGATGAACCCCGCCTCCATGCGCTCGAGCTGCAGCCGCAACACGTTCAGCGCATCGGCCCAGGCGATCGCGTCGTCGATCCGGGGAATCAGCTTGACTCCGAGGCTCTCGAATTCTCGCGGGATCAGGGTCGCCGGTCCGCAGAGAGCCACTTCGGCGCCGAGCTTGAGCAGCCCCCACATGTTGCTGCGGGCCACCCGGCTGTGGAGCACGTCCCCGCAGATGGCCACCTTGAGGCCCTCGAGCTTGCCGAAGCAATCGCGCAGCGTGAGCAGGTCGAGCAGCCCCTGGGTCGGATGCTCGTGCTTCCCGTCGCCCGCGTTGATGACGTTGGAGCGGATGCGCGAGCCGAGGAACTGCGCGGCTCCGCTCGCGGGATGGCGGATCACCACCATGTCGATCCGCATCGCCTCGAGATTGCGCGCCGTGTCCACCAGGGTCTCGCCCTTGGAGACGGAGGAGCCGCTCGCGGCCACGTTCACGGTGTCGGCGCTGAGCCGCTTTTCGGCGAACTCGAAGGAGATGCGGGTGCGGGTGGAGGCCTCGAAGAAGAGATTGACGATGGTCTTGCCGCGGAGCGCGGGCACTTTCTTGATGGCCCGCTCGCTGACTTCTTTGAATGGCTCCGCCGTGTCGAGGATCAGCCGGATCTGTTCCGCCGACAACTCCTCCAGTCCGACCAGGTCCTTGCCCAGAGTAGGGGCCGAGAGGGGGGGTGACGCGGTCACACGGGCGCCCCCTGGACCAGCTCCACCATGTCTTGGCCGTCGAGCTCCTCGACCGCGACGTCCACCCGGTCATACAGTGTGGTCGGGATGACCTTTCCCACAATGTCCGGCTGGATCGGCAGCTCGCGTCCCCCGCGGTCCACCAGCACCACGAGCAGGATGCGGCGCGGACGCCCGAAATCGGCCAGCTCGTCGAGCGCCGCCCGGATGGTGCGGCCTGTATATAGGACATCGTCCACCAGGACGACGGAAGCGCCGGCGAGCTCCACCGGAAGGCTGGTCTCGCCGACCCGCGGGCGCGGGCCGATGGTGGAGAGGTCGTCACGGTACAGCGTAATATCAAGCTTACCGAGCGGAATCGGGCGGCCCTGCGAGGCTTCGATGAGCCGGGCGATGCGGTGCGCCAGCTCGACGCCGCGGCGCTGAATCCCTACCAAGACGAGGCCCTCGGTCCCGCAGCGCTCAACGACTTCGCCTGCCATGCGCGCCAGCGCGCGAGCCATGGCGGGACCATCGAGGAGCCGGGTAACCGAGGGCATCTCGGGCGCGGAAGCTATACTGGCTATGGGCTATTGGCTACTGGTTATCGGTCGCGGGAGTGCCCGTCGCGCCGGGAACAGCCGAACTCCCAGCAGCACCAGCAGCACTGCGGCGTAGACCAGCGGAAGCCGGATGTCCTTCTTCTGCGCCCAGAGGAAATGCACTACGCCGCCCGCCGCGGCGAAGTAGATCAGCCGGTGCAGCTTCTGCCAGCGCTTGCCCAGCTTCCGTACCATGAATTGCGGCGAGGTGACGGCGAGCGTGGTAAGCATCAGCAGCACGGCAAAGCCGACCGTGATGTACGGCCGCTTCACCACTTCCATCGCGAGATCCCCGAACGACAGCTCGAGATCGAACACCAGGAAGATGCTGAAGTGAACCAGCGCGTAGAAGAACGCGAAGAGGCCGATCAGCCGGCGGAGCTTGATCAGGCTGTTGCGCCGGGTAACCCGGCGGAGCGGCGTGACGGCGAGCGTAATGAAGAGAATGACCAGCGCGGTGCGACCGGTGAAGTGCTCCATCCCCTTCACCGGCTCGGCCTCCAGATGGCCCGTGAGGAAGGCCCAGACCTGCCAGGCGAGCGGCGTGAGCCCGGCTACCCAGACCACCGGCTTGACGACCCGCCGGATGACTTGCGCCTCGGTCACGCGGGCTTGCGGCTCAGAAGTTGATGCGCAGGTCCATCCCGGCGTACAGGGAAGCCACCTGGTCGCCGTAGCCGTTGAACATCAGGGTGGGCTTCTTGAAGAGCTGGCCCAGCGGCCGCTCTTTGGCCTGGCTCCAGCGCGGGTGATCGACGTTGGGATTCACGTTCGCGTAGAAGCCGTACTCGGTGGGCGCGGCAAGCTGCCAGGTGTTCATCGGCTGTTTCTCGACGAAGCGGATCTTGACGATCGATTTGCCGCTCTTGAAACCGTATTTCCAGGGCACGGTGAGCCGGACCGGCGCGCCGTTCTGATTGGGGAGGGGCTTGCCGTAGATCCCCACGGTCAAGAGCGTGAGCGGATGCATCGCCTCGTCCATCCGCAGCCCTTCGACGTAAGGCCAGTCGAGCACACCGCGGCGCTGGCCGGGCATCTGCACCGGATCGAGCAACGTGACGAACTCCACGTATTTCGCTTTGGTTCCCGGCTCGAGGCGCTTGATCACGTCCCGGAGCGGGTAGCCCAGCCACGGGGCGACGAACGACCACGCCTCGACGCAGCGGTGGCGGTAAATGCGCTCCTCCGGCTTCATCCCCTTGAAGAGATCGTCGAAGGAGTAGGTCGCGGGTTTCTTCACGTCCCCTTCAACCGCGATGCTCCACGGCTTGGGCCTCAGCGTGTGCGCGTTGGCTTTGGGATCGTCCTTCCCGGTCCCGAACTCGTAGAAGTTGTTGTAGCTGGTGATGATCTCCCAGGAATCCGGCTTGAGCTGCTGCTGCTCCGCGCGGAGCCACTTCGGCAGCGCAAGCGAACCCACCACGCCGAGCCCGACCGACGCCAGCCATTCCCGGCGGGACCAGTAGAGCGTCTCGTCGGTGATCTCACTGCTCTTGATGTCGGGCGGCCGATTTATGAGCACGGTGCCTCCTTCAGCTGTCCCCTCAAGCTAATAACGCTCGTCACTCTCGTTTAGTTCTCTCGCCCGGCATCGAGATCCAGAACTTGTGATCCACAGATTACACCGATTCCAAAAACGATTGATAGGCCTATCAGATCGGGACGAGAATCTGTGAAATCTGTGGATCCCGTGGGAAGGACGTCGGAGCTACGGACAGAGAGGGATTCGAACCCTCGATACCCTTGTGAGGTATACACGCTCTCCAGGCGTGCGCCTTAAGCCACTCGGCCATCTGTCCTAAGAATGGTGAGAGGTGAGGAGTAAGAGGTGAGAGGGAACTACCACGCCCTCTTACCTCTTACCTCTTCTCACCTGTCACCTGTCACCTGTCACCTGTCACCTGTCACCTGTCACCTGTCACCTGAATATAAGGGGCTGACCCGGCGTCCTCGCCGATGTAGCTTGCGCCAGCCGCCCGTTTTTCGCGCCTCTCGCCGGAGACGCCATGACTCCAACACTCGAAGCAGCCGTCAAGCCGACTCCCGAGCTCCTCTATCTGCTCTGCGGCGATCCCGTGGAGCTCTCCGCGGTGCTCGCGAGCATGCAGCCCCCCGACATCGCCGAGGCGCTGCGCGAGCTCGAGCCGGCGGCCGGGGCCAAGGTGCTCGCGGCGCTGCCCTTCGACCTCGCGGTCCGGATCTTCGACGAGCCCGAGCTGGTGCACGTGCGCGCGGCGATCATCGCGCAGATGCCGGAGAAGGACGCCGCCGATCTCGTGGAGGCCATGTCGGCCGACCAGCAAGCGGATTTGTTCCGCGAGCTGCCGCCCCCTAATCGCAACCGGCTGCTCTCGGCGCTTTCCCGCGAGACCCGCGACGGGCTGCGGCTGCTGCTGCAATTCCCGCCGGAGACCGCCGGCGGCATCATGACCACCGAGTTCGTCAGCGTCCCCGCCGACTGGACCGTCGAACGGACGCTCGCGCACGTCCGGCAGGTCGGCGGCCGGAAAGAGACCGTGTACGCCATCTACGTCACCGATCCGGCGACTCAGGGCCTGGTCCACGTGGTGTCGCTCCGCGAGCTCGTCATGGCCGATCCCTCGGCCAGCGTGAAGGAGGTAGGCGCGGCGCGCAGCACGCTCTCCGTCGGTCCGCAGGTGGACCGCGAGGAGGTGGCCCGCCTCATCAGCAAGTACAACCTGCTGGCCATGCCCGTAGTGGACGAGCAGCAGCGCCTGCTCGGCATCGTGACCGTGGACGACGTGATCGACGCCCTGGTCAAGGAGGAAACGGAGGACGTCCAGAAATTCGGCGGCATGGCCGCGCTCGATCAACCCTACATCGAGATCGGGCTCGGCGCGATGGTGAAGAAGCGGGCCGGCTGGCTCTGCGCCCTCTTCCTGGGTGAAATGCTCACCGCCTCCGCGATGGGATACTTCGAGCACGAGATCCAGCGCGCCGTGATGCTGGCCCTCTTCATCCCGCTGATCATCAGCTCCGGCGGCAATACCGGCTCGCAGGCCACCTCGCTCATCATCCGGGCCATCGCCCTGCGGGAGGTGACCCTCAAGGACTGGTGGCGCGTGGCGCTGCGCGAGCTGCCCACCGGGGCGGTGCTCGGCGCAATGTTGGGAGTGTTGGGCGTGATCCGCGTGATCGGCTGGCAGCTGCTCGGCTGGCAGGACTACGGCCCTCACTATCCGCTCATTGCCGTCACCGTGGGTGGGGCACTTTTCGGCGTGGTGACCTTTGGATCGCTCACCGGCTCGATGCTGCCCTTCCTGCTGCGCCGGCTTGGCGCGGACCCGGCAAGCGCTTCGGCACCCTTCGTGGCCACCCTGGTAGACGTGAGCGGGATCGTGATCTACTTCGGCTTGGCGGCGCTCTTGCTGCGGGGAACGCTGTTGTAGGAGGCTAGGAGGCTAGGAGAATAGAAGGCTAGGAGGTTAGGAGGGTTAGGAGGCCAGAGGGATTTGCGGATTGGTTGAACGCCGTCGCCGAAGTTCTTGGCAAACTTCTCCCGCGGATCTCATGATCAGGAATTATCGTGACTTGATCGTCTGGCAGAAATCAATGGAGTTGGCGGTCGAGACCTACCGTCTCTCGCGGGGTCTGCCGGTGGAAGAGCGGTTTGGTATCACTGCACAGCTTCGCCGGGCGGCCGCGGCCATCCCAGCGAATCTCGCTGAGGGGCGCGAACGAAGGAGCCGCGGCGACTTCCGGAGGTCGGTTGCGGTCGCGCGGGGATCGCTCGCGGAATTGGAAACTCATCTCGAGCTGGTGCACCGGCTGGACTATGTGCCGAGCGGAGTTCCGCAAGCGCTCGCGTCGCTGGTCGAGGAGGTCGGAAAGATGCTCACCAGTTTGCTGGCTCGTCTGAGCAGCGGGCCCCGTCGGCGGTCCTACTAGCTTCCTAGCCTCCTAGCCTCCTAGCCTCCTAGCCTCCTAGCCTCCTAGCCTCCTTCAGAGTCCAGCGCCTCCCGGATTTTCCGCCTGAGATCCGCCAGCGAGAACGGCTTCTCGAGATAGCCGACCCCCGCGGGCAGTGCCTCGAGCGCGGGATAGGTGTCGCCGGTGTACCCCGACATGATCATCACCCGGAGGCCCGGACGCCGGGCGCGAAACTCGGCGGCCAGATCACGGCCGGTCATCCCTGGCAGGATCATGTCGGTGAGCACCAGATCGATGCGCTCGAGCTGCTGCTCACCGAGCTTGAGTGCCTCCGGTCCGTCGCGCGCCACCAGCACCGCATAGCCTGCGGCGGTGAGCGCGCGGCGCACGACCTCGCGCACCGGGGCCTCGTCCTCCACCAGCAGGATCGTCTCGTTCCCGCTGTGCTCGGCGGAGATCGGCAACGCCGCGACGCCCTCGACACGCGCTCGCGGCCCGCCGCGCGCCGGCAGGAAGATCTTGAAGCTGCTGCCCTTGCCGAGCTCTGTGTACACCGAAATGTCTCCCCCGCTTTGCCGCGCGATGCCATACGCGGTGGCGAGTCCGAGCCCGGTGCCGCTTCCCTTCGGCTTGGTGGTGAAGAACGGCTCAAAGAGGTGGCTCTGGACCTCGTCCGTCATCCCCGTTCCCGTATCGCTCACCGCCAGCATCGCGTACCGCCCCGGCCGGAGTCCCGGCCGCATTTTGGTGTACTCCGCATCCAGCTCGGCCATCCCGGTGCGCAGCTCGAGCCGTCCCCCCAGGGGCATCGCATCGCGCGCGTTGAGCACCAGATTCATCAGCATCCGCTCGAGCTGCCCCGCATCCGCCTCGACCAGGCTCGGCTCTCCGAGCTGCAGCTTGAGCTCGATGTCTTCCCCGATCACCCGGCGGAGCAGCGGCTCCATTCCGCTGACCACCTCGTTCAAATCGAGCGACGCCGGCCGCAGAATCTGGCCCCGGCTGAAGGCCAGCAGGTGGCGGGTGAGCTCCGACGCCCGGAGGGCGAGCCTGTCGATCTCTCCCGCGTCTTCCCGGGCCGGATGGTCGTCGGGTAGGCCTTCTTTCACCGATTCGGAATAGCCCAGGATGGCCGTGAGCAGGTTGTTGAAGTCGTGCGCCACCCCGCCGGCCAGCCGGCCGATCGCCTCCAGCCGCTGGGTCTGGCCCAGCCGCTCGTCCATCAACCGCTCCAGCGTCACGTCGCGGCGGGTACCCCAGATCCGGCGCAGGCCGCCTTGCTCGACGATGCCGATCAGGTCGTTCACGAAACGGCGGGGCGTGTCCCCGTTTTTGGCTTGGGTCGATTCGACCTCGGAGCAGCGATAGCCGTTCTCGATGAATGCCCTCAGCAGCTTGTGGGTGCCGGGATCCTTCGGCGGGAAGAGCACCTCCAGCGGGATGCTGCCGAGCTCGGCCTGCATCTCCACACCATGCATCCGGGCGAGCGCGGCGTTGCATTCGGCCAGCGGCGAGAGCTGATACCACGAGGCGATCTGCAGATCCCGCGACAGATTGATGCTGAGCGGCGGCACGAATTCGACCCGCCAGATACCCTCGCTGGCGTGGGTGACGAAGGCGCGCAGACTGGCCTCGTTGTCCCGCAGTCGGCGGGTCGACAACGCCACCCGTTCGACCATCGCGTTGAAGGCTCGTCCCAGGCGGCCGACCTCGCCCGGAGAATGTTCATTGGCGCGGCGGGCCTCGTCGCCGGAGGCGATCTGCTCGGTGACCTCGGTGATCTCTTCGATCGGCCGGCCCAGCCTCCGGCCCAGCACCACGGCCGCCCCCGTCCCCAGCAGCACCACCAGCAGGGCGATCGGCACGGCCCGCCGCAGATACGCGTTGGCCGGCGCTTCGATCACATCGTAATCCGTGCGAATCGCGAGGACCCAGGGGGTGGCCTCGATCGGCTCGGCGAGGCCCAGAACCTGCTGGTCGTTCCAGCTAACCCGCGACACCGTGTCGATCCGCAGCGTGGCCGGCGGCGGCGGGACAACTCTGCCCAGATCGGTCCACACTCCGGTGGAGGAACTGCCGAGCAGAATGGCATTGCCGGTGCCGAGGATGACTGCGTAGGTGGAGCGGCTCCGCTCGGAGAGATTCATCCGCGACCGGCGGACCAGCGTCCCGATGACAGCGTCGCCGCTCCGGATCGGCGCGTGCGCATCGTAGTAGAGCGTCGAATCGGTCATCCGGCGGAAGGGTCCCACACCAACCCGCCCCCGGGGCTCGAGGTCGGCCGGAACGACGAGCGGTCCAAATCCGCCCCGCACGCTGTCCGGCACATCCTGCAGCAGGATCCCGCCCGCGGAGTCGAGCAGAGCGACCCCGTTGCGCTGATCGCCCGGTCGGCGGAGCGTCGTGAGCACGCGCGCGCTGTCGCGCCTGCCGCCCGAGGCCACAAACTCCACCACGGCGGAATCCGCAGCCGCCCGCCCGAGCCGCGTGGTCAGCTCCGAGGGACCCCGTGCCAAGAGCGGCGTCAGCTGTTTGCCGAGCTGGCGCAGCCGATCCGCCCGGAGCTCGCGGGTTACTCGAAGGACCTGCAGGTAGGAGATGACGGAAATGGCGCCGGTGACGACCAGCAGCAGCACCGAGACTAGCACTGCGATTCGCCGTCGCAACGAATGATTGATCCAGTGCGCCAGGCCGTTCATGAGGTCCGGGGTGCGAGCGGCGCTCTAGAGCTCTATGGGAACGCGATTGTTACCCCAGGATAACGTCGCAGAGCGATCCGGCCAAGTCTAGCCGCGCTTCGCCGTTTTGGGGCGCTTGGCCGGGGGCCGCCGTTTGGCGGCTTTGGCTGTTTTGGCAGGCTTGGCGGCTTTCTCTGCTTTCGCCACTTCCGCCGCTTTCGCCGGCTTGGCGGCAGGCCTGAGCGGTCGGCTGCGTTTGGCCTCGAGCAGCTCGACCGCCTCGGCCAGAGTGATCCCCGCGGGATCGCGCCCCTTGGGGATCGAGGCACTGACGTTGCCGTGCTTCACATAGGGACCGTACTGCCCGCTGTACACCGCCACCGCCTGCTGATCCACCGGATGTGGCCCCAGCTCCTTGAGGGGAAGCGGCGCGGCGCGGCGCCCGCGGGTCTGCTTCGGCAGCGCCAGCAGCTCGAGGGCCCGCTGCAACGAGACGGTCAGTACGTGATCCGGTGCCTTGAGTGAGCGGTAGTCCTTGCTGCCCTTGCCCAGCTCGTGCACGACATAGGGACCGAAACGCCCCTGGCCCGCGAAGATCCTGCCCCCGTCTGCCGGATGGACGCCGAGCAGCCGGGGCAACGCCAGCAGGCCCAGCGCGAGCTCGAGCGTCACTTCTTCCGGCTTCATCCCTTTGGGCAGGCTTGCGCGCTTCGGCTTGGGATGGGATTCGCTCACCACGCCGAGCTGGACGTACGGTCCATACTGCCCGGAGAGGACCATGATCGGCTCACCCGTCTTGGGGTGATGTCCCAGTACCTCAGGGCCTTCGCGCTTCTGGCGTAGCAGCTCTTCGACGTTTTCCATAGTGAGGTCTGCCGGCGCCGCGTCCTTGGGGAGTGAAGCGCGGAGCTGTTCGCCTTCGCGCTCGACTTCGATGTACGGCCCGAAGCGCCCGATCCGGATCAGCGCGTCGGAAAGACCGCTGACCTCGAGGGTACGGGCCTGGGCGGGGTCGATCTTCTTTTCGCGCGCTTCCACCTGCTTGAGCAACCCGTCCTTCCCCAGATAGAAGTCGCGCAGGTACGGCAGCCACTCGGCGTGCCCTTCCGCGATGTCGTCCAGGCTTTGCTCCATGCGCGCGGTGAACTTGAGATCGACCAGCTTGGGGAAGTGTTGCTCCAGCAGGCCCACGACCGCGAACGCGGTAAAAGTCGGCACCAGCGCCTGGCCCTGCCGCTGCACGTAGCCCCGCTCGATGATCGTGCCGATGATGCTTGCGTAGGTGCTGGGCCGTCCGATGCCGTCGGCCTCGAGCTCGCGCACCAGGCTCGCCTCGGTAAAACGGGCCGGCGGCTGAGTTTCGTGGGAGAGCGCCTCGACCCCCAGACAGGCGGGCCGGTCGCCCACCTCGAGGTGCGGCAGCAGCACTTCCTGATCTTCCAGCGCCGCTTCCGGATCGTCGCTGCCCTCGACGTACGCACGCAGGAAGCCCGGGAAGTCGATCCGCTTGCCGCTGGCGCGGAAGCTGGCCTCGCCCGCCGCGAGCGTCACCACCAGGCTGGTGATTCGGGCATCGGGCATCTGGCAGGCCACCGTGCGCTTCCAGATCAGGTCGTAGAGCGCCAGCTCGCGGCCGTGCAGCTTGGTCTCTTCCGGCATCCGGAAATGCGCGCCGGCCGGACGGATGGCTTCGTGGGCTTCCTGAACGTGGACATGCTTGGCGCTGTAGTGCCGTGGCTTGGGAGGGAGATAATCCTTCCCGTAGAGCCGCTGCACCGATTCGCGCGCGGCGCTGATGGCCTGCCCCGACAGGTTGACCGAGTCCGTCCTCATATAGGTGATGAAGCCGTGCTCGTAGAGGCTCTGGGCTACCCGCATGGTGTCCCGGGCCGACAGCCGGAGCTTGCGGTTGGCTTCCTGCTGCAGCGTCGAGGTCGTAAACGGCGCCGCCGGCCGGCGGATACCCGGCTTTTCCTCGCTGCTGCTGACGGTCCACGCCGCGGCCAGGACCCGCTCGCGCAGCGCGGCGGCCGCGGCCTCGTCGAGCAGCACGACCTGCTTTCCCTCGGCCAGCTTGCCGGTACGCTCGTCGAAGTCCTTGCCGCTGGCGACTCGCATACCCTCGAGCGTCACCAACTCGGCGGTGAACTCCTGCCCGGCGTGGGAGAGCTGAGCCTTGAGGTCCCAGTACACCGCTGCGCGGAAGGCTCTCCGCTCGCGCTCGCGCTGCACCAGGAGGCGCACTGCCACCGACTGGACCCGGCCGGCGGAGAGTCCGTAGGCGATCTTCTTCCAGAGCAGCGGGGAGAGCGTGTAGCCGTAGAGCCGGTCGAGAATCCGGCGGGTTTCCTGGGCGCGTACCAGTTTGCTGTCCACCTCCCGCGTCGTGTCGAGTGCCTCCCGGATCGCCTCCCGCGTGATCTCGTGAAAGACCATCCGGCGCACCTTCACCTTGGGCGCGAGCACCTGGGTCAGGTGCCAGGAGATGCTCTCGCCTTCGCGGTCTTCGTCCGTTGCCAGGATCAGCTCATCGGCCTCCTTGAGCGCGTCCTTGAGCTCCTTGACGACCTTCTTCTTGTCGCTGGGCACCACGTAGAGGGGCTCGAAGTCGCGCTCGACGTTTACTCCGAGCCGCGCCCACTCCTCGCCTTTGTACTTGAGAGGTATGTCGGCGGCCTTGTCGGGGAGATCGCGGATGTGGCCCATTGACGCGGCGACCCGATAGCCGCGCGGGAGGAACTCCCGAATCGTGCGCGCCTTGGTGGGCGATTCGACGATGACCAGCGACCCCATGACGCTCCTAGGAGACGGAAACGCAACGCGAAGGATCTCCGGTGCGGGAAATCCTTCGCGGCCGGGCAAACTACTACCATGTTCCCTGCCCCGCTGTCAACCAAACCGGCGCCGGGGCAAGCATTTCAGTGCGCCGCCGGTTCGCGTTACTTCGCAAGATTAAATCTTCGTAAGCGGACCGCAGGGTCTCGCGGAGGGCTCGCGGACTTGTATGGGACGTGCTATACTGTTTTGCGAAATCAAATCCAAATCGATTTTAAGAGGCACGCCAAGCAGACGAGCATCGACTCGTGTCATTTCGATACGAGTGGTAAATCGGGGCTGTGGCGAAGTGACACGCACGACCGAGTGCTGATGGTCGATCCCATTGTGCCGCCAGCATATAGGATCTGAGACCGGCTGGCACGACTTGCGCCATTAGCAGCCTGATGCAGTCACCATATCTACTGGCAATCGTTGGTGGGTCCCACTCCTCATCGAGGATTCCGAGCATGACCGGTTTCTCGTTTCGTCGGACGGTCCTAACCGGACTTGGCGCGCTCGCCCTGAGCGCCGTCATAGCCGCGCCGGTTCTGGCCCAGAACGCCGTGATCCGCGGTACGGTGACGTCGCAAGACCGGAAGGAGCCGGTTGCGGGCGCCAATGTCGTCATCTCGGCGCTCAGCATTTCGGTGCTGAGCTCCGATCGGGGCGCCTACGTCATCACGATTCCTGCCGCGCGAATCCCCACGCAGCCCGTACAGATCACCGCCCGGGCCATCGGCTTCAAGTCCCTTCTCCGCACGCTGACGATCCAGGCCGGGGAACAGACGGCCGACTTCACCCTTCAGACCGACATCAACCGGCTGGAGGAAGTGGTCGTCACCGGGACGCTGGAAGGCGTGGAACGGGCCAAGGTGCCCTTCTCGGTGGGGCGGCTCAATGCGGAGGACCTCCCGGTGCCGTCGATTGATCCGCTCCGGAGTCTGGCGGGCAAGGTGCCCGGGCTCCGGATCGCCGCGACCACTGGCCGCCCCGGCACTGCCCCAGAAATCCTGCTGCGGGGGCCCACCTCCATCAATGGCAGTGGCCGGGGCCAGGAGCCGCTGATCATCGTGGACGGGGTCATTGTCTCCCACGTCGGCAGCATCCAGGAGCTGGGCGGCCTCGACATCGAAACCGTCGAGGTGGTGAAAGGGGCGGCGGGGTCCTCCCTGTATGGCACCCAGGCCGCGAACGGGGTCATCACCATTACCACCAAGCGCGGCGGCACCGGCGGGGACGGGATCAAATTCAACGCCCGCACTGAGTGGGGCTTCTCCGACTTCAACAGCGTCGACTACGGGATCCCGATCAACCACCCGATCATGCTGGACGAGACGGGGCAGCGCTTCTGCGCGATTCAGATCTCCGGGTCCTCGAATTGCTCCCGCTCGTTCGACATCAATAAGGAAATGCAGCGGATCCACAATGTGAATGCCGACACCCTGCGGACCGGGTTGACTCCTTTGAATGCGGTCCTCAGCCTGGATGCGCTGCGGAACATCACCCAGTCCGCGATTTTCCCGGGCCAGTACTACAACTCGCTGGCGCAGATCTCCCGCCGGCAGCCGACCTCCCTGACCGCCATCGACGCGACCGGCAAGATCGGAACCGTCGGCTTCTACGTGAGCGGCCAGTACAC
>DASYTT010000172.1:0-13682 GCA_036002045.1 Gemmatimonadales bacterium
TGCGGAGCGCGTCGGATTGGGTGTGCTCGTGGAGGAGCGCAAGGGCTTCGGGACGAGTGAGCATGGGCTATGGGCTATGGGCTATGGGCTATGGGCTATGGGCTATGGGGTGAGCAAGGTACTGACCCTAATCGAGCACGCAACTATTTGACGCTTTGGGCAGCGAAATGAGTACCGATCCCCGCCCCGCTGTAGAGATTGTGTCAGGGGGACTCTGCAATGGGAGATTATCGGAAGCTTCGTGTCTGGCAACAGGCTCGCGCACTCACCAATCGATCCTATCGCGTCACAGCCAGCTTTCCGCGTCAGGAACAATTTGGACTCACTGCCCAGATCCGCAGAGCTGCGGTCTCCGTTATGGCGAACATCGCTGAAGGTTGCGGCCGGAATCGCGATGGGGAACTGCTGCGATTCTTGACTATCGCGAGAGGATCTGTCACGGAACTCGACTGTCACCTGATCATAGCTCAGGATCAGGGCTATCTAGAAGAGAAGATCATGCCGGGACTGCAGCTACAGGTGGAGCGAATTCAGAGAATGCTGACATTGTTGATCCGGCGGCTCGGCAACAAATAGCCCATAGCCCAAAGCCCAAAGCGACCCTAATGCTGGGTTCCGCCGCCTTCCGCGGGCAGCTGCGAAGCCGACAGCGGCACCCGAATCGCCGGACTGCTGTCCATGGAGATCTCGAACGCATAGGCGCCGGGTCTGGGCAGGGGGACGTCGAACACCAGCACGGCGCCTGCTTCGATCTCGGTGACCCCCGCCGGCGGCTCGCCGAACTGCACCGTCCCATCGCCCCCCATGAGCTCGGCGCCGGTGTCGTCCACGAATCGAATGCGGATCGGGTGCTGTCCGATCTCGGTGCGGCGGCCGCGCACCCGCAGCACCAGGTGGGTGCGGGGGTGGACGGCGGGAAAGCTCCCCACCCAGACATGCTGAAAGATCCCCAGCACCGAGAGCTTGCCGTGCTGATCGATCAGCGCGTAGTCGGCGAGGACCGCGAAGTCGACTTGCACCTCAAGCGACGCGGATCGAGTTGATCAGGTCATCCTTACGAATGGCATTCACCACATTCATTCCTCCGGTAACCTGTCCGAACACGGTGTGTTTGCGGTCCAGGTGCGGCTGCGGCGAGTGGCAGATGAAAAACTGGCTGCCCCCGGTATCCTTGCCGGCGTGCGCCATGGAAAGCGTACCGGCCACATGGCGGTGGGTATTGAGATGAGTTTCACACTTGATCTTGTAGCCAGGGCCTCCGGTGCCGACGCGCGGATCCGAGGGATTCTTGGAGAGCGGGTCGCCCCCCTGAATCATGAACTCCGCAATGACCCGGTGGAAACGGGTGCCATCGTAGAATTGGCTATTGGCGAGCTTCTCGAAGTTGGCCACCGTGCCGGGGACCTCCTGCTCGAAGAGCTCGGCGGTGATGGTGCCTTTGGATGTTTCGATGACCGCGGTTTTCATGGATGGCTATGGGCTATGGGCTATGGGCTATGGGAACTCCGCGGTGAAGTCTACCCCGGCAGCGCGCCGACAGCGAACGGGGACGGCAGCACCGAACGCAGCGCCGCCTGCCAACCCTCGAGGGTACTCACGGGCGCGAGGCAGCGAGCTCCAATGCAGAGGTACCCCTGCACCCGGTGCGCGCCCACGGCCACCGCGCGCAGCGCGGGCGGCAGGGCGTCAGTGGGCGCACCGGGAAAGAGTCGCGCGACAACACGGCGCGGCACGAAAGCGGCCAGCGCCAGGTGGTGCAGCTCAGTGGCCAGCGGGTCGGCAGGGGGCCCCGTGATGACGAGATGCGTCGCGGGACGCACCAGCCAATCTGCCGCCAATAAGTGAGCAGAGGCGAAGAGGCCGAGCTCGGCGGCACTGGCGCCGAAGGCGGTTACCAGGGCCGCGTGGCGCTCGCGCCAGCGCGGCGATTGAGTATGCTCGAAGAGTCGCGCCACGCTTTGTCCGGCCACCCCATTCGGGGAAGCATTGGGACTGTCCTGGATCGGCTTGACGCTGGCGCTGAGCAGCCCCTCCCCGCCCCGCTCGTGGGCCACGTCGCGCAGCCCACCACGCTCCGTGTCCCAGTGCTCCCGCCATACCCGGTCGAGCAAGGCCGTCGCCCAATCGAGCCAGCTCAGCTCGCCGGTGACCTCGAACGCGTCGAGTGCGGCGGCGGCGGCCTGCACCGGGTCATCGAGCAGACCGGGTGGACTGGAGGAGGTGTGCGTGACGGTGTCGGACTCCGCTTGCTCAGCGCGCAGTCGCTCCAGGGCGCGGAGCCCCAGGTCAATTGCCGTCGGATCGGCGAGCAGAGGCCCGGCGCGGAGCAGCGCGCCGGCCAGCATGGCGTTCCAATTGGCGTAGCGGGTCCGATCCACCAGGGGTGACGGGCGAGCCGCGCGAGCCGCGCGAAGCTTGGCATAGAGCGTGGCCAGCCGCGCGATGACCAGCTCCGGGCTCTGGCCGAGCCGCTGGGCCAGCGTCGCGGCGCCGGCCGCCGTGAAAAGCACGTTGCGTTCCGGCGCGTGCGGCATCCTGCCGGCGCTGCCCAGCCCGAAGTGCGCCGTCGCGAGGTCGAGCTCCTCCGGGCTCAGGACCCGGCGCAGCTCCTCGAGACTCCAGGTGAAGTAATCGCCGTCATCCTCGAGCCCGACATCGGCGTCCTGGCTCGCGGCGAAGCCTCCCGCAGGATCGGCCAATACCTCGCGGATCCAGCGCACGGTGTCGCGTGCCGTCTCGAGCCAGCCAGCATTGTCGAAGAGCGCCCCGGCCTCGGCGTACACCCGCAACAGCTCGGCGTTGTCGGAGCTGAGCTTCTCGAAATGCGGGATGATCCAGCGCTGGTCCACGCTGTAGCGGTGAAACCCGCCGCCGATCAGGTCACGAAAACCGCCGCCGGCCATACCGTCCAGCGTCTCGTGGATCACCGCCCGCACCGTCGAATCGGGCGTATCGCACCAGCGATGCAGCAGGAAGCTCAGCGTGGAGGGATGGGGAAATTTGGGCTGGGTCCCAAAGCCGCCGTAAGTACGGTCGGCGGTGGCGAGGATCCGATGGGTTGCGTCATCGAGCCCGAGCGCGCTGAGCTCGCCTGGAACCGTCTCATCGAGATGCGCCGCGAGCAGCTCCCGTAGCGCACGTGCCTGCGACTGCACCTTGGGGCGCTCGGCGCGCCAGACGTCGAGCACACGGCTCAGGACCTCCCGGAACGACGGCCGGCCATGCAGCGGCTGCGGGGGGAAATACGTCCCACCGAAAAAAAGCTCCGCCTCGGGGGTGAGGAACCCGGTCAGCGGCCAGCCGCCCTGCTGAGTGATTGTCTGCACCGCGCGCTGGTAACGCGCGTCGACGTCGGGCCGCTCATCGCGGTCCACCTTTACACAAATGAAATGCTCGTTGAGAAAGGCGGCGAGATCGGGGTCTTCGTACGACTCGCCATCCATGACGTGACACCAGTGACACCACACCGCGCCAATGTCCAGCAGCACCGGCTTGTCAGCCGCGCTCGCCGCCGCGAATGCCTCCTGGCTCCAGGGGAACCAGTGCACCGGCTGATGCGCAGCGGATTGCAAATACGCCGAAGCGGCCGACCCGAGGCGGTTGGTGGCCATGCGCAAAACTAGTACAATAGGCGAATGCAGGAACTGGAATCGCTGCGGCACGACGCGATCCGCATACTTTCCGGTGCGGTCGCCTCCGACCGCCTGTCGGTGGAGCAATTTGAAGCGCGGCTCGCGCTGGTGCGCCAAGCGCCGAACCGTGCGACGCTCGACGCTATCGTCGCCGATGTGCTGCCGAGCGGCGGCTACCAAGTGCCTACCGGGCTCGTCCCTGCCGTCCGGGACCACACGACGGTGGCGCCGGTCGAGCCCGCCGAGCTGCTCAGGATTCGGACCGTCCTCAGCTCCTCCAAGCGCGCCGGCTCATGGACCGTCCCGCTCCGGCTCTCGGTCAAAGTCGCCCTCGGCGAGCTCACGATTGACCTGCGCGACGCCGTCTTCTGCTCTGACGTCCTCGATATGGAGCTCGACGTTCTGCTGGGAAGCTTTACCCTGATCGTCCCGGCCGGGGCACAGGTGGAGAACGAGTGCGAGGAGCGCTGGAGCAGCACCACCCATTCCACGCGCTCGGCGCGGGGCGCGAACCCGATCGGTCTGCTGATCCGACTCACGGGCCGGGTGCGCTGGAGCAACGTCGAGATCAAGGAGAAGCGGCGAAGCGGCGAGGAGCCCGAGTCGGCGTGGCAGCGACTGCTGGAGGGCAGTGAACAGTGAGCAGTGAACAGTGAACAGTGAACAGTGAACGGGACCAACCTTACGGAGGGGGTTTTCTTGGCACTCTGGCCGATGGGCATAGCTCATTGACGACGCACAGCTCACAGCGCGGCTTGCGGGCAATGCAGATCCGGCGTCCATGCCAGATCAGGAGGTGCGAAAGCAGGGCCCAATCCGCCTGAGGGAAGAGCGCCATCAGGTCCTGCTCGATCTTCTCGGGCGTCTTCTGCCTGGTCAGCTGTAGTCTCGCCGAGAGGCGGGTGACGTGGGTGTCCACCGTCACGCCCTCATTGATCCCGTAGGCATTGCCGAGGATCACATTAGCAGTCTTGCGACCGACGCCCGGG
This sequence comes from Gemmatimonadales bacterium, assembly GCA_036002045.1. Taxonomy (GTDB): domain Bacteria; phylum Gemmatimonadota; class Gemmatimonadetes; order Gemmatimonadales; family GWC2-71-9; genus JABFSM01. Next base: position 4,622 of record DASYTT010000172.1, read on the forward strand.
AGCTCGCGCAACCTGGCCATTTCGCGGGGGACTTTTCCCTGGTGCCGCTCGGTGAGCGCCTGCGCCATGCCGATCAGGTTTCTGGCCTTGTTGCGGAAAAAGCCGGTGGAGCGGATCAGCTCCTCCACATCCTCGCGCTCCGCCCGCGCCAACGCGGCCGGCGTAGGGTAGCGACGAAAGAACTCGGGCGTCACAAGGTTGACCCGCACGTCGGTGCATTGCGCGGAGAGAATCGTCGCGACCAGCAGCTCGTAGGGCGTCCGGAAGTCGAGCTCGCAGCGGGCGTCGGGATATTCCGCGGAGAGGCGGGAGAAGATTTCGGCGGCGCGGCGTTTCCGGGCCGCCCGGGATTCCTTGGCAAAGGAGACTTTTTTCATGGGCGGCGCGCCGCCGCGAAGGCGAGAAACTCGTCCGCCCTCCTGGTATTGAGCACGTCCTGCTGCTCCAGGCCCGCTTTGCGTGCCATCGCGGTGCCGAACTCGAGGTTCGGAATTCCAGCGAGGCCGTGCGCGTCGGCTCCGATCGCGATCATCACGCCGTGCGCCCGAGCCCGCCGCACCAACCGCCAGTCGAGATCCAGGCGACGCGGATCGCCGTTGATCTCGAGCGCGACGCCGTTGGCGGCCGCTGCGGCGAATAGCTGCTCGAGATCGAGCGGGTAGGGATTCCGGGAGAGCAGCAAGCGACCAGTCGGGTGACCCAGGATCGTGAGATAGGGACTTTCGAGCGCGCCGAGCACCCGGGCGGTCATCTCGGCTTCGCCGAGCGAGAATCTGCTGTGAATCGAGCCGATCACGAAGTCGAACCGGGCGAGGATCGCGTCGGGGTAGTCGAGCGCGCCCTCGACCAGAATGTCCGACTCGATCCCCTTCAAGATCCGGATACCGGGTACCCTGGCCTGGACCGCCGCGATCTCCTCCCACTGTCGTTCCAGCTGGTCGACGCTGAGCCCGCCCGCGTAGGCCGCCGACTTGCTGTGATCGGTGATCCCGACGTAGTCGTAGCCAGCCTCCTGGCAGGCATGGACCATTTCCGCGACGCCGAGCGTCCCATCCGAGTAGGTCGTATGACAGTGCAGCAAGCCCCGCAGGTCGGCCGGCTCGACGAGGCGGGGGAGGGTGCCCGCGGCGGCGCGCGCAATTTCGTCGAACCCTTCGCGGAGCTCGGGCGGGATATCCGAGAGGCCGAGCACCCGGTAGAGCGCGCTCTCCTCCGGGACGGGCACGGGCTGCCCGCCCTGGAGCAGCACCGCAGGAGCGAGAGAGTACCCGACGCTCTCCGCATGGGCCGAGAGCTGCTCGAGGTGGGCCGGGCTGCCGGTTGCCTGCGCGAGGGCAGCGCCGAAATCCGCGCGGGGAGTGATCCGGATGCTCGCGGTCATTCCGCCGGCCGACCGGAAGGTGACGAGCTCGGCTGCCCCGGTCGGATCCAGGAGTCCGGGGAACCGGGCGATCTCCTCGCGCAGCTCCGCGACCGGCCGCTCGGTTTCGGCCACGAGCGCGAGCTCGCTGACCACTTCGCAGCGCCGACGCACCTCCCCGGCCACCACAGCGCGGGTTACTCCGGGCAGCCGCTCCACCGCGGAGCGCAGCACTTCGGCTTCCCGCGCGGCGTGATGCGCGAGCCGAAAGGTCCTGGTCCGGTGGGCGAAGGCGATTCCCTGCAGCAGCTTCTCCGCCGTCTTCGCTCCGAATCGGGGCAAGGCCGCCAGCCGTCCATCCCGCGCGGCCGCCTCGAGGGCGGCAACCGAATCGATCCCAAGCTGCTCATGGAGCAGCTTGATGCGCGGCGCTCCCAAACCGGGAATGCCGAGCAGGTCGAGCAGACCCGCGGGAGTCTCCCGCTTGAGATCCTCCAGTAAGGAGGACTGCCCCGTTTCCTGGAGCTCCTTCACGATAGCGAGCGTGGCGGGTCCGATCCCCCGGGTCGCCGCGAGCGAGCCGTCGGCGAGTGCGTCCGCCACCGAACCGGGCAGCCCCAGCACGGCCTTCGCCGCGTTGCGAAAGGCGCGAACCCGGAAGGGATTCTCCCCGCGAAATTCGAGAAACGCCGCGAGCTGCTCGAGGACATTGGCGACACCGAGGCGATCGGTGCTCACAGCGCCTCGGCGCGCCAAGCCAGCTCCAGCAACTCCGCTTCGCCCGCCAGCGACGCCAGGCCCGCCGCCGCGCCGCCAGCGAGTGTCGGCGAGAAGAGCGGAGAACCGTCAAGGCGCTGGAGGTCGCCGGGACAGGATCCCGTGAGCTCGACGGCGGTGAGGCCCGGGCGCGCGGGACTCAGCCCGAGCACCGCGAGCATCGCAAGCTGATCGTTCGAGCGGAGCGCGAACCATCCGTCGAGGGGCTCGGCGGGTTGCCCGGCGACGGGGGTGGCCCAAACCCGCAAGGCGGGGAGCTGAACGTAGCGGACCCCGGAAGGTTGCAGCGTCGGAGGGTCGGGCGGTCGGGAGGTCGGACGGGTCAGCATTCCGGCCAGCGCCTGCTCGCTTATTACCTGCACCCGCTCTCCGTCCATCCAGAAGAGATAGGCAAAGTGAAGCAAGGCTACCAGGGTCTCTACGGCGACACCGACGCCTGTTTCGGGGCGCAGCTCGCGGAGCAGCTCGGCGACTTCGCGGACCAGCAGGAAGCTGTCCCGGTCGCGGGGATCGCTGCCGGCGGCCTCGAGGCCGGCCCGCAGCGCGGGAAAGCGCTCGCGCGCGATGGCGGCAAAGACCAGGGCAAACGGCGTGGGCCGGGGAGCCGGCATCAGCCGTCCTTGGGCAAGAACCCGTCCAGCAGGCCGGTGAAGGCTTCGGGAGCCTCCACATAGGGCACGTGACCACAGGCGGGGATCCGCTGCAGCGGCGCCGCAAGGCAGCGAGCGAGCTCCGCAGCGGCCTCCAGCGGAATCGGATCCGAGTCGCCGTGCATGACGAGGGCGGGACGGGCGAGTCCGGCGAGCGAGTCACGCAGATCGAAGTCGCCCAGGCTCTCCCAGACTTCCTGCTGGGTACGGCCGGTAATCCGGAAGGGAGTGAGCTCCCGCGCCTTGCGCCAATCGTGGAAGTAACCCGCGACCGAAAGCTCGAAGAGCCGGCGCCGGTAGGCATCCGGGTCACGCTCGCGCAAGCCGCTGCTCTGGAGCTCCCTGCGCGCCTGCTGCACCGCGGGATCGGCATTTCGCTGGGCCAGCCGGCGCTCGAACTCCGCTCGCGCGCCCCGCCAGACTGGGGCGCAGGAGACCAGGGCAAGACGGGCGACCGCAGCGGGGTGCTCGAGCGCGTAGAGCAGCGCGAGCAGTCCGCCCCAGGAGTATCCCGCGAGCGTGAGCTGCTCGAATCCCCAGAGCAGGCGCAGCGCCTCCAGGTCCTCGACCTGCTCACGCCAGCCCACCGGGACCTCACGCGGCACGGGCGAACGGCCACCGCCGCGCTGATCGTAATAGATGAGCGTGCGCCCGTGCGCCAGGCGGTCGAAGCCGGGCAGGAGGTAATCGTGATGGGCTCCGGGACCGCCATGAAGGACGACGGTGGGAGGGCCCGCACCGCTGCGGCGCTCGAAGAGCTGGACGCCGCGAACCAGGCGGATTGTCAGAGCAGCACCGCCAGCGCATCCGCCACCTTCTTCACCTCCGCCTGCTCGGCGGGCGTGAAGGGATCGGGCAGGTCACTGTCGATGTCGATCTGGCCGAGGATGTGGATGCCCCGGCGGATCAGCACCACGAGCTCCGAGCGGGTGAACAGGTTGCAGGCGAGATAATGCGGGATGGCGCGCACGTCGCCCACATTCTGGTCCTGGCCGGTCGCCACCGCCGCGCCGCAGACACCCTGGCCGACCGCGATACGAGTGTGCTCGGTCGCGCGCCCGCTCCAGGCTTCGAGGACGAGCTCGTCGCCGTGCAGCATGTACAGGTAGACCGAGGTGTAGGGTGGGCCAGCCGCCCGGATGCGGTCCGCCGCGAGCTGCAGCAGCAGCGCCCGCGAGGGCTCCTTCATGAACGCACCGCGCAAGGCGGCGACGAGCTTGTCACCCTCGAGTGTTGCCATGGCCCCGAAGTTAATTCTATCTTCAGCGATTCCATGGCCAGCCGCTTGCCGCTCGCGCCCTTGCTGGGCACCCTCATTCACCTGACCCGCTACGAGCCGCAGGCCACTGAGGCACACGCCGCGCTCCTCAGCATCATCCACGGCTTGCTCGATGGCCAGGCGCTCCGGATCACCGCGGAGCGAGAAGCGCTCCTGCTCAACGAGGAACGCGTATCGCTGAACGTTCCGGGGGCGCTGCTGCTCAACGAGCAATTGCTGGTGCACGGAATCGCGGTACTCGAGCTTCCCGCGGCGCTCGCAGAGGCAGACCTGCTCCGCGTGATCGCGGTCGTCGCCGCGTTCCCCGGCACCTACGGACACTACGAGGACGTCGTGGCGGCGCTGGGCGCGACCGCGGGACGGATCCGGGTGATGCCTACGGCGGAGGAGCAGGAGGTCTACCGGTTGTCGGGTGGAACCCGCGCGGCTGCCGGGATGCACCACACCGATGCGCTCGATGAGCTCGAGCTGCAGCGGGTCGATGCCGAGGAGATCGAGGGGGAGGCTCCGGTCGGAGCCGAGGAGTCCCTCGCGAGCTCCGAGAGCGTCACCGGGCCGGCGCGTCCAGGCCTCGGCAGCATCCTGACGCAGGGTCGCGAGGCGGCCGCCCAGCAGGACTGGAACCGGCTGCTCGATGCGGCACTCCTGCTGGTCGAGGCGGAGGATCTCGCGCCTTCCGAGCGCACCGGGCGCACCTACCGGCTCGAGCTCAAACGGCTGATCTCGTTGGAGCAGCTCGAGAATCTGGCGCGGCTGGCGCACGGCGAACGGCGGCTGGAGGTTATCGGTCTGCTGCGCCGCTTCGGCGCCGCGGGAACCGAAACGCTGGTCGAGCTGCTGGTGCATGCGCCGAGTCTGGGTGAACGGCGCAGCTATTACACCGCGATCACCCAAATGCGCGCCGGCGCCGAAGCGATCTTCGGACGGCTCGACGACCCGCTCTGGTACGTGGCCCGCAATGCCGCGGAACTCTGCGGCGACATGGAAATCGAGGACGCGGTGCCCGCGCTGGGCCGACAGGTCAAGCACGAGGACGAACGGGTCCGCAAATCGGTGGCCGGAGCCCTGGCGCGGATCGGGACACCACTCGCGCTCGAATGGCTGCGGAGGATGCTGGAGGATCCGTCGCAGGTGGTGCGGCGGCACGCCCTGAGCCAGCTTGCCGGGGTGCCGGCGCGGCAGCTTTCCAGAGCCGTCGCCGAGCTGCTGGAGCGGGAGGAGGATCCCGAGATCCAACGCGAGGCCCTGCTCGCGCTGGGGCGGAGTGGCTCGGAGGAAGCGATTGGGACGCTCGCCGCCTGGGCCGCCCCTACTTCGCGACGCTACGGCCGCAACCCGCTTCCGCTCCGGTTGCTCGCGGTGAAGGGTCTGGCGATCGCGGGTCCGCCCGCGGCGGCCGCCCTGAGCGGCCTGGTGCGCGACGAGTCCCCGGAGATGCGGGCCGCCGTGGGGACGGCGCTCGCGGCGATCAGAGCTTGACAGCGGTGAGAACTGCGGTGAGAAGTGAGAGGGGAGACTTTTTGAACGCCCGTAGCCCTCCGCCTCGAAGGTGTGCACAACCAGCAACCTGAGTTCGTCGTCATTCCCAGCCAACATCAGCCGCGCTTGGGTCGGTGCCGGCCTGCAGTGACGCGTAGGAGTTGCCGCTTTCATCCGCAGGGACCTCGTCCGCGAAGCGCTCGGCCTCGAAGCCAAGGGGAGGGGGAGCAAATGGTACGCGAACGGACTGGAATTCTTGCGGGATTGATCGTTCTGCTTGGCTGCGGAGGCGGGGGCACCGGACCCGGCAACAACAACAACTTGGTGCTGGCGAAGGCCTCTCCCAGCGGCGACGGGCAGTCGGGACCGACGGGCACGACGTTGCCAGCTCCATATCGAGCCCGGCTGACCCAGGGGGGAGCTCCGCTGCAGGGCCGGACAGTGACTTGGGGCATTCCGGGTGGCTCGGTGAGCCCGGCGAGCACCAGCACCGATGCCGACGGAGTCGCGTCCACCAGCGTGACGCTGCCGCCGTTCGCGGCGACCAACACGGTGACCGCCGTAGTGACCGCCGCCAGCGGCTCGCCGCTCCGCTTCAGCGCCGTTTCGACGGGAGCGACGACCTCCGCGACCATTCAGGTGGTGAACGACGCGTTTCGTCCCGACAACCTCCAGATCAAAGCCACGGGCACCGTCACGTTCGAATGGCAGAGCGGCTCGATCAATCACAACGTCACTCCAGTCGCGCCCAATACCATTCCGGCGTCCTCGAATCCAGCTCCGCCGGGGCTTCACGACGCGCCGTACAGCTTCGCCACGGTTTTCCCGACCGTCGGCACGTTCGGGTACTTCTGCAGCCAGCACGGGACGGCCACCACGGGCATGCGAGGGACCATCACGGTCGTCCCATGAGGCCGCTCGGGCTCGCGGCCACGCTGCTGCTCACGTTCGCCCCGCCCCGGGTGCTGGCGCAGGCGAGCAACGAGTGTCTTCCGGGCAAAGGCTCCAACGAGGCGAAGACGATGGCGAGCTTCGCCGTCCCGCTCGCGTTCAGCGGCGCGGTGGCACCGGCCCGCGCCCCGGCCGGCCGGGTGCAGCTCGGGCTGGAGCTGAGCTATCTGCCGAACGTCGATCCCGCCGTGGCCACGCCCACGACCTGTCGCCCCGACAAGCAGGGGCCGGAGAACACCGATCTCTTGTTTGCCGCCCCGCGGCCCCGTGCCTGGCTCGCGCTGCCGGCCGGCTTCACGCTGGAAGCGAGCTGGATCCCGCCGATCCGCCTGGCGGAGGTCAAGGCGAACCTGGTCGGGGTAGCGCTCTCCCGCACCACGCCGCTGGGCCGCCGAGGGTTGCTGCTCGAGCTCAGGGCGCACGGGAGCTTTGGTGTCGTCAAGGCGCCAATCACCTGCGATGATGCCGCGCTAGCCGATGCCAGCAGCCCCTGCTATCAGGGAACCCGCTCGAACGACTCGTTCAAGCCGAACGTGTTCGGACTCGCAGCCGCGCTCGGATGGAGCCTCGGCCACAGCCTCCGGCCGTATGCCGGTGCCGGCTACAATCATCTGGCCCCGCGGTTCCAAGTGAACTTCGTCAACCAGTTCGACGTGGCCGACCGCCAGCGGGTACGCGTGGACCTGGACCGGGGGGTGCTCTTCGCGGGCGCGACCTTCAGCCCCGGGTCCCGGCTGGAGCTCGGCGGGGAGGTGTACTCGGCGCCGGTCGACGCGGTGACAGTGCGGCTGATGGCGCGGGTTAGGCCTTAACGGTGAGGAGTGAGGGGTGAGGGGTGAGGGGTGAGGGGTGCGGGCTAGGGACTCTGGGGTTGCACTGTCCAGTCTCCCGGCCGGCGGCCGGGGATAAGGCGCCATCCCGCCGCGAGCTCGAGCGTCCAGCCCGGCCCCGCCAGCCGGCGGCCGCCGGTATCCGCTGGCGCGGGGACCACGAGGCGGAGCCAGTCCGGCGAGATCAGCCCGCCCGAGGCATCGGTCTGCAGCACACCCCACCGATCGGAAAGCCGCAGACTTCCATAGACCGTTCCCAGCGAATCCAGCGACTCCACCGCGCCGGGATCGAAGCCCAGCTTGAGCTGACCGAGCGGCAGCTCGAGCAGCGATCCGGTCACAAAGCGGGTCCGCAGCGCCGCGAGATGTGCCAACCGCCGGGCTCGCCTGGTGTTCTCCTCGCGAAGCAGCGCAGCATAGCCATAGCCGCTCGCGCGGCTCCTGGCAGTGGAGGCCCGAGCGCCGAGCTGGGTTCTCAGCGCCTGAGCGAGCAGCGCGGCAAGGTCCGCACCCGGCCCGAGTCCCCTGCGCCAGTCCGGGGCGAGTTCGTCGAGCAGGAGGCCGTAGGCGGGCCCGGTGTGATAGGCGAAATCCCGCTCGAAGTGCGCCACGCTGTCCAGGGTGGCGAGCCGGCGAAGCACCAGGCCACGCCGCAGCTCAGGCGTGGAGGCGGCGAGGGTGACGCCGGTGTATTCCGCGAGCCCTTCACTCAGCTCGAGGAGCCGCTCGGTGGAATCCGCGCCGGGACTCAGCTTCTGCCGGTAGGCGCGGAAGAGCAGCGCATCGCGCAGCGCCCGCTCTCGCGCCGGTAGACCTCCCTCGATCGCCCGGCGGAGCGCGCGGCCCTCCAAGCGAAGCCAGAGCCGGCCATCGCGGCCGGCGAGATGCGGGCTAGGAGGATCCCGGGCCGGGAGGCCGAGGCTGTCCTGAATGCGGTGCCACAGCTCGTGAGCCACGAGCACTGCCCGCGCCAAGGAGTCGGCGGGGAGCGGCCAGATGAGCATGGCCCAGCTCCGGCCGCCCCAGCGAAGCCCGGTATTGGCGACCGGCTCAGACTCCGGAAGCCGACCGGTGTAGAGCGCGCCAAACGGACGCAGCTGTCCAGCGGCGTCGGGAGTATCGGCGAGCAGCAAGCGGCTTGCCGGATGGACGAACAGCAAGCTGCCCGCGAGCGAGCGACCCCAAAGCCGCCCGCTATCCCGGGCAGTAAGCTCCGCCGCCTCGCGGAGATATTGCCGGGCCAGTGTGCTATCGAAAGAAAATGTGGGAACGCTCTGGCCGCGCGCCGATGGGACGACGAGCAACCCGGCAAAGCACGCGACACTGAACCCGATCCGTGACATCATCCGGAAGATGCCCGGTGCTTCCGAATCGTTGCCTGCACCCTTCAGGGCGTACAGCCCTCTTTCCGTCGGGTATCGGCAATGTGGATGATTCGCCAGCCTTCGGGAGTGCGCACCAGCTGGAAGCTGTCGACGCCGCAGTGCGAAAACCGCTCCCCCACATAAAACGCATACTCCGCCCAGACGGAGGCGAGCCCGCCGTCGAGCTTGACGACGGGATTCCGGAGCCGTTCATCGAAGGGCTCAACGCCGCGCGCGACCGCGGTGAGCCAGCCTTCCATGGATTCCACGCTCACGCTCGGCACGCCGTCCTTCATCCCGGAGGACACCAGCCGAGCCTGCGGATGCAGCACCGCCCGAATGCGCGCCGTATCGTGCACGCGCATGCCGTC
>DASYTT010000173.1:0-29761 GCA_036002045.1 Gemmatimonadales bacterium
GGGGGACATGATCCGCGTCCAGCGTGACGATGAAATCGCCGCTGCTGTGAGCCAGGGCATGATTCAGGTTGCCGGCTTTGGCGTGAGCCCGGTCGGCACGGGCCAGATAACGACAGCCGAGCTCCTCGGCCAGCGCGCGAACCGCGGGACGGTTGCCGTCGTCCAGCAGCCAGGTCGTGTGGGGATAGCGCAGGCTGATCGCGCAGACCGCCGTGTCACGCAGCAGGGCGACCGGCTCGTTGTAGGTCGGAATGAAGACGTCTACGGTGCGGCCCGGGAGGGCGGGCACCGCGTCATGGACCCGCCGCCGCCAGGTCGTCAGGTAGAAGAGCAGGATCTCGCCGAAGCCCACCAGCTCGGCGGTCAGAAAGAGATAGAAGAACCAGACGGCCACCGGATTCATGGTCTCGGTAACCCGCCAGGTGAAATAGCGGAGCGAGGCCACGACGGCGAGCACAATGGCGATCCGCACCGGCCAGGCCGGGCGGGAGATTTCGGTTCGGGACAAGAAAGGGGACACCGGTTCCATTTGGTCAGAGCCGGTGCGACTAGAATCAAGACTGATGCCAAGCTATTACATCATTGTGGCTCAGCGTCTTACATGTTTAGCTGTATCAAGATCGAACGCAGGCTGCGGTGGAGGCACCGCTGATCGCGATGCCTCCTCGCAACAGGTGCTCTCATCCGCAGCCTCGCAACCGTCAGTGGCGGATGGCCGATCCGCCGACTCCAGCCGGTTGGGCGCCCGCCTCGCTTGCTAGGTCGTCGTAGGCGCGCCTCAAGGCCGCGATATCGAGCTTCCGCATGGTCAGCAGCGCTGCCATCACCCGCTCCGCTCGCGCGGGGTCTTTATCGGTGAGCATCTCACCCAGGGTGGTGGGGACGACTTGCCAGGATAGGCCATACTTGTCCTTGAGCCAGCCACATTGCCCCTCGCTCCCCCCTTCGGAGAGCTTCGCCCAGAATTCATCGATCTCCTGCTGATTTTCACAGTTCACGATGAAGGAGACGGCCTCGCTGAATTTGAACTCGGGACCGCCGTTGAGGCCCAGGAATTTCTGGCCCGCCAGCTCGAACTCGACCGTCAACACCGAGCCCTTCGGATGGCCAGATGCCCGGGCGGCCGCCTCGCCATAGCGGCTGATGGTTCCGATTCTGGAATTCTTGAAGACCGAGGTGTAGAAACGTGCCGCCTCTTCCGCCTGGTTGTCGAACCAGAGGCATGAAGTAAATCCCTTCATCCGGACTCCTCCTGTAGAAATTGCTCAGACCTTGACTGCCTTCGCGAACGCGAGATCGATGACGCTTTCGGAAGGCCCATCGGACACAAGCACACACACGAGGTCTCCCTCCTGCCAGAACACGACGGTCGTGCCACCCCGGCGGTGGACCTGGAAGGTGATACCGTTGTGTTCGCGAATCTCGTCGGCGGGTGGCAGCTCCGTCAGACTCCCCTGGTACATCTGGCAAATGAGCAGCCGGCCGTCGGCTCCCCGATAGACGAAGAAGGCGCTCTGGTGCCCGCCCAGTCTGTGCACCCGACCCCCAAGCAGCTCGTAGCGCATCATCGCGAGATCGAAGACCCGGGTTGCGAACGGCACGCCGTTCTGCGCAAAGAATTCCTCGATCGCTCGGGGCTCACGCGCTTCGATGCGGAGGGGAAGCCGGCCGGCGGTAAACTCGGCGAAATCCCGAGCCACGCGTTCGGGGAGGTCCGGGGATGCGGGCCGCCAAACGAATAAGAGCACCAGAAATGCGGCGGCAGCCAGCACGGCCGCTGCGGCCCAGCGGAACGGTCGGAAGCTCGCGCGGCGCAGGCCGTCGCGTTGCGCCCCCGCCCCGGCAGCCTCGGCATCGAGGCCGGCACGCACCCGCGCGGTAAGTGCGGGCGGAACCGCGTCCCTGGGGAGCTGGCCCAGCACCTCGAGTTTGAGCCACTTGAGCGCCTCGAGCTCAGCGCGGCACTGGGCACACCCAGCGAGATGCTCGGCCAAGCGAGTCCGCTCAGGCTCGGCGAGCCTGCCGTCCAGGAAGTCCTGGATTTCCTGTTCGTAGTGGCGGGTCGGCGGGGTCACTGCTTGCCTCGGGTGAAACCGGATTTCACGGCGTACTGCTGGAGCGCGGCAAAGAGGATCCGCCGAGCGCGAAATAGCCGCGAACGCACAGTGCCGATCGGGCAACCCAGCACGGCGGCCGCCTCGTCGTACGAGAGACCTTCCACATCCACCAGGAGCACCGGCGCCCGGAAGTCAGCAGGCAACTGCCGGAGCGCCGCGTCCACCTCCGGCCCGACGCTTCCCGCCGACTCGGTCGCGCCCGCCGGCTCGGCCTCGTCGGGCGCCTGGAGGTAGCGCTGGAAGCGTCGCTCGAGCTCATCGAGCGAGACGGTCGAACCACGCCGCTCTTTGCGATGGTACTCGTTGATGAACACCGAATACAGGATAGTGAACAGCCAGGCCTTACAGTTGGTTCCCGGCGTGAAATTCTCGAAGGTGCGGTACGCCCGAAGAAAAGTTTCCTGCACCAGGTCCGCGGCATCGTCGGGACCATCCGCGAGTCGCCGAGCCGCGCTATAGAGCGGCTGCAAGAACGGGACGGCGGTCGCCTCGAATTCGGCCCGTTTCGACTCGATATCGAGCTTGCGTGGGGTCATCTCGGGTCCGCTGGGAACTCTTCGGCCGCGACCATTGTTACCCAACAATAGCCGGACACGAACCGGTCATGCGAGGTGTTCAAGCTCAGAGCGGCGTCAACCACAGGGAGGTCCCATGAAGCTTCAGCTTATCGCCGGATCGGTACTGTCCCTGGCGCTGGCGGGATGTGCCGAGCCGCCATCCGAGGTGAGGCGGAACGGTTTCCTCGAGCCGTCGTTCAGTGCGGGCCAGGGCGGAGCAGGGAACCTGTATACGATGACCAATGCGAGCAGCGGGAATGCGGTGCTGATATACCGTCGCGCGGCCGATGGCACGCTGACACCGGCCGGTTCGGTCGGCACCGCGGGCCTGGGGAGCGGTGGCGGGCTCGGCAACCAGGGCGGCCTCGTCCTCAGCGACAACGGCCGCTGGCTGCTGGCCGTGAATGCTGGCAGTAATTCGATTTCGGTGTTTCGCGTCGAGGGTGACGGTTCGCTTACGCGGACCAGTACCGTCGCCTCGGGCGGAACCCAGCCGATCAGCGTGACGATAGCCGGGGAGCTGGTCTACGCGCTCAATGCAGGGGGGATCGAAAACATCGTAGGATTCCGGCTCGACCACAGCGGCTCCCTCGAAATGATCGCCAATTCAACCCGCCCGCTCTCGGGCGCCGGCGTGGGCCCCGCGCAAATTGAGTTCGGCCCCGACGGGCGCCTCCTCGCAGTTACGGAAAAGGGGACCAATCAAATCACGATCTATCTGGTCGGCCAAGATGGACTAGCCTCGGCGCCCATCGTCAACTCGTCGAATGGCGCGACGCCCTTCGGCTTTGCCTTCTCGCCGACCGGGGTGCTGATCGTCTCCGAGGCATTTGGTGGGGCACCCGACGCGAGCGCCGCCTCCTCGTATGAGGTGACGGCCGGCGGCGGGCTGCAGCTGATCAGCGGCTCGGTACCTACGACCGAGACAGCGGCGTGCTGGTTCGTGGTGACCAACGATGGCCGTTTCGCATACACCAGCAATACCGGAAGCGGCAGCATCAGCGGGTACTCGGTGAGGCGGGGAGAGCTCGCCTTGCTGAATGCGGATGGACGTACGGGCATCACTGGCCCGGGGACGGCGCCCATCGACCTCGCGCTGTCGCGCAATGGCGGATACCTCTACGCGCTCAACTCGGGGACCCAGACGATCAGCGCATTCGCGGTGGGCGCCGATGGCTCCTTGACGACGCTCGCAACGGTGAGCGGCCTCCCGGCCAGCGTGAACGGGCTGGCGGCGCGTTGACAGCATCCGGGCCCAAACCTGCAAGGAGGGGACTGTGAGCTCGAGATTGTGGCACGGTGCCCTGGCCGGCCTCGCCGCCGGCGTCGGGTTCGGACTCATCATGCAGTTCTCCAGTGCTCCCACCCCCGACGGCGGCACCATCCCGGGAATGCAGATGGTGGCCAGGGTGGTGCGCTCGGACAGCATCGCGCTCGGCTGGGTGTACCACCTGTTCAACAGCGCCGTGATCGGCGGTCTTTTCGCGTTGCTCCTCGGCAGCCGGATTCAGAGTTACTCCGGCGGTTTGTCCCTAGGCGCGCTTTGGGGTGTCGTTTGGTGGGTGTTGGGCGGGCTCATTCTCATGCCGGTTCTACTCGGCATGCCGGCCTTTGCTCCGCTGCGCATGGCGCCGATGCGCTCGATGGCGATGGGGAGCCTGGTCGGCCATCTGATCTATGGGCTCATATTAGGTGGCCTATTCGTGCGGCTCTCGCATCCAGGACCGCCGAGCCGTCCCTGAACTCGGTGCGTCACGCTCGCTGGTCGAAAACCGGCAGGCAGCCGCTGTGTTGCCGGCCGGATTTCAGCCGTCGTAACCCGGGAGAGGACCTTGCATGAGGAGGGGGTATGACGAAGCGGAGCGGGATCGGTCGAGCGCTGGTTCCGGTGCTGGTGGCCTTTCAGAGTCTCACCGGATACGTGATGGCGGCGGCACAGCAAGCGGAGCTCAAGGTCGACATCAACGCGAATAAAGACGGCGGGACGATGTGGTATCAGACCTGGTGGTTCTGGGTGCTGATCGGACTTTTCGCCCTGATCGTCATCATTGCAATCACTTCGCGCGGGAGAGCCGCGCGGGAGTAAGCCTGTGCCAGCGCCCAGGGATACCCGGCCCTAACCCGCAGGCAGCTCCTCCACGGCACGGGTCCAGCGAGCGACTGCCGCGGCGAGCGATTCGCGCAGGGTAGCCAGCTCGCGCCCCAGCTCCGCGGCGCGGCGGGCACCCGCGGCGCCCTCGTACAGCCCGGCGCCCGCGAGCAGCGCTTCCAGCTCGGCGATCCGCACCTCCAGGCCCGCTACCTCCGCTTCGGCTGCCTGGAGCCGGCGCTCGGCGGTGCGGCGATCCCCAGTCGGAGCCCGGCGAGCCTCCGTGTTGCGGCGGGCGGCTCGGCGGTCCGCAGTCTTGCGAACGAGCGTTGCCTCCGCAGCCTGCGCTGCCCGGACGCGGGCGCGCGCCGCCTCGGCCACCTCCCAATCCACGAAGGGAGCCGGAAAATCCCGCAGCCGGCCGTTCTCGATGGCCCAGACCCGGGTGGCGAGCTCGCGCAGAAACGCCCGGTCGTGGCTCACCACCAGCACAGTGCCGCCGTAGTCCTCGAGCGCATCCTCCACGGCCTCGATGCTCTCCACATCGAGGTGATTGGTGGGCTCGTCGAGCACCAGCAGGTTGGCATTTGAGAGGGTGATCATGGCCAGGGCGACTCGAGCGCGCTCCCCGCCCGAGAGCGTGGTGGTGGAGCGCTGTACCTCGTCGCCGCTGAAGCCGAATGCACCGAGGTGGTTCTGGATCTGGCCGCGGTTCCAGGCGGGCCGCAGCTCGTGAATGACGTCGTAGATCGCGGTGTCGAGCGGCACCCCTGCGAGATCCTGGCGATACCACGCGGGCAGGATGGAGGCGCCGAGCTGCGCGGTGCCGGCGGCAGGCTCGCGGGCACCGAGCAGGGTGGCGAGCAGAGTGGATTTACCGGCGCCGTTCGGGCCGACGAGCGCGATGACCTCACCTCGCATGGCCGTGACGGTGACCTCATCGAGCAGCACACGGTCGTCGACCGCGACGCGCAGCCGTTCCGTCTGGATCACGCGATCGCCGCCGCGCGCAGCGGACTCCAGGCGGAGCGACATGGCGCCGGCCTCGCCGGGGGGCGGCGACAGCCGGGGCAGCCGCGCCAGGCGCCTCCGGCGTCCTTTCGCCTGCGCCGAATTCTGGCCCGCCAAGTGCCGGCGGATGTATTCCTCCTCCTTGCCGATCTCAGCCCGCTGCTTCTGATACTCCCTTCCGCGGGTTAGCTCCCGCTCGGCGCGCTGCGCCACAAACGCGGAATAGCCCCCGGAATAGGTCGTGACGGTGCCTTCGGAGACATGGAGGACATGGTCCACGGTCTCGTCCAGAAAGGCGCGGTCGTGGCTGATGACGAGTACGGTCTCGTCCAGCTCGGTGAGCCAGCGGGTGAGCCAGCGGGTGGTGTCGAGATCGAGGTGGTTGGTGGGTTCATCGAGGAGCAGCAGGTCGGCCGGCGCGGCGAGGGGCGCCGCGAGGCCCAGGCGCCCTCGCTCGCCACCGCTCAGGCTCGCGAGCGGGCGTCCCTTGGCGGTTGCGGGATCGAACCCCAGGCCCTGGAGCACGGCATCCACCCGCGCGTGATAGCCGTAGCCGCCGAGATGGGTGAAGCGCTCCTGCTCGCCGCCATAACGCTCCAGGTCGGCTGGGGTCACTCTGTCGCCCAGTGCCGCAAGCTGGTCGCCCTGACGGGCGAGCTCCGCCTCGAGCGAAATGACTTCCTTGAAGGCCACGGCTGCGGCGTCCCACACGGTCGCCGCGCTGCCGAACTCGCGATGCTGATCGAGCAGGGCAATGCGGAGCGCGCCCGCGCGGGAGATCGTGCCCGCCTCGGGCGCGAGGGCGCCGGTGATCAGGCGAAAGAGGGAGGTCTTGCCGGCGCCGTTCCGGCCGACGATGCCCCAGCGCTCGCCGGCGCCCACGCTGAAGGACACCTCGCGGAGCAGGGGAGCGGAGCCGAACTGGACGGTGACAGCGGAGAAGCTGAGAATGAGAGAAGTCTAACTGCGCAGGTCTCTAACCTGTCGCCTGGTCCTGCCTCGCGACGATCGCCGCGGCGGCCAGATCGCCCGTCGTGTTGAGTACCGTCGAGAAGAGATCGGGGATAGCGTCCACCGCAATCAGGATCCCGATCCCCTCGACCGGCAGACCGATGGCTACGAAAAGCGGCGCAAGCATCAAGGAGGCCCCGCGGGGAACGCCGGGCGCTACGAAGGCGAGAAAGATCGAGGCGAACGCCACCGTCGCCAGCGCCCCAACACCCACGGGAATCCCGTAGAACCGACCGACGAACAGCGCGCCGATGGTCCACGACACCGGCGCCGCGATCTTGAAGGTGGAGACCGCCAGCGGGAGCACGAATCCGCTGACCCGGTCGGGCAGCTTCAATCCGCGCTCGGCACCTTCGATCAAGGCCGGCAGGGAGGCGATGGAGGAGGAGGAGGCGAAGGCCACCATCTGGGCCGGCAGCACCGCGCGCGCGAAGCGACGCGGCGGAATCCTGGCGACCAGCGCCACGACGGGATAGAGCAGCAGGGTGATCAGAATGCTTCCCAGCGAGTACACCAGTACGTAGAAGCCCACCGCGCCGGCCACTGCCGCGCCGCCCCGCGCCGCCAGTGGCAACACCAGGGCGAAGACGCCGATCGGCGCGAGCGCGATCACCCAGCGCACGATCACGAGCATGGCCTCGGAGAGCGCGCGAAAAAAGCCGAGCAACGCATCCCGCGCCGCAGCTCCACTCTTGGCGATGGCGAGCGCCAGGATCAGGGTGAAGAGAATGAGCTGCAGCATCTCGCCGTTGGCCGCGGCGGCGATGGGGTTGGTCGGGATCAGGGAGGTGAGCCAGGCGCCGAATCCCGGCGCCTGGCCACTCGAGACCAGCTGTCCTGCTGCCTCGGCCGCGCCGGGGGGAAGCGGCGGGGGCTCCGCGCCGCCGCCGGGAAGCAGCTTGAAGGCCAGCACGCTGAGCGGCATGACGACCAGCGCGGTGCCGAGGAGCAGGAGAAAGAAGGTGAGCAGGGTCCTGCCGCCGATCCGGCCGATGGCGCGCAGATCCGCCGCGCCCGCCACCCCGGTGATGAGGAGCGACACGACCAGCGGGATGATCGTCATCCGGATCGCGCTGATCCAGAGCGTACCGATGGGGACGATCGCGTCGGCCGCGCGCAGCAGGCGGGCATCCCGCGAGGCTGCGATCGCCACACCGCCGGCCAGGCCCGCTCCCAGCGCCAGGAGGACCCGGGTACCCTCTTTCATGGCGTCCTCACATCATCAAGTCGCCGCCATTGATGTCGAACGCCGCGCCGGTGATATAGCCGGCCGCCTCCGACGCGGCAAAGCAGATCAGGTCGGCGACCTCCAGCGCAGTGCCGAGCCGGGGGATCGGATAGCCTTTCACGATCCGCTCGAGCTGCTCGATATCGGCGCTCGCGCGGGTTAGCTCGGTGTCGATCATGCCGGGACAGATCGCGTTGACCGTGATGCCATAGCCGCCGAGCTCCTTGGCGGCTGCGCGGGTCAGGCCCAGGAGGCCGGTCTTTGTGGCGGTGTAGTGGGCGCCTCCCAGGGTGCTTACCATTCTTCCCGCGGACGAGGAGATGTTGACGATGCGGCCGTAGCGCTGGGACTTCATGGCGGGCACCACCGCCCGCATCAGCAGAAAGGGGGCCGTGAGGTTGACCTCCACCGACCGGCGCCACTCCGCGGCGGTGATCTGCTCGAACCGCGTCGTGAGGGGAAGCGCGGCGTTGTTGATGAGAATGTCCAGGCGGCCGAACTCCGCGAGCGTGGCGGCGACGAGGGTCTCGGTCACCCCTTCGGTTTCGAGGTCTCCGGGCACCGCGAGGCTCTTGCCCCCCAGCTCCTGGACCGTGGCGGCTGCGCGGGCCTGATCGCGCGCATTGACAGCCACCGAGGCACCCCGCGCCAAGAGCCGTGCGGCAGCCGCACGTCCCAGTCCGCGGCTCGCACCGGTGATGAGGGCCACCCGGCCCGTGAAGTCCTGCGGGACTGGAGTTGTCAGGATTGCCTCCCGGTCCCGAATCTACTTCAGAGAGGAGCGCGGTCGCACGGGCATCGAGCAGGCGTACCGAAACGCCAGGCGTCCGCTGGTGCTGCGGGCTCTTGCATTCGCTGCAACGGATAGCGTGGGCTACCGCATCGGCGGATACTCCACGCGGCCGGACGGCGCCCGCTGACCCCTTGCGCGAAGTCGCGCCGAGTTGCATCATATCGTCGGCAGGTCCCTCGGGAGGTGTTATGAAGAAGCGGTTTGTGGCTCCGGTACTGCGGGAAGCGGCATCCCTCGCGGAACTCACGCGGGGAATCCAGTGCATATCCGAGTGTGATCTTCGCTAGACCCGGACTACGACCATTCGGACAAGAAGCGCCCGGGAAACCGGGCGCTTCTCATTTCACCCCTTGCGCAGACTCGCGCCGAGCCGCATCATATCAGCAGCAGGTCCCCTCGGGAGGTGTTATGAGGAAGCGGTTTGTGGCTCCGGTGCTCCGGGAAGAGGCAACCCTCGCGGAACTCACGAGGAACGGGGTTTGCATTTCCGAATGTGACCAGGTCAACTAGCTCGCCCTTCCTGGCTCAATCGGAACGGAAGCGCCCGGGAAACCGGGCGCTTCTTTGCTTCTGCGCCTGCCTCCTGCTCGTCCCCTCCTGCCGCTCGGATCCCGTGACCATTCGCGCGGGGCTGTTGCTCGACGGGCGCGGGGGACAAATGCAGGACGCCGTGATCACGGTAGTGGGGGACCGAATCCGTGCCGTGGAACCCTGGCAGGGCGTTGCCGTCACCCACGACCTGTCGCGCTATACCGTGCTCCCCGGCCTGATCGACTCCCATGTACACATCACCGGATATCTCAATCGCCTGGGTAAAGTGCACACCCGCGATGACGGCGAGACCCCGGCCCAACGCGAGGCCGGAAGGGCCGGCAGCGCGCTGGTCACTCTGCGAGCCGGCTTCACGACCGTGGTGAGTCTGGGATCCGAAGCGGACAAGGAGCTTCGGCACCGGATCGAAACAGGGTCCATTCCAGGACCCCGCATTCTGACCTCCCTGACCCAGTTCCGCGACACTTCCCAGACCCCGGCTGAGCTCCGGCGCGCGGTGCGCGCACGCAAGGCCGCGGGCGCCGACGTCATCAAGATCTTTGCCTCCAATTCCATCACGCAGGGCGGGACGCCGACCTTCCGGCTCGAGCAGCTGGCGGCGCTCTGTGGCGAGGCGCGGCGCCTTGGCCTTCCCTCGCTGGTCCACGCCATGTCGGAGGCCAGCGTCCGGCAGGCGGCCGAAGCCGGCTGCTATGCCGTCGAACATGGCTCCTTCGCCGGTGCGGCAGGGCTGGAAGTCCTCGCCCGGCGGGGACTCTATTTCGATCCGCAATGCCGGCTGGTGCTCGAGAACTACCTAGAGAATCGCTGGCGACTGGAAGGGATCGCCAGCTTCGACTCGGCGACCTTTGCGACAATCGAGCGGCTGCGCCCCGGCTTTCCCCTGCTCACTCGCACCGCGCTCGCGATCCCGGGACTCAAGCTGCTTTACGGCAGCGATGCCGTGGCTGGAGCGCACGGGCGGAACGCCGACGACCTGGTCTGCCGGGTTCGGGAAGCGGGGCAGGCTCCCATGGACGCGCTGGTCACCGCCACTTCGCGGAACGCCGAGGCGTTGGGATTGGGAAAGGAAATTGGCAGCATCGCGCCGGGGTATCAGGCCGATCTGATCGCGCTCGAAGGCAATCCGCTGCAGGAGATCGAGGCAGTGCGCCGGGTGAAATTCGTGATGAAAGGGGGTAAGCTCGTCCGATGAGAACCTTCCTCCTCGCGCTCGCCGTCTGCGCGCCAGCCTCCGTGGTCACCGCACAATCGCTACAGTACCGCTCTCCGGCCGGCGTCGAGTACCGTTCCCAACCCGACACCGGCGCCATCGCCCGCGCCGAGCAGGCGCTCGCGGCCGATCCGCGGAACGTCCAGCTGATCATTCAGCTCGGCGTGGCCCAGTCCGGCGCGCGCCAGTTCCGCGAAGCCATCCAGACGTTCACCAATGGCATCGCGATCGCCCCGAATGAGGTGCTGCTGTATCGCTGGCGCGGCCATCGCTACCTGTCGGTGCGAGAGCTCGATAACGCACTCGCCGACTTGTCGCATGCCTATCAGCTCGACAGCAGCAACTACGGTGTGTTGTATCACCTTGGAATCGTGCGCTTCGCCCGAGGGGAATTCGCCGCGGCCGCTGCGGTGTTCGCGCGGGCGCAGCCGCGCGCCCCGGAAGCGGGAGAGCTGACCGGTGCCACCGATTGGCTCTGGATGTCGCTCGCCCGCGCGGGGAAGCTGGCAGAGGCAAGCGCCATGCTGGAGCGCCGGCCTGACTCGCTGCCCGTCAACAACGCCTATGCGAAGCGCCTCAAGCTCTATCGCGGCGAGGTCGGTCCCGACAGCGTCTTCACGCCCGCCGATACCGCCGATGTCCAGGTGGCGACGCTCAGCTTCGGGATCGGGAACTGGTACCTGGTGCGCGGCGACAGCACCAACGCACGGCGCTGGTTCGAGCGGTCGGTGGCGTCGGGAGGGTGGCCCGGGTTCGGGTTCATTCTGTCGGAGATCGAGCTGCGGCGGCTGAAATAGCACGCGGCGTTAGATTCACCGCGGGAGCAATCGGGAGAAAGAGCGGTGGCGATTCTCGAGCTTTTCACCTTGGTCTTGTTGCAGCAACCTTCGGCCACAACGCTCGCGGGGCTCTGGCAGCTGGAGAAGGGTAAAGTCAGTACGGATGGGCCCAAGACGGTCATGATCCGTGCCGATTCCAGCGCCTCATGGGGAAAAGAGACGGTACGCTGGCGGCTCAAACCCGGCCAGATCATGATCGCGCTGGGTGGCGAATGGGAGAGCTACGATCTCAGGCTCAAGGGGAACCGCCTTGAGCTCTCCGGCGGGGATCTGAGCGAGAAGATCACCCTGAAAAAGGTGGGTCCGGCGACCCCGCGACCAGCCAACGTCCCGGTGCCGCCGGATCCGGATAGCATCCCCAACGGCTAACTCACCTCTGGTCGGCGCGGCGCTCCTGGTTGAGGAACGCTACCAGCGCCGCGATCTCGGTCGGCTTGAGCTCTAGATTGGGCATGACGAAGGTGCCGCTGCGGGGCCGGTCCGCCATCGCAGGGTTGGCCAGGAATCGGGTCAGGTAGTCGGCCGCGTAATGCTTCCCGGTAAGCGAAGGGCCGATCTCGGCACCGTCGCCCACCTTCCCCTCCGCGCGCACATGACAGCCGACACAGCCCTTGGCCACGAAGAGCTGGCGGCCGCGCTCCGGCTCGGTGAAGGCAACCGGCGTGGCAGCTGCTGTGGCCACGGTCCGCAAGGGCAGCAGAGTGAGCTTGCTGTTCCCGAAGCCGCTCTGAATGGTGACCGTCCAGTCACCGGGCTCGGGAAGCACCAGGCTTACCACGTACTGGCC
Organism: Gemmatimonadales bacterium; assembly: GCA_036002045.1. Lineage (GTDB taxonomy): Bacteria > Gemmatimonadota > Gemmatimonadetes > Gemmatimonadales > GWC2-71-9 > JABFSM01. The sequence goes on from DASYTT010000173.1 coordinate 12,198, forward strand.
GGCAGCTTTTCCTGCGGTAGCCGCAGCACGAGCCTGCAACCGGCCGGCGCGTGCCTCGATGGCCGGTTGCAGCCCTTTGAGGGGGGTCACGCCGTGTTGGCGCACCATGAAAGTCAGGATCAAGGGCTTGCCTGCCACCGCGTACTCGGGCAGGTCCTCCAGCGTAATCGTGGCCCAGCCTCCCCGGAGCAAACTCGTCACGGGGAGGAGCAGGAGCGCGGGCAGCAGCAGGTGATATGGTCGGTTGAGCATGGCTTCCTCTCAGACAGAGGTGAGCATTCCCACCCTTGGATGCCGGCGGGTCGGCCCGGGTTTAGGCCCTGCTTCGCGAGGCGAGCTATGGGCTGGCCGAGGTTTGGGTGGAGTGTCGGAGGTTGGGTGGCGTCCGCGGTGCTCACCGCCTGCGCAGGGAAGTTGGGGACTCCTGCTCCGCTGCCCGCGTTGCCGTTCGCGACCGACACACTGCGCTCGGAATTGCTGCGGCCCGGCGTAACGTACCGCTACCTCCACGCGCCGAGCGGGCCCTGGGCAATCCACCTGCTCGACGTGGCGCTGGACCAGTGTTACCGCGCGGTTGCTGTCAAGGGTGCTGCAGGGGGGGGAAAGGGAGCCCACGGCCGGGAGAAGACTTCGGCGTTGCTCAGGGAGCTGGCCCGCAGGGAGGATGTGGTGGGTGGGGTCAATGCCGATTTCTTTCTCTTCGCACCGGCGGGTGTTCCGCAAGGCGCCCTTATTTCAGGGGGAAGGGTGGTGAGCGGGCCTTCGGACCGACCGGTGCTCGCATTCGATTCGAGCGGGACGCCTCACCTCACCGTGCTGCGGACTACAGGCGCCGCGGTCGTCGGAGGACTTCGCTTTGAGCTCGCGGGATGGAATCGGCAGGCGCCGAACGGGCTGGCGTGGTTCGATCCGGCGTGGGGCCGCGCGATGGACACAGCCTCGGGGCAGGTGGAGGTGGAGGTGCAGGCGGCCGGGGTGATCGTGCGGGTGGATACGGCAACTGCGGGCGCGAGAATCCCGAGCGACGGTGGGGTGCTGGTGGCTGGGCGTGGCGCCCCGGCCGAGCTGCGGGCCGCCTTACTCACGCTTCATCCCGGTGACAGCGTTGCGGTCCGGGTTGCGCTCGCGCCGCTGCACCCGCGGGAAGCGGTGGGCGGCCGGCCGATTCTGCTCTCGGACAGCGTGGTTGCGCCGGTCGACGACGCGCCGGGCCAGTCCGGGTTTGCGAGCAACCGGCACCCGCGCACCGCGGTCGGTGTCGCGCGCAGGGGTACCCGGCTGTTGCTCGTGGCGGTGGACGGCCGCCAGCAACCGTACAGCGACGGGATGAATCTGCGCGAGCTGGCCGACTTGCTGCTTGCACTCGGAGCGCACGACGCGATCAATCTCGACGGCGGCGGCTCGACGACGCTGGTCTATGCAGATCCCGGCGCCGCCGGCGCACTGCGGATCGCAAACCGTCCCTCCGATGCGGCGGGCGAGCGGCCCGTGGGCAACGCGCTCGCGATCGTGCGGGACTGCGGGAGACGCTGAGTGCACGTGCGGAACCCCGGAGTAGCGGGCATGGGAAGTTGGCTGGCAGGACTCTTGCAGCCCGATTAAGCTCGAGAACCGCGTCGTCAACCCTGCACAATCGGTCCACCATGTTTCTGTTCGATCGCGCCCGGCGCCGGGCTCGCTGGGGTCGCGTGCTGCCGCTGCTGGTGCTCAGCAGCCTACTGGGGCTTACTCTCGCGCTGGGGCTGGAATCGCTGGGGCTGATACCGCGCTGGCTGCTGGCTCCGCTCGGGAACGGATTTGGCTTCGTACTCATGTGGCTCTGGCTGCCCAACGCATTCAAGCCCCACCCTCCGGTGCCGGTGCACCGGCGAGTCATTGCCGGGGTGCTGAGTGCCGTCGTCTTCATCTGGGCGGTGATCGCAGCCAGCTGGAATCACCCGCTCTGGCTGCAGTAGGCGGGAAGGGACGCGCTCAGGGCGGAAAGAGCTCCAGCACTTCCAACGACCGGCTCAGCCGGATCGGGGGGAGGGGGGCGTCCTGCACCGCAACGTGAAACTCCCCTCGGAATCCGCAACCCCGTAACACCGGTTCCACTGTCCGCCTGGCCACTTCCGGGGAATTGCAGCGCTGGCTCAGGTGGGCGAGCACGACGGTGCCCAGTCCGGGATGCAGCAGCTCCTGGAGCAGCTGCGCCGTGGCGCGATTGGAGAGATGCCCGGCGCTTCCGGCAATGCGGTGCTGTACCGAAGCGGGGTAGTCGCTGGTCCGCAGCATCAGCTCGTCGTAGTTGGCCTCGAGAATCACCGCGTTCATCGCGCGGAAGTGATAGCGGAGCGCCTGGGTCGCCCGTCCGAAGTCATAGGCGATGCCGAGCCTCACGCCGCTCGTGGTGGTGATGCTGAGCGCCAGCGGCTCGGCGGCATCGTGCAGGAGCGCGCAGCCGGAGAGGGTGAAGGGCCCGCATTCGGTACGTCTCGTCGTGGCGATGGGTATGCGGGTTACTCCCGAGGGTGCCCCGAGTGCGCTCCAGGTGCCCGCGGAGGTGAGCAGGGGGACCCGGTGCCGTTCGGCCAGGCGAACCGCGCCCTGGGTGTGATCGCCATGTTCATGGGTCAGCGCGATGCCGCAGAGCGTGCCCAAGTTCACTGCGGCGAGCTCCGCCCGGCGAGCCAGCTCCCGCGCGCTGAAGCCCGCGTCGATCAGCAGCACCGCGCCTTCGGCCGCGAGCGCCATGGCGTTGCCTTTGGAGCCGGAACCCAGCACCGTCAGCGTGCTCATCGCGTCAGCCGCGCGTGCAGCGCGCGGAGCGAGGCTTCCTCCGCGGCGCCGACCTCGACCTGGCGCCGCGGCATAACCCGCTTGGCGATCTTGAGAAACCCCTCCACATCGAGCTGCTCAGCACAGCTGACTCCCCAGGCAAAGGGCGGCACCCAGCGGGGCACCGGCGCGCCCAGCACATTCGCCCCGGTCCCCAGCACACTGCCGGTTGCCAGCAGAGTGCCGATCCCGGTCTTCACGTGATCGCCGAAGAGCGTGCCGAGGTTGGTACGCCCCGTCGGGAGCCGGCCACCGGGCAGCTCGAGGCGGACTTCTCCATAGGTGTTCTTCAAGTTCGAAGTGATGGTACCCGCGCCGAGGTTGACCCACTGGCCGACGATGCTGTGTCCGAGAAAACCGTCGTGGCTCTTGTTCGCGTAACCGGTGAACACGCTTGCGGCCACCTCGCCGTGGATCCGGCACTGCGGTCCGATGGCCGAGTGGCGGATCGCGCCGCCAAGAATCAGGGTGCCGGGCCCCACGAAGAGCGGGCCTTCGAGCCGGCTTCCGCTGCGCACCTGCACGCCCTCCTCCAGCACCACCGCGCCCTGCCGGACATCGAACACCACGCCTGGCTCCACCCACGCGCCGAAGCAGGCCACCTCGCCCGGGTCACCCAGAACGAGTGATCCGTCGGGAACCGGCTCCGGGCCTGCGGCGAGCGCGTCGGTGCAGTCGGCCGCGAGCAAATGCTCCAGCGCGGTGAGCAAATCCCAGGCGCCATGGAGCGGCAACCCCTCGATCGAGAGCTCCGCGCCTTCCTCGTGTGGTGCGCTCCAGCTTTCCCCTTCGCGCACGATCCAGGCGACCGTGGCGCCTTCGTGCGTCAGGCGGCGAATCTCCGGAGCGAGCTCGAGCTGCGGCCCCGACGGGGCAAAGTCCGAGCGTGCCACGACGGCCGGCCCCTGCACCGGGCCGGCGGCGAGCAGCGTGGCCGAGTCGATGTCAGTGAATCCGGCTGCGTGGTCGCCGAGAATCGCGCTGGCCTCGAGTCCGAGAATGCCGGCCCAGCGCTCGCGAATGCGCCAGGCTCCAGCCCGCAGCTCGGCGAGCGGCCGAGCTCCGGTGTAGGGCTGCCACGCGTCTCCCGGATCGGCCGGCTCCAGGCAGATCAGCCGGCTCACCCGGGCAGCTCCCGGATTTCGGCAGGGAGGTTTTCCAGAATCGCCTTGAGATTAGCCGCCTGCGAGCGAGCCATCACGAGGATGCGTCCGTTGGCCTGCACCACTACCACGTCCTGCAGGCCGCTTACCACGATCGGGATGCCTTCGCTCCAGACGATGCAATCGCTGGCCGCATCGAGGACTACCGGGCCCACGCTCACATTGCCGCGCTGGTCGCGCGGCCGCACCCGGGCCAGCGCCTCCCAGGTGCCCACGTCGTCCCAGTCGAAGTGGCCGGGGACCACGGCGACGCGCTCGCTGCGCTCGAGCAAACCCACGTCGATGGAGATCGGCGTCACGCCGGCGAAGAACCCGGCCACGTCGCCTGCCTCGAGGCGCGGCAGCGGGCCGGCGAGCTCCGGCGTGTGCTCGACAACTTCGGCGAGCAGCCGGCTTGCGGTCCAGGCGAAGAGCCCGCTGTTCCAGAGCGCGCCTTCGGCCATCAAGTCGAGCGCCGTCCCGGCGCTGGGCTTCTCGGTGAAGCGTGCCACGGTGCGAGAGCCCGCATCGAGCGCGGTTCCGGGCACGATATACCCGTAGCCGGTATCCGGTCGCGAGGGCACGATCCCCACTGTGACGAGCCGGTCGTGCCTGCGCGCGGTCTCGAGCGCCGCTTCCGCGGTACGGGCAAAGGCCGCGGGATCTCCGACGACCCAGTCGGCGTGCAACGAGAGGACCGCGGCATCGGGATCGCGGCGGCGGGCCTCCCAGGTGGCCCAGAGCAGGGCCGGACCGGTCGAGGCGGGCCGCGGCTCGATCAACACGTTCTCGGGGTTGAGGTCGAGGCGCTCGGTCAGCAGGGGTGCCAGGGCCGCGCCCGCGACGAGCAAGGTGCGCGACGCGGGAATGAAAGCGGCAAGCCGCTCGAGCGTCTCTTCGGCAGTGGAGCGGGCGCCCGCGAGCGGAAGCAGCTGTTTGGGGTGCGCGGGGGAGGAGAGCGGCCAGAAGCGCGATCCCGCTCCGCCCGCGAGCATGACGGCCCAATCCATCTCAGAGCAGGCCGGTCAGCGTGTCCCGCCTGATGCGCAGCTCGTGGAGCAACGGACCCAGGTCACGATGAGGGTGGGCAAGGACGACGAGCGTGGCGTTGGGAGTGAGCGCGGAAAGAATCGCGGGGCCCTCACCGAATTCGAAGACAGCGGTTTCCAGGGGACCTGAGCGGCAGGCGCCGCCGAGCTGCTCGGCGTGGCGCAGCGTGGTGACCGCCAGCGCGGCGACCGCGTCGCCGTCGGCGTCGGCACCCAAGGCGTCGTGGATCACCAGCCCGTCCTCGCCGATGATCGCGGCTCCCTTGACGGAAGCGCCGGCGTCGAGGCCCTGGATGATCTCCCGCAAGCCCCCCATCGTGCCTCTTTGGATCGGTGTCAGGAGACGATTTCGAACGTAGGGGGCGAGAGGGGCGAAGTCAAGAAAACACTATGGGTTGACCCTGTTCTGCCATGCCTTTAATCTTCGCGTCCTGCCATGCGTCAGATCGTGTTTCGCTCCGTCCTCCCTCTCTTGCTTGGCGCGGCCGCCTTTGCCGGATGTGGCGACGCCCTGAGCCTGCTCCCGCCGCGCTTTGAAAACCAGGTCGACACGACCGCGTTGTGGGCTGCGACGGGAACCCCGGTGGTCCGGCCCAGCGCCTTTGTCATCAGTCAGGGACAGAGGGTCCGGCTCGACCAAGTCACTAATTTCGATTTCTACTACGACATCGACCCTGCCGGGGAGCGCTTTTTTATTCCGCTGGCCGCGGTGGTGAATACCGGGCGCACGGTCGGGAATCCGGGCTTCCGGGAAGAGCTGCAGATCCCGTTTGATTCGATCAAGCTCGCTCCGCAAGAGAATTACATCTCGCAGGACACGGTGCGCTTCCGGGTGGGCGATGTGTTCTACGTGCGCTCCGCGGTCGAATCGAGCTGCCTCCTGGGGATTCCCTACTACGCCAAGCTGCAGATTCTCTCCGTCGACGACAGCGCGCGTGCGGTGAGCTTCCAGATCCTCATCAACGCCAACTGCGGGTACCGCAGCCTCGAGACCGGCCTCCCCAAGAAGTGATCGACGTCCGGCTGCTCCGGCAGGATCCCGCCGGGGTCAGGGCCTCGCTGATGCGGCGGGGCGATCCCAGCCTCGCTGAGGCGCTCGACGCGGTGCTCGAGGTGGACCGCGGTTGGCGCGCCGCGGTGGCGGAGGCCGAGCGGCTCAAGGCAGAGCGCAATGCGCAGAATGAAGAGGTGGCGCGCCGAAAGCGTGCCAAGCAGCCCGCCGACGAGCTGCTCGCGGCGCTCAAGGAATCGGGCGAACGAGTCAAGGCGCTGGATGCGGAGACGCGCGCGTTCGAAGCAACCCTGCAGAGCTCGCTGCTCCGCATTCCGAATCTCCCCCATCCGGCCGCGCCTACCGGCGGCGTCGAGGCGAATCGGGTGGTGCGGAGTTGGGGCGAGCCGCCCCGCTTCGAGTTCATTCCCAAGCCGCACTGGGAAATCGCCGAGGCGCTGGGATTGCTCGATCTTCCCCGCGGCGCCAAGCTTGCCGGCTCGGGCTTTCCGGTCTTTACCGGTGCCGGGGCGCGGCTGGTTCGCTCGCTCGCCAACCTGATGCTCGATCTGCACACCCGGGAGCACGGCTATCGCGAGGTAGCCCCGCCGTATCTCGTCAACCGGGCCACGCTGACCGGCACCGGCCAGCTTCCCAAGTTCGAGGAAGATCTCTATGCCTCGCCGCGGGACGACCTGTTTCTGATTCCCACGGCCGAAGTTCCGGTCACCAATCTCCATCGCGACGAGATCCTGGAGGGCGCGGCGCTGCCCGAGGCAACCGTCGCCTACACCCCCTGTTTCCGCCGCGAAGCGGGGGCCGCCGGCAAGGACACTCGGGGTCTCTTGCGCGTCCATCAGTTCGACAAGGTGGAGCTGGTACGGCTCTGCCGGCCCGAACAGAGCGACGCGGAACACGCGCTGCTGACTGGCCACGCCGAGGCCGTGCTGCGCCGGCTCGAGCTGCCGTATCGCGTGGTAGAGCTGGCGACGGGCGACACCGGCTTCAGCGCGGCGCGCACCTACGATCTGGAGGTCTGGGCTGCGGGAGTCGGCGCCTGGCTCGAGTGCTCGAGCTCCAGCAGCTTCACGGATTTTCAGGCGCGCCGCGCGAATATCCGCTTCCGGCCCGCGCCCGGCGCGAAGCCGGAACTGGTGCATACGCTGAACGCGTCGGGAGTCGCCTTTGCCCGCACCATCGCGGCGCTGCTCGAGAACCGGCAGACCGCCGAGGGCGCCGTTTCGCTGCCCCAGGCTCTGATCCCGTACTTCGGGGCGGATCGGCTGTCGCTTGCCTGAGCTGACCGCGGAAACCGCCGGCCGCGACTGGGCCAGGACGCTGAACGTCGAACAGCGTGAGGCGGTCGCCCACCTGCGCGGGCCGCTGCTGGTGCTGGCCGGCGCGGGCTCCGGCAAGACGCGCGTGCTCACCACGCGCATCGCCGTGCTGCTGGATGAGCACGGGGTTCCTCCCGAGCGGATCTTCGCGGTCACCTTCACCAACAAGGCCGCCTCGGAGATGAAGCAGCGGGTGGCGACGCTGCTCGACCGCGATCCGAGGGGGCTCTGGATCGGCACCTTCCACAGCCTGTCCGCCCGCATGCTGCGCCGCGAGGCGGAGCGGCTGGGCTTCTCGCGCCAGTTCACGATCTTCGACGAAGACGATCGCGTCGCGCTGATTCGGCGGTTGCTCGAAGAACGCAACATTCCGCCCAAGTTGTTTCCGGCTCGCGCGGTGCAGGCGGTCATCTCCGCGGCGAAGAATCGGATGCTGAGCGGCGAGCAGCTCGCGGCGTCGGCGGGATTCGACCGGCTGACCCAGATTGCCGCCGAGCTGATGGATCCGCTCGCCGCCGCGCTCAAGCGCCAGAACGCGATGGATTTCGACGATCTGATGCTGCATCCGCTGACCTTGTTCCGGGAATACCCCGACCGGCTGGCCTGGTGGCGCGACCGCTTCAGCTTTGTGCTGGTCGACGAGTTCCAGGACACCAACCGGGCGCAGTACGAGCTGGTCCGCCAGCTGGGCTCGCACGGCAATGTCTTCGCGGTCGGGGACGACGACCAGTCGATCTACGGCTGGCGGGGTGCCGAGGTGCGCAACATGCGCCAGTTCCAGAGCGACTTCGCGGAATGCCGGCTGGTGCGCCTCGAGGAGAACTATCGCTCGAGCCAGCTGATCCTCGACGCGGCGAACGCCGCGATCGCGCGGAACGTGGGCCGGCTCGGCAAGACCCTGCGCACCCGGCGCGCGGGCGGCGAATCGGTCACGGTGCTGGCGGCCGCCGATGAGCGCGACGAGGCCGAGTGGATTGCCCGGGAGCTCGCGCGCCGGAGCTCTGGGGGCGAGTGGCCGCTGGAGGAGATGGCGGTGCTGTATCGCACCAACTCTCAGTCGCGGGCCATCGAGGAGGCGCTGCGGCGTTTCGGCGTGGCGTACCGGGTCGTCGGAGCGATCAGCTTCTACGAGCGGCGGGAGGTGAAGGACCTGCTGGCCTACCTCCGCGTGGTCGCCAATCCGGCCGACGACGAAGCGTTCCTGCGAGCCGTCGCGGTGCCGCGCCGCGGGATCGGCGAAGCGAGCCTGGAGACCTTCCGTGCCGCGGCGAACGCCTGGGGCAAGCCGCTGCTCGAGACGGCGCGGATCGCCGATCGCATTACCGGCTTGCGGCCCAACGTGCGCGAGGGGCTGCAGCGCTTTGCCGCGCTGCTCGACGCCTTGCGGGCCAGGAGCGTGGCTTCCGCACCGGTGGTGGTCCTGGAGGACCTCATCCTCGCGATCGATTACGAGAATGTGCTGCTGGCCGAAGGACCCGAAGGGGCCGACCGCTGGGAGAACGTGCGGGAGCTCGTCGCCGGAGCGGCGGAATGGTCGGAGGTGGTGGCGGAAGACGAGAGCGGCACTCCCCTGGAGCGCTTTCTCGCGGAGGCCGCGCTGGTCTCGGCGGCCGATTCCTCCGAAGGTGACAGTGGAGTCACGCTGATGACGCTGCACACCGCCAAGGGGCTCGAGTGGCCCGTGGTGGTGCTGGCCGGATTGGAGGACGGCCTCTTCCCGCTGGGCCGGGCGATGGAGACGCAGGAAGGCCTGGAGGAGGAGCGCCGCCTCTTTTACGTCGGGCTCACCCGCGCCAAGGACAAGCTGTATCTCACCTGGGCGCGAGCCCGCCGGCGGGGCGGGGAGCTCCGACCGGCGATCGTCTCCCGCTTTCTCGAGTCGATTCCGGCCGAATTGCTGGAGGAGAAGAGCACCGCGTCGCTCTGGGCTCCCCGGCGCACCTCGGGTGGCTGGCTGGCGCCCTGGGAAGTGACCAGCGTGCCGCGCGCCACGCCGACCCGCCTCTACGCGATCGATGAGGACCAGCAGAATCAGGACGCGCCGCGCCTGGTGAAGGGAGAGCGGGTGCGCCACCGTCGCTTCGGCAGCGGGACGGTGCAGGGCCTCTCGGGCGTGGGCAAGGATCTCAAGGTGAGCGTGCTGTTCGACGACGATAGCGTCGGGATGAAGCAGCTGCTCGTCGGCTTTGCCGGCCTCGAGCGGGATTGGGGAGAGGGGGCATGAGCGTCACTCCGAAGGACGTCCAGCACGTGGCCCGGTTGGCGGAGCTCGCCGTCGAGCCGGACGAGCTGCCCGAGCTCACCGAGCAGATGGATCGCATCGTGGGCTTCGTGGCGCAGCTCGCGGAGCTGGAAGATCGGCAACCGGGTGCCAGCTACCTGGCCGGGCCGGAACGCGCGCCGCTCCGTCCGGACGAAGTGCAACCGGCGGATCTGCTGCGGCCCCCCGCGACGCTGGCCCCCGAGTTCGTGGACGGCTTCTTCGTGGTGCCGCGGCTCGGCGCGATGGAGGAGCCGTGATTCCGCGCGACATCGCGCGTGAGGTCGAGCGCCGGCTGAGCGAGCTCGCGGAGCGCGGGCTCAATGCGACGCTCTCCTGGTCAACCGCGGCCCTCGAGGCGGAGGCCGCGCGGGTGGAGTCGCGGCCGAGCCGAGGGGCTCTGCACGGGATGCCCATCGCCCTCAAGGACAACATTGTCACGGTGGAGCAGCCCACCACCTGCGGCTCCCGGATCCTCGAGGGGTACGTCTCTCCTTATAACGCCACCGTGGTCAACCGGCTGCGCGCGGCCGGCGCGCTGGTGGCCTGCAAAGCCAATCTCGATGAGTTCGCGATGGGCTCCTCGACCGAGCACTCGGCTTACGGGCGCGTCCGCCATCCGCTCGATCCGGAGCGGGTCCCCGGCGGCTCCTCGGGCGGCTCCGCCGCGCTGGTGGCAGCCGGCGCCGTGCCGGCGGCCCTCGGCTCCGAGACCGGCGGTTCGGTGCGCCAGCCGGCCAGCTTCTGCGGGATCGTCGGGGTCAAGCCCAGCTACGGTCGGGTGAGCCGCTATGGGCTGGTGGCCTTCGGCTCCTCGCTGGACTGCATCTCCACCTTCGGCCGCAGCGTGGACGAGGCCGAGCGCGTCTTAGCCGTTATTTCCGGGCACGATCCGCGCGACGCGACGACCTTCGAGCGTCCGCCCCTCGCGCCGTTGCCGGCGCCGCCGTCGCTCGCGGGCATGACGATCGGACTCCCGGCGGAGTATTTCCCCGCCGATCTCGATGCGGGCGTGCGCGCGGGTTGCGAGGTGGCGATCGCCCGGCTGCGCGGACTCGGCGCGCGGATGGTGGACGTCTCGCTGCCGCACAGTCGCTATGCGGTGCCGACCTACTACATCATCGCGCCGGCAGAGGCCGCGGCGAACCTGGCCCGCTACGACGGCGCGCGCTACGGCCCGCGCTTCGCGGCCAACGGCGATGTGCGCGCGCTCTACCGAGCGACCCGCGGCAAGGGGTTCGGGCCCGAGGTGCGCCGCCGCATTCTCGTCGGGACATATGTGCTGAGTGCGGGTTATTACAGTGCCTACTACGGGCGCGCCCAGGCCGCGCGTGCGGCCATCGTCGCGGATTTCGCGAGCGCGTTTGCCTCGGGGGTCGACCTGCTCTTCACCCCGACGACCCCCACTCCGGCGTTCAAGGCGGGCGAGAAAACCTCCGATCCCGTGGCGATGTACCTGGCGGACATCTTCGTGTGTCCCGCCAGCCTTGCCGGGCTGCCGGCGATGAGTCTTCCGGTGGGGCGGAGCGAAGGATTGCCGATCGGCGGGCAGCTGATCGCGCCGCATTTCGAGGAAGCGAAGATGCTGGCTGTGGCACGCACGCTCGAGCGCGAGCTCGATGCAGTGGCCGAGGTCCGCTGATGCGCTGGGAAACCGTGATCGGACTCGAGGTTCACGTCCAGCTGGGTACCCGCTCCAAGATGTTCTGCGCCTGCTCGACTGCCTTCGGGGATCCGCCCAACACCAACGTCTGCCCGGTCTGCCTGGGGCTGCCGGGTGCGCTCCCGGTCCCGAACGCGCAGGCGATCCGCCTGGCGGTCCGGGCCGCGCTGGCGCTCGGCGGCAGGGTTGCGGAGCGCAGCATCTTCGCGCGCAAGAATTATTTCTATCCCGACCTCCCCAAAGGCTATCAGATTTCCCAGTTCGACCGGCCCCTGGCGACCGGGGGTACGGTGGCGCTGGAATCCGCCGAACGCGGGCCGATCGAGGTCAGCATCGAGCGACTGCACGTGGAGGAGGATGCGGGGAAGTCGCTGCACGACCGCATCCCGGGCAAAACGGCGGTCGACCTCAATCGTGCGGGCGTCCCGCTCGCCGAGATCGTGAGCGGGCCGGATCTCCGCTCCCCGGCGGAGGCGCGCAGCTATCTCACCACGCTGCGGCAGCTCCTGGTGTACGCCGGCGTGAGCGAATGCAGCATGGAAAAGGGCAGCCTCCGGGTCGACGCGAACATCTCCCTGCGCCCCGCGGGAGAATCGCGGCTCGGCACCAAGACCGAGATCAAGAACTTGAACAGCTTTGCCAACGTGGAGCGGGCGCTCGACGCCGAGCGGGCGCGGCAACAAGCGCTGCTGGAGCGGGGCGAGCCGGTTTCCCAGGTGACCCTGCTCTTCAACGCGGCCGGGGGCACGGTGCGCCCGATGCGCTCCAAGGAAGCGAGCCACGATTATCGCTATTTCCCGGATCCCGATCTTCCCCCGCTGGTGCTGACCCCGGAATGGATCGAGGCGGTGCGCAGCGAGCTGCCCGAGCTCCCCTCGGCCAAACGCGGACGCCTGATGGCCGTGTTTGGGCTGCCGCCCTATGACGCCGGGGTGCTCGCCAGCGAGCGCGGGATCGCGGACTACTTCGAGTCGGTGGTCGAGGCCGGCGCACCCGCCAAGGTGGCCGCCAATTGGATCATGCAGGACGGGATGACGGGATACAACCTGAGCGGTTCGTTTGCGGTGGCGCCGAAGCGGCTCGCGGAGCTGATCGCCCTAGTCGAGCAAGGCATCGTGAGCCACCAGGCAGCCAAGAAGGTGTACGCCGAGCTGGCGGCGACGGGGGGAGAGCCCCGTGCGGTCGCGGAGCGCCTGGGACTGGTGCAAGTCCGCGACGAGAGCGAGCTGGAACGCTGGGTGGACGAGGTCCTGGCGACCCATCCCAAAGAAGTGGAACGCTTCCGGGCCGGCGAGGTGAAGCTGCTCGGATTCCTGACCGGTCAGGTGATGAAGCAGAGCCAGGGGAAGGCCGACCCCAAGGGAGTGCAGCCGGTGCTGCAGCGGAGGCTCGCCCGCGCATGACGGTGAGCATTCGGATCGGGGGCGTCGCAGCTGTCGAGGCCATCCGGGCCCAGTTTCCCGCGTTGACCCGTCGGCATCTCGGTCAGCCCGTCGCGTACTTCGATGGGCCGGGCGGGACCCAGGTCCCCACGGCGGTGGTGGCGGCGATGAACGACTACCTGTTTCACCACAACGCCAATACCCACTGGCATTACCCGAGCAGCGCCGAGACCGACGAGTTGCTGGAAGCTGCCCGGGCTGCGCTCGCGGATTTTCTGAACGCCCGGCCCGACGAGATCGCCTTCGGCCTCAACATGACCACGCTCACCTATCATCTGAGCCGTGCGCTGGGCCGGGAATGGAGCGCGGGCGATGAGGTCATCGTCACGGAGCTCGATCATCACGGGAACGTCGCTCCCTGGCAGGCGCTCGCGCGCGAGCGGGGGATCGTGCTCCGGACCCTGCCGCTCCGCGTGGAAAACGGCACTCTGGACCTCAACCAGCTCCCGAGTCTGCTGGGTCCGCGGACCCGGCTGCTGGCCATCGGCGCGGCCTCGAACAGCCTGGGGACCGTGGTGGACACAGCCGCCGCATGCGCGCTCGCGCGGCAAGCGGGAGTCCTGTCGTTCGTCGATGCGGTGCATGGCGCGCCGCACCTGCTGCTCGACGTGCAGGCGCTCGGCTGCGACTTCCTGGCCGGCTCGGCCTACAAGTTCTATGGCCCGCACGTCGGCTTTCTCTTCGGGCGCAAGGAGCGCATCGAAGCGCTGGATCTGCCCAAGCTGATTCCCGCTCCGGATACCGCACCCGAGCGGCTGGAGACGGGCACCCAGAATCACGAGGGGATCGTCGGCGCCGGGGCGGCGGTGGATTTTCTCGCGGGGCTGGGCCACGGTTCTACCCGGCGGGGCAGCCTCGCCGTCTGTTATTCCGAGCTGCATCGCCGGAGCGCCGCCCTCTTCCGACGGCTCTGGGACGGCCTGGCCGCACATCGACGGGTGAGGCTGTACGGGCCTCCGCCGGACGCGCCGCGTACCCCGACGCTCGCGTTTACGGTCAACGGCATGGCGGCGGCCACGGTCGCCGAGCGGCTGGCCGAACGCGCCGTCTTCGTGAGCCATGGCGACTTTTACGCGCTCACCGTGGTGGAGCGACTGGGACTCGTCGAGGACGGGTTGGTGCGCGCGGGCTGCGCGTGTTATACGACGGAAGCGGAAATCGACCGGCTGATCAGCGGAGTTGCGCAGCTATTCCCCGGATGAGATAGCCAGCGGGCCGCTGGCCGGCGCGTGGGCAACGCCCTTGCGATCGGCCCAGGGCCGCTCGATACGGGACTCCTTCCAGTACCCCAGCTCGAGCTTGCGCGTCCCGAAACGCTCTTCCGCAAGCTCCAGCAGCCGCGTGGGAGAGCCCAGGCTCCCGAGCCCGAGCTCTTTCCTGCGCAGCCGCTTGGCCGCGCGCAAAGCCTGGGCGCCATTCGGGTCGAGGGCGCGCACCTTGGCTGCTTCGCCGCCCTGCTCGGCGGCGCCGAGCATTTCCACCGTCAGGTCATAGGCAATCCGCAGGTGGCGCTCCACGTCCTGATTGTGCAGCAGCCAGCGGCTCCGCTCCTCGGCGGTTTGCATCGCGCGGTGGAAGCCGCGGGTATGCGCGAGCCGGACCATCCCGCGGAAGATCCGGCGATTGGTGCGCACGCTGAACAGCGTCGGCGAGATGATCCGCTCCAGGTGCCGGTCGGCCGCGCTCTGATCCAGCCGGATGATCTCGCGCGCCTTGCGGGAATACTTCTGGCCGAGCTGGGTCTCCACCCGGCTTTCCCAGTAGCTGTGTCCCATCGAGCGCGTGCTGGCGGTGAGCACGAGCTGGCGCGGCACGAAGTAGTTGTGGGCGATGGTATCGGCGGCCAGGTGCGAGAGATAGCCCAGCCCGAACGCCCGCAAGGCGTCGCTCGGAGCGTAGTCAAAGGTTTCTTGTCCCACGTTCCAGAAGTGCGAATGCCGGCCGGCCGGCACGTATTTTTTGGCGATCGAGGTGTCCGGGGCGATCGTCCCGTAGAGGTAGTCGAACGGAAAGGCCGCCAGCAGCGAGGCGACCCCCGGCGGGAGCAACCGGAGGTTGGCCAGGATTGCTTCGCCGAGGTAGATGTGAGTGCCGGGAGTCCAGGCGTGCGCGGCGGTGGGATGCAGCAGCGACCACGCCGCGACCAGCACGACGGCAAGCAGCACCCGCCGGAACATCAGCGCCGCGACCGCACCAGCAGGCGACGCAGGCGGCTCACCACACCCGCCCCGTTGCGCACCGAGCGGACCTTGGCCGCGACGTCGAGCGCGGTCTCCTCGACCTCTTCGTGCACGACTTCATAGAGGGCGTCGAGATCGGCGAGCCGGGTTTTGACGCGACGCACCCCTCGCTCGAGATCGTGCCGGATCGCGCGGCTGGTGGCGAGATAGTGCTGGATTTCTTCCTTGAGCTTGCCCGAAACGTCCTCGCCGGCTTCCGCCACCCGGCGGACCGCGTGCATCGCGTCGTGCAGATCGCCGCGAATGCCCTCGAGCTTGTCGGAGAGCTCGGCGATTTCCTTTTGCGCCGCGCGGGCGAGCAGCACCGAGCCGGCGGCAATCGCGGCGAACGCCAGGGCGATGATCACGAGCGAGATCGCCACGGTCGGGCCAACCCATCCGGGCATAGCTGCCTCCCTCCCGAAAAGATAACTCGGTCCGCTTGACGGGCCCACGCGCGCCGGGTGAGGTTTGCGCCATGCCAGCGCGATTTCAAGTCCGCGGGGGGCGCCCCCTCAACGGGAAGGTGCGCCCCGCCGGCAATAAGAATGCGGCGCTCCCCATCCTCGCTGCGACGCTGCTGGCCGACGGCCCGGTCCTGCTGGACAACGTCCCGCGGATCCGTGATGTCGAGTCGATGGCGGCTCTGCTCAGCGACCTCGGCGCGGCGGTGGCCTGGACCGGTCCTAACTCGCTTTCGATCGATACCCGGGCCGCCAGCAGCAAGCCGCTCGACCCCGGCCTGTCTGCCCGGATCCGGGCGTCGATTCTGTTCGCCGCCCCCCTGCTGGCGCGCTTCGGACGGGTCTCGCTGCCTCCCCCCGGGGGGGACGTGATCGGCCGGCGGAGAGTAGACACGCACTTTCTGGCGCTCGAGGCGCTCGGCGCGAGCGTGCTGCTGGGCGACAATTACGAGATCGAGGCCCGGCACCTGAGCGGCGCCGAGATCTTCCTCGATGAGCCGAGCGTCACCGGAACCGAGAACGCGCTGATGGCGGCCGTTGCGGCGCGGGGCAGGACGGTGCTCCGGAACGCTGCCGCCGAGCCCCACGTCCAGGATCTGGCGCGCTGCCTGGTGGCTATGGGCGCCAGCATCGAGGGGATCGGTTCGAATCAGTATGTGATCGAAGGAGGCCGGCCGCTCGGAGGCGCTCGCTTCGAGATCGGCGCCGACCACATCGAAGTGGCCAGCTTCCTCGGACTCGCCGCCGTGACCAACGGTAGCCTGACGATCGACCCGGTACGTCCCGAGGAGCTGCGCAGCATTCTGTACGGTTTCGACCGGCTCGGCATCCGGCCCCGCTTCGAGGGAAGCGCGCTGGTAATCGATCGCGAGCAGGAGCGCCGGATTCGTCCGGACCTCGGCGGCCATATCCCCAAGCTCGAGGATGGGCCGTGGCCCGCTTTTCCCGCGGACGCCATGTCGATTGCGATCGTGACGGCGACCCAGTGCTCCGGCAACCTGCTCATCTTCGAGAAGATGTTCGAGTCGCGCCTCTTCTTCGTCGACAAGCTGATCGCCATGGGCGGTCGCATCGTACTCTGTGATCCCCACCGGGCGGTGATTGCCGGTCCCTCCGCCCTGCACGGCGGAACGGTGGATTCGCCCGACATCCGGGCCGGCATGGCCATGCTGCTCGCGGCGCTCGCGGCCGAAGGCACCAGCGTCATCCACAACATCGGGCAGATCGAGCGCGGCTACGAGCACATCGACGACCGGCTCCGCGCGCTGGGTGCCGAGATTCAGCGGCTGGATGATTGAGACGCCGGTCGCCGGACCGGTGCCGCGGTTCGAGCTGGCTGACTGGCGTAAGCGATACGGGGTTGTGGCGGGGATTACCGGCCGCGGAGATGGCATCCCCTTCGATCTCGGCTTGGCCGGGGTCACCGCGTCCGTGGGTCAAGTAATGGAGCGCTGGCGGCAGCTCCGCAGCAGCCTTCCCGAGTTCTCCGCGCTGATCGTCTCCCGCCAGGTCCATGGTAGCGAAATCCTCTGGCACCAAGCCGGTAACGGTTTGGTGATCCTCGAGGGTGCCGACGGTCACGGGACCGGCACCCCGGGCCTGTTGCTCGCGGTGAGCGTGGCAGACTGTATCCCGGTATACGTGGTAGACCCGGTGCGGCACGTGGTATTGCTGCTGCACGCCGGCTGGCGCGGAGTGGCGGGGGCTATTCTGCCCAAGGGGCTCGCCGTTTTGCTGCGGCAGGGATCTCGTGTGGAAGATTTGTTAGTGCATTGTGGAGTAGGGATTTGCGGCTTGTGTTATGAAGTAACGTCGGAAGTATTTCTGGCCTGTGGTGTTAGCGCGCCCACGGGTGGGAGGGGCGGACTCGATTTGCGGGCAGTGCTCTCCGAGCAGGCGATCAACATGGGGGTGGAAAAGGTCTCCACATCACAATTCTGCGCTAAGCACGACAGTCGGCTGTTCTTCAGCCATCGCGGCTCCGGCGGGGCCGATGGGCGAATGGTCGCCTACCTCGGCCAGCTGCCGTAGCTCCTCCGCTCACCCGATCATCGCTTGTAGGGCAATAGGTTAGCCCTACCCGCGCGATTGACGCCGGCCCTCCCGGGGACTATCTTTTCGGCCGTTGGAGCGGGTGGGGAGTGGGTGGTCCGCTGGACCTCGATGTGGGGCGCTCCCCC
>DASYTT010000174.1:0-3129 GCA_036002045.1 Gemmatimonadales bacterium
CGAGGTGTTGCCGGTGGAGGCGCAGACGACGGCGCGCGCGCCGATCCGCAACGCCTGCGTGATCGCGACGGTCATGCCGCGGTCCTTGAAGGAACCGGTGGGATTCTGACCCTCGTGCTTGAGCGAGAGATCGCTGATGCCGGCCCAGGCCGCGATTTCGGCGCGACGCAGCAGGGGGGTGTTGCCCTCGGGGTAGCTCACGATCTGTTCCGCGCCGGGCAGCACCAATTCCTGGAAACGCCAGACGCCGGACGACAGCGGGACGGACGACAAATGGTCGGACGGTCGGACGGTCGGACGGTCGGACCGGTGGTCGAAAAAATTCCTGAGGGCTTGGCCGACTACGGCAGGTGACTGGTGTTTCACGTCGAGCAGGCCGCCGCAGCTCCGGCAGCGCGTTGCCGGTTCGAGCTCGTCGAAGCGGGCGCCACAGGCGATGCAGACCTGCCACATCACGGCGCCAGCGGGGCTGGTCATAGGCGCCTTGCGCCCTCAAGATCGGGAGCGGCGAGCCGCGTGGTGCAGCCGATGCCGGCCCGGGTGTAGGCCTCGCGCATCGCGAGGGCGACGGCTCCCCCGGTCTCGTTGTCACCCACCAAAGCGAACGCCGTGGGTCCACTGCCCGAAATGGAACAGCCGAGCGCTCCCGCAGCGAGGGCGGCCGCCTTGGCCTCCGAAAACCCGGCGAGCAGGGGAGCGCGAGCCGGCTCGGCGATGCGATCCTGGATGGCGCGGCCGAAGAGCGCGAGGTCTCCCGAGTGTGCTGCCGCGACGAGGGCTCCGACCTGTGCCGCCTGATACACCGCGTCTGCGCGCGGAATCATGGCGGGAAGCATTGCGCGTCCTGTCCGCGTCGGCATCGCGCGGTCGGGATGGGCGAGCACCACGCGCAGCCGAGCCGGCACCGGCAGGCGGACGACCTCGAGCGGCTCGAGCGAGCGGACCAGCACCAGCCCGCCGAGCAGAATCGCGACCACGTTGTCGGCATGGCGACCTGCGACGACAGCCTCGGCCTCGAGCGCGGCCTCCAGCAGGGCCTGCTCCGGGAGGGGCTCCTCGAGCAGCAGATTCGCGGCGAGCGCGCCGGCAACCGCCGAAGCAGCGCTACCGCCCTGTCCACCGGACAAAGGAAGACCCTTCGCGACTTCCAGGCTGAGTCCGAAGGCTGCGTTGGCCCGGCGCAGCACCTCGAGTGCCGCGATACCGCTGGTGTGCTTCGTGGGATCCACCGAGAGGGAAGGGTGCCCCGACGCGGTGATGACGACGCCGAGTTCGGGGAGCTTCCTGGCGAGCACGGTGTCGCCCGCGCCGCCTATCGCCAGACCCAGAATGTCGAATCCGGGGCCGACGTTGCCGACCGACCCGGGGGCGAAGACGCGGACCTGTGCTGGCATGGGCGGATTGTATAGTTTTGCGCGGCTCACGGCTACGGGCCGCGTCCGGTGAGCTTGTCCGATGTAACCACAGATTTCACAGATTTTTCGGGATTCTTTCAGCGAGGCGCATGAGGTTGAGCCTATGAGCGGCGCATGCGATTAGGAGTTTTGCGTGAGACCGCCCCGCAGGAGCGGCGGGTGGCGCTGGTGCCCCAGGGGGTGGAACGGCTGCGGGCGGCGGGACACGAAGTCGTTATGGAGGCGGGCGCGGGGAAGCGCGCCAGCTTTCCCGATGCGGCGTACCTCAAGGCCGGTGCCAAGGTTTCGGCCGAGCGCGGCAAGATTCTGGCCGAGAGCGAGGTGCTGCTCTCGGTGCAGGTTCCGGATGCGGAGGAGCTCAGTGCTGCCGCCCGTGGGACCATCGTCATCGGGCTGGTGCAGCAGCGTCGAGAGGCGCTGCTGCCTGCGGCGACCGAGCGCAAGCTCACGGTCCTGGCGATGGAGCTGGTGCCGCGGGTCAGCAAGGCGCAGTCCATGGACGCGCTGTCCTCGCAGGCCACGATTGCAGGTTATCAAGCAGTGCTGCTGGGCGCGAGTCATCTGGCGCGGCTGCTCCCCATGCTCACCACGGCGGCCGGGACGATTCCGCCGGGCAAGGCCTTTATTCTCGGCGCGGGTGTGGCGGGGTTGCAGGCGATCGCGACCGCTCGACGACTCGGGGCGGTGGTGAGCGCCTTCGACGTGCGGCCCGTGGTCAAGGAACAGGTACAGAGCCTGGGCGCGAGCTTTGTGGAGGCCGAGGCTGTCAGCGGGGTGGCGGAGGGGACGGGAGGCTACGCGCGGGAGCTGGCGGAAGAACAACAGCGGAAAGTGCTCGCGGCAGTGGGAAAGCACCTGCCCGAGATGGATCTGGTGATCAGCACGGCGCAGGTCCCGGGCAAAGCCGCGCCGCGGCTCATCACGGAGGAGATGGTCCGCGGCATGAAGCCGGGATCCGTGATCGTGGACCTCGCGGTGGAGACGGGCGGCAACTGCGAGCTGTCGCGCCCGGAGGAGACCGTGGTAGCGTATGGCGTCAGCATTCTCGGGCCGCTCAATCTCGCGAGCCAGATCCCCCAGCACGCCAGCGTGATGTACAGCCGGAATCTGCAGAGCCTGCTGGAGTATCTGACCAAGGAGGGAAAGGTACAGATCGCAGCGGACGATCCGATTGCAGGACCCATGACGGTAACCAGGGACCAGGGACCAGTGACCAGTGACCAGTGACCAGTGACCAGTAACCAGTAAGCGGGAGACCCATGGAAGCGTTGATTGCCAGCATCGTCATTTTCACCTTGGCCACCTTCCTCGGGGTCGAGCTGATCAACCGGGTGCCTACCATGCTGCACACCCCGCTCATGTCGGGGGCGAACGCGATCAGCGGGATCACGATCGTGGGCTCGTTGGTGGTGGCCGGCGGGGGACATGGCTGGCTGGCGAGCGGGCTGGGCTTTGTCGCAGTGGTCTTCGCGATGATCAATGTGGTGGGCGGCTACGCGGTCACCGATCGGATGCTCCAGATGTTCAAGCGGAAGCCGGAGGCCAGGTAATGCCCGGCTGGCTGGCCCAACTCGCTTATCTCACCGCCGCGGCCTGTTTCATCATCGGTCTCAAATGGCTGTCGAGCCCCGCCACGGCGGTACGGGGCAATCGGCTCTCGGCGGTCGGCATGCTGATCGCCATCGTGGTGACGCTGCTGGACCGGGCCATCATC